>URCS01000073.1 GCA_900546455.1 uncultured Collinsella sp. | reverse complement strand
CGCCGCCGGCCGCGCCTTCGAGCAGGTCCGCAACTCGATCGGCTATCCGCACCTCAACGTCAAGATCGGCGCCACGCACGCCGGCATCTCGGTGGGCGAGGACGGCGCCACGCACCAGTGCTGCGAGGACATCGCGCTCATGCGCGTCATCCCCGGCATGACCGTTATCGTTCCGGCCGACGACGTGGAGGCCCGAGCCGTGACGCGCGCCGCCTACGAGTGCGACGGCCCCGTGTACATGCGCTTCGCTCGTCTGGCCTCGCCGGTCATCAACGACCCCGAGACCTACAAGTTCGAGCTGGGCCGCGGTATCGTCATGCGCGAGGGCGCCGACGTGACCATCATCGCCTGCGGTCTGATGGTCGGCGAGGCCCTCGAGGCCGCCGAGCAGCTCGCCGCCGAGGGCATCGACGCCGAGGTTATCAACATGCACACCATCAAGCCCATCGATGCCGACCTGATCGTCAAGAGTGCAACCAAGACCGGCCACGTCGTGACCGTCGAGGAGCACTCCGTGATCGGCGGCCTGGGCAGTGCCGTCGCCGATGTCCTGTGCGAGCAGTGCCCGACGCCACTCAAGAAGATCGGCGTCAACGACACCTTCGGCGAGTCCGGCCCGGGCGCCGAGCTCCTGCACAAGTACGGCCTGGACGCCGCCAACATCGTGGCAACCACCAAGGAGTTCTTGGCGTAAGGCGGTCTGCTTTGGCCTTAACTTGAGAGCCGCTTTTCGCATTGGGTAATGAATAAGCCGGGGCGCTTTCCATGTGGAGGGCGCCCCGGCTTTGTGTTTGGAGACGGCAGGGAAAGAAGCTAGAGAGGTTTTACGGTCGGGGCCAGGGCGCAGTTGCGCAACATTCAGCCCTAAACCCTAACAGCCAGAGGCGAATCGGAGAGAATTTCGCCCTGAAATGCGATGGTATGCATCCACTCGAAGGCTCGCTGATTCACGCATCCTTGGCGGCAACGGCCCTCCTTGACATCATCAGGCAACCTGATGGCGTTTGAACGTCCTTATCGCGAGAGCAATGCCCGTCGCGAAAAGCAGGAGGTAGAAAGCGGCGAGGAACACGGGCAGCTCGACCACGACAGGGCCTATGGCATACGAGACCATGCCGAAGAGGTTGAGGGGGTTCAGTGCGTCGTAGGGGAACAGGTAGATGACGCGGTTCGCGATGCTGCTCGTCATCGTCGGCACGAAGATCGGAATCAAGATGAGAGCGACGCCGACTGCGAGGATTCCCATGGGGCTGTCTATCTTGGCT
Organism: uncultured Collinsella sp.; assembly: GCA_900546455.1. GTDB lineage: Bacteria > Actinomycetota > Coriobacteriia > Coriobacteriales > Coriobacteriaceae > Collinsella. The sequence goes on along the minus strand of URCS01000073.1, from coordinate 7,555 downwards.
GACAGTGCGAGCACTATCCCAAGGAGGGCGAGGGTTGCGAGATACCCGACGAGGCAGCATATGAGGGCGGCGGCTGACAGGCTTATGCCGTAGGTGCATGTGATGTTGTAGATCTGGATGGGTAGACCTGCGCCGTCGGCTCCGTAGAAGACGAGCGTTATTGCCAGGAAGACGAGTGTGAAGACCCAGTATATGGCGCTTGCCGCGATCATAGAGGCCGCCGCCTTCGCGCGCCCGAGCCTTGATTTGCCGAACTTGGTGGACAGCAGGATGGCGTCGGTTTTGGCCCGGTACTCCCCGTTGAACACCGATGCGCACGTTATCACGACTGCGAGCATCGCGAATATGAGGAACTGGGCGAGGTTGAGGAAGTCCTCCCATCCTCCTGCGTATCCGTACTCGATGGGCGTTTGCATGCCTTGCGCCCTCTCGCTCCAGAACGCCCTCTCATCGTCGTTGTACGAGAGGGCCCCGTTCGCGTCGAGCCCGGAGGCTATCTTCGAGCGGACTCGCCCGTAGAGGTCGACGGTACCAGTCGTGTCGATAGCGGCTGCCGCGGACACAGGCATCTGGTAGCCTTGCATCCAAGGGCTTGTCAGCAGCGCCATGAGGGCGCCGTTCTTCGCGCTGAACTCCCAGTACTCGTTCGCCTTCTCCCCGTAGGGCTTCCTGTCCGTCCTGTACTCTTCCTTGACCTCGCCGTCCGGACCGACGAACTCCTTGAACTCGCGGAGCGCCTCGGTGGCCTCCTCGTCGGTGATGGGGCCTGCGAGCGCTTCCGTGTTTGCCTTTATCTGGGCGATGGCGGCAGTGCCTTCGAATTCGGTGCCCATCTCCTTGGGGTCGAGGGCGTACTGGGACGTTATGTTGAAGAAGGCTATGACCGCGACCAGCGCCAGGACGGCCGCTATGGAAACCTGCGAGACGCGCCTTGAGAGCATCTTCTTGAGCTCGTATCTGATGAGGCTACCCACGGCGCGCTCCTTTCCTGCGTGCGATTGCGTCCCGTCCCGCTTCCGCTTTCGTCCGCGAAACCGGCAGGCCCCCGGACTGCTCCTGGAAGAGGTAGAGGTAGACGTCCTCCAGCGTCGGCTCCACGGCGCGCGCGCTCGGATGCGGGCGCTGCTGCGCCACCACGCGAACAATGGCAGAGCCGTCCTGGGCGTAGTGGATGTTGCCCACCGTGAGCGATGCCGACATGGCGTCTGCCTCCCTCGGGGCGACAGTGCACTCCCAGACGCATCCCCTGATGTCCCCTGTGATCTCGTCGACCGTGCCCGTCGTGATGATGCCGCCAGCGCGCATCACGAGGATCTCGTCGGCGATGTACTCCACATCAGAGACGATGTGCGTGGAAAGGATGACGATCTTGTCTTGGGCGAGAGAGGATATGAGGTTGCGGAAGCGGACGCGCTCCTTGGGGTCGAGCCCTGCGGTGGGCTCGTCGAGCACGAGGACAGACGGGTCGTTGAGCACCGCCTGGGCGATGCCGAGCCGCTGCTTCATGCCGCCGGAGAAGGTCTTGACCTTCCGCTTTGCGGCCTCTGCGAGACCGACAACTCCCAGGAGTTCGCGCGTACGCACTTTCGCCTGCTGCGCGGTGAGCCCCTTGAGCGATGCCAGGTACATCATGAAATCGCAGGCCGTGAAGTCCGGGTAGTAGCCGAAGTCCTGGGGCAGGTACCCGAGGCGCGCCCGATAGCCGTCGCCAAGCTGGTCTATGGGGGTGCCCCCGAACAACACGCTTCCCGATGTCGGCCTCATGACGTCGCATATCATGCGCATGAGCGTGGTCTTGCCTGCGCCGTTGGCCCCGAGTAGGCCGTAGACGCCGGGCGTGAAGCTGAAGCTCACGCGGTCGACGGCGATATGGCTGCCGAACTGCTTGGTGAGCCTGTCAAGCCTGAGTTCCATGTTCGTTCCTTGTCCTTCGTTCGATGTTGCAGGCATGCAGGAGGAGAGCTAGAGCGCCGCCTTTGACGGGCGTGGCGAGAGGCCGCCTGAGACGCAGCGTATGAGCCTTGACGCCTCCAGGGCGGCGAGCGCCATGGAGACCATGAGCGCCGTGACCCATACGGCGAGAGACGCGCCCTCGTACCAGAGGGGGAACGCCGTGCTCAGCAGCCAGAGCGCTGCGAGTACGGACATCGCAGGGGCGACGCTGGCGACGAGCGAGTTGCCCGGCAGACGGCGCGCCGCATAGAAGCAGGCGGCACACGAGCAGAAGAACGGCGTGCATGCGTACAGCAGTACGCGAAGCGCGTCGATCCCCGCGAGCGTTGGCACTGCCGCAACGGAGAGCGTAATCCAAAGCACGTCGGCAAGGCCGAAAAGCAAAAGCCTGCTCGCCAACACTTGCACGCAGCTGAACCGGCACGAGTACTCCATCTCGCAGACGCGGGTCTCGAAGCTCTTGAATACCGATGGTGCCGCTATGGCAACCGAGAGGGCCGATGCCGCCATGACGACGACGGGACTTCCCGAGCGCGGGCCGATCACGCCGACGAGAACGAGCATGCATGCCAGAAGCGCGATCTGGAGCATCCATGCCCAGGGACGCACGAACCGGACCTGGCTCGCGACGAACCGCCAGAGCGGGATGTAATCCGCCTCCCTCGCGCCTCCGCAGGCGCGAGCCGCCTCTGCTTCCACGAGCAGCAAGGTGCGCTTGCGCGCCGAGGCATCGGGGGATGCCGCGTCGGCGGCGTAGTAGCTCCTCAGCGCATCCTTTAGCTTCGAGTCATCCATTGCCTTCTCCCATCAGTTCCTTGAGCCTGCTGAGCGCGCGCCGCTCGATTCGATAGAGAGCGAACCTCGACTTCCCCGTCACGGCGGAGATATCGGACATAGGCAGGTCCTGGCCATAGCGAAGCTCGATGACCTCGCGCTCCTCTTCCGTAAGGCGGGCGAGGGCACCCGCCATGGTCAGCCGTCCGTCCATGTCTGCATGCCGCACGTCAGGAATTGTCTGCACATCGTCCTCGTCCAAGGCACCAACCGGTCTCTGACCTCGGTAGAAGTCGGCACAGACATTGCGCGCGCAGGCGTAGAGATACGCAAGGGGCTTTCCATGCTCGGCGTATAGCGCATCGCTCCGCACGAGCCGAAGGAACACCTCCTGCGTCACGTCTTGGGCATCCTCTTTCGAGGGGAGCCTTCGCGCGCAGTAGCGGTATACCTTGTCGTAGTGCTCCTCTGCGAAGCGCCCTACCAAAGAGTCGTTCTCGCGGCCTGGCGCGTCCGCCCTGCCGTTGCTGCCGTATGGAAAGCTATGCATTCTCTTCCCTCACCTCCTATAGGGCATAACGTGGTTTGGCGCCGGGATGTGCGCGGAATTTTGATATTTACGTCCCATTTTGTATCCATGCGGCAGCCCTGTGAGTGGCGGGCATTTCACTGAATTCCAGCATGTCAGGGATGATGGCTGGGTTATTAATGGGGTTAGGGTGCATCCAGAGCTTATTGCATCGGGCGGCTTGAGCGTTTTCGGAGAAGAGATTGGGCGGTTTATGCGAGAGTATTTAAGAGGTGGCACCGCTCATTAGAAAACCCTAACGTCAGACGAGTATCGGTCTGAGTGGTCTAGGTACAGAATTAAATTGATCTTAAAATTCAATATTGACCTCAGAGGTCAATTGCAATATCGTTCTATCAAAGGAGGTGGCGATGGATATCGAATATGCAAGCAAGTCGCTGGAGAAGAGCCTTAAGGATCAGAGGGCGATAACGAGGAACTACGGCAAGATAGCCAAGAACCTCATTCATCGTCTTTCCGATCTGCGGGTTGCGAATGACCTTTCGCAGATTACCCATCTGCCGCCGCCGCGCAGGCACAAGCTGACCGGCAACTTTGAGGGCTGTTGGGGAATCGACCTCAGCAAGAACATGAGACTGGTCATCCGTCCCGTCGGGGAGTTTGACCCGGATGACCTTACGACGATCACCAGCGTCTGCATCGTGGATATTCAGGACTACCACTGAGCTAGGAGAGGAGAAGATAGCTATGAGTGATTTCATCGTCGCGCCCGGCGAGATCATCAAGGAATACCTTGATGCGCGTGGTTTGACCCAAAAGGAAGTTTCGAAGCGTACCGGCGTGAGCGAGCGCCACCTCTCCCAGCTTCTGAACGGGAAGACCAGGCTTACCGAGGACATGGCGCTGAAGCTTGAGAAGGTCATGCCCGACGTTCCCGCGAGTTTTTGGCTTAACTATGAGGTCAAGTATCAGGAGTACCTTGCCCGCGAACGCGAGGAGGCGCATCTGGAGGAGCTTGACCTTAAGGAGATCGCCAAGAGGTTTCATTTCAAGGAGGTCTTTCCGCGAACGAGCATGTCTTTGGTTGAGCAAGCTGCGGCTATGCTGAAGATTCTGGGCGTTTCGGATTTTGACCGCTACATGACTGCAATTCCCGGCGGGATGGAGTTCATGCAGGATGGTGGCAATTCGGAGGCTGTTGCCGTTTGGCTCGGGCTCTGCAAAGAGGAGATTGAGACTCAGAATAAGGATTTAAGCGATACTCAATACTCTAGAGAGCTGCTTGAGTCGTCGCTTGGTCGTTTGAAGAAGATTGCCCTGAATCCAGATGTAAACGGTTCTATCAAGAGCGCACGCAAGCTTCTGAACAGGTGTGGAGTTTACCTAGTTGAGCATGAAGCTATCTCGAACGCTAAAGTACGTGGCGTGTTGACAACCTACTTGGGTCATCCTGCTATTTTCATCAGCAAGCGATACAAGACTCATGATCATGTCTGGTTTACGGTCGTGCATGAGCTTGCACACCTCTTGTTTCATTACGACCCCAAGCAGCAAATCGTGTCGATGGAAGAACTTGCAAGCGAAGAGCATAAGGACGAAGAGGCCAATGCGTTCGCAAGGCGTTTCTTCGTAGACCTGGACGAGTATGAGAGCTTTGTTGCAGCCGGTCATTTTACTGAGGGAAGAATCAGGGAATTCTCGTCCAGCCAGAGGGTGGATCCGGGTATTACGGTCGGCTTTCTTCAGCATGATGGATGCATCGGGTTTGACGCTTTCTCTAATCTTAAGTCCGCTTGTTAGTAGGTGACGCCCCATGTATGTCCTCACACTAAAGAATCGCCTAAATGAGTTCAGGGCCGTACAAAGGCTGCGGGAGCTCGGACTTTTAGACGAAGGGCTTCTGCCTTTGGTCGAGGTGGTTAAGAAGGACGTTGCCTTTGATAAGCTGGTCGATCCCTCAACGGGTGAGTACGTCAAGGTCAACAAGCCATATAAAAGTGGAAAGCGCAAAGGTCAGCCCCGTATGTGCACGGTAGATGATCTTGAGACTGAGCGCGATGTCACCTTGGATAACATTAGTGATGCCTTTGCCGGTAAAAAGGTGTTGGTCGACTTCTTCCGCTGCTATATGCCCAAATACAAAGGCGCCGACCCCTCAAAATGCAAGCTTGTTCTTAAAATGAGCAACGACTTGGCGTTTTACGAGGAGGCGGTTAAGCGGCTTGCCGACTATCGAGATCTCATCCCGGTCATCTCGGTGATTGACGAGCTGTCCAACCTCTCACCAAAATCCTTGGAAGCTTTGATTTTGGAGCTAAGGAAGACTTCTTCAAATAAACCAGTCGCCATCCGGATATCGACATATGAGGGGTACGAGCACATCTTGTCTGACCTTTTGGGGCCGGATGACTACTTGATTTACGACATCAACGAGACCCCGCCCGCTTCTCGTATCGAAGAGTTTGACGAGTTGGCTGACCTTCATATTGCGGCGCACTCTGTCCTACTGTGTTCGCCGCGCAAACGCGATGACGGGAACAAGGTGTACGAAGATGGCTGTTTCATCGACAATAGCCACATTCGTGACTTTTCCGAATATGGTTTCGAAGGCGTCGGCGACTATGCCGGGCTTCGTGATTCCTTACCGCCCCGTCCGGGCGCGGGGGCCACTGGACGTGCTCTTGCCCTTTTTTATGACGGTTCATCAAATACCTTCAAAAGGTATATCAATCCAGACGTGAAGAAAGGCCAATCCGGCTACGACGATGTCGTAAAACAGATACTTGCAGACAGGGGCGAGCTGGAAAGACGTGCTGGCGAATGCGCCGTACTGTCTGAAATAGCTGATCATGCCGCAGCCGGAAACTATGGCGGTTGGCAGACTTGGATTGTGTACACCGTTGTTCGCTACGTGCAGCAGCTCTACCTCGCCCACGGTAACAGCTACAACCTCTAGTACACAATCTCCGGCTCTAGTCTGTTGCGGTAGAACCATTCGTAGTCAATACCGAAGACCTGCGGCTTTACTTTGCAGAAGTGCTCCCAGTAGGCACCGTAGCGTTGCTTGAGATAGGCCTTAAACAGCCGATTGATTTTGGCTTGGCTGTTCTCGGCAAGACACTCTTGAATGATGGCGGGCTTTGACGTGCCCCCGCCGTCGATGCCGAAGGTCTCGCAGAGGGCGCGCTTGGACATGACCGCGAGCTGCTTTTCGGAGTCCAGGTTGGTGCTTTTGATGGCTTTGCGCTGTGCCTTGAAGTGATAGGAGCCGTCCCTTGCGTCCTGGCTGTAGGAGTAAATCCCACAGGCCTCGGGGACGTAGCTTGGCAGTTCTTGCCAACGCTTGTCGGACGTCACGACGTAGACGGTCTCGAACACGTCGAAGTAGTCGCTCAACTGGCCCTCGAGACGATCGAACGTGTCGAGGTCGGTCTTGATCTCGTAGGCGGCGCTGTGGCCGTTGACCTTACACATGTCCACGCGGCTGTTGCCGATGGGAAGCTCGAAGATGGAGATGTTCGCGGGGCTCAGCGGAAAGAGGACCCTATCGATGAAATTGGCCTTGATGGTGGCTTCGTTCGGGTAATAACCCATCACCAAGTCGTTGATGGTCCTTCGGGCCGCGTATTTGGAGTCGAGCGCGGGGGCGAAGTCGCCGAGGACGTCTTGGATGATGGAGATGAGCTTGGATTCGGAGAGAACAGTCGAGTATGAATCGTAGAGCCGCTTTGCAGTCTCCCTCAACTCTATGTCATCAAGTAGCATGGTCTCCATCGTTACCTCCGATGGGAATTTTACCATGATGGCCCAAAAACGCTTCTTAAGTTCGGTGTGTGTAACCCAGTGGGACGTATTTCTTCGGGCACTGCCGCCTTGCGGCTCCGATGCGCGGTTGACTTTTTGACGCCCGTCTAGGCTGCTCTTGATGAGTAACCAGGCGGGCATCTTGTTGTGCTTGCCGTACGAGCGGAAAGGCGGTTCTCGTGAAGGAGGGATCGAATGGCGGGCAAGCGGACGAGGCGCAGCAGCAAGAGGCGGGCTCGGAAGACGCGCAGGAGCAAGGGGAAGTGACGGCCCTGGGCGGAGCCGGCGACGACTACCAGGCGATGCTTGCGAAGCGGGACGAGCGGATCGCGGAGTTTGAGGCACAGGTGGCCGATGCCTCCGCTTCCAAGGAGGCTGCCGAGGCGCTTCGCGGTGAGATCGAGGCGGTGAAGACCGCCGCTACGGACGAGCGCGTGGAGTACGAGCTGCGCCTCGTGGGCGCTCGCAGCGTAACGGCGGCCAAGGCTCTGCTCG
>URCS01000072.1 GCA_900546455.1 uncultured Collinsella sp. | reverse complement strand
CCGATCTCGCAGCCAGGGCGGCAGCATCGTGCTGCGCATCGAGGACCTGGACGATCGCTGCAAGCGCCCGGAACTTGCCGCTCAACTGATTGACGATCTGACCTGGCTGGGGCTCGAGTGGGACGAAGGCCCCTACTACCAGCACGATCGCCTGGATCTGTACGAGGACGCCCTGCGCCAGCTGCAAGACGCCGGCCTCACCTATCCCTGTTTTTGCACGCGTGCCGAACTCCACGCCGCGAGCGCACCGCACGCCAGCGACGGCACGCCCATCTACCGCGGCGCCTGCAGAGGTCTTTCTGCTGATGAAATCACCCGCCGCAGTGCCCTGCGTGCTCCGGCCACGCGCCTGCGCGTGCCCACCGTCGACGACCTCGCCAGCGACGTGATCGAATTCGTGGACCGCACGTACGGAGCCCAATGCGAAGCACTCGCCACCGAGTGCGGTGACTTTTTGGTGCGCCGCAGCGACGGCGTGTTTGCCTATCAGCTGGCCGTGGCGGTCGACGACGCTGCCATGGGCGTCACCGAGATCGTACGCGGATGCGACCTGCTTGGTTCCACGCCGCGCCAGATCTATCTGCAACATCTGCTGGGACTGCCCACGCCGCACTACGCGCACATTCCGCTGCTCATGTCACCGGACGGCCGCCGCCTTTCCAAGCGCGATCGCGATCTGGACCTGGGCGAGCTCCGCACCCGCTTTGGCACACCCGAGGCACTGTTGGGATGGCTCGCCGGGCAAACAGGCATCGCGCCGGACACCACGCCGCGTACCGCCGAGCAGCTGGTCGAGCACTTTAGCTGGGACGTCATCCGCGCGCATCGGGAGAACATCACTGTAACGGTCGAGTAGCCAGCCACCCCGCCTCTACGCAACATCCCAGGGCTGGAGTTCGTCGCCCAAGCGAACGATGCAGTCGTAGAGCACGGTGTGACGCTCGGCCGGGTTGGCGTCACGATGAAAATGCCCGTAGTACCAGCGCTTGTAGTCCAGGTGGTCCTCCAGCTCGTCGAAAAACGTGGTGAGTCGATCGACATCGGGATAATTCCAGCCAGGTGCCGGGTAAAGCGTGGGCGAAAGCATGCGCGTGGAGCAGGTATGGGTGATCGCATAGTCGACCTTCCAACCCACGCTGTCGAGCTTTGCCCGCGCCTCCTCAAAGTTGCGCTCGTCCGGCAGCTCCTGCGGCCACCAGCTGGAATACAGAATGCGGTATTCCTTATCCACGCTCGTGGCGCCGCCCATGGTAGAGATCGTTGGGCCGTCGAGCTCAAAAACCTCACCGCGCGTCAGGCGTCGGATGGGCGAGGTGTCCGACAGGCGCTGCGTCAGGCCGCCGTGCCACAGCTCCATGGGGCGCTCCGACCAGTGATCGAAACGCTCGTGGTTGCCGTCGACAAACAGCACGGTATAGGGGCGCGACTCCAGCCAGGCGATGTCGGCACATTCCTCGGCAGAGAAATCCCACGGAAAGCCAAAGTCGCCCGCGATGATGAGATAGTCGTCACTTGTCAAACTATCCCCAAGATCCCAGTCGCGAAGCTTTTGCATGTCGACGCCGCCGTGAATATCGCCCGTCACATAGACCGTCATCGGATCACCACTTCCCTGTAAGTCGCTAGCCCACATTCTGCACGATCACTAAGTCAACCGTTCCAGCCCTTCCATCCTTTAGGGCTTACCCTTCGTTCTTCCATCCAAACGGGTCAAGCACCCAAAAAACCAGATCGAGCACGCCGCCGGTCATCATGGCGCCGGCAAGGGCCATGCAAACGTGCAGAGAACTGGCACTTCGGAGCACGTCGAATGGCCCCAGAACAGCCAGCAGCGCGACCGCTGCGCCGGCAAGGCACAACGCGAGGCACGGCCCCGCGTCCTTGACGCACTTCTTTGCGAGATGCTTGGTGTTATCGCTCATTGGTATCGAACTCCTTAGAGGGTCGTTGTTTGGGTACATGCCGCCGCGGCAGAGCAGGGCGGCAGGGTAAGTGTCCCATGCCGTGCGGACATCAATGGAGAAACCGCCTGCTCGACCAACCTTTGACGCCGTTTTGCACCGGCACCCCATCCCCCGCTATCGAGGTCTAATACTTTTCCCACCGCTACCCAAAAACTCATCCAACATTAATCTTGGCTCAAGAATCGCTTAATCTATAACCTGCACTATAGAGTTCGACCAAGGGCGGGGCGGCGCCGTGCAACGCAGACCGCCGAACGCAACGCTCGCGCCCGGGCAAATCGCCCGGCGTCGCGCCCATCGAACGAAAGGACAGGTCATGGACGACCTCGAAAAAGTTGAAACCATCCGCACCAAGTGCAACGTGAGCTACACCGATGCCAAGGCCGCGCTCGACGCCGCCGACGGCAACGTTTTGGACGCCATCATTTGGCTCGAGTCGCAGGGCAAGACGCAGACCACGTCGGCGCACGCCGCCACCGAGTCCGCGCCAGTCGATGAGCCCTCAGCCGAGATGGTCGCCGCGCAGGCCGCCTACGAGAAGTCGAGCGAAAAGACCGACTTCTCCAAGAAGATGGACAGCGTATGGGAGTACCTCAAAAAGCTCTTCCGCCTGAGCCTGGACACCAAGTTTATCGCCACGCGCCGCGATGCGATCATCCTCAACATCCCCATCCTGATCCCCATCATCGCCCTGTTTGCCTGGGGCGCTACGATTTGGCTGATGCTGATTGGCCTGTTCTTTGGCATGCGCTACCGCATCGACAGCGACGGCGACGTGCCCGGCAGCATCAACAACCTTATGAATCACGCCGCCGATGCCGCGAACGACATCAAGCAAAATCTGAACGACGACAAGTAATCGCAGACGGGGGCACGCATGGCACGGATCCTGATCGTAGAGGACGAGGAGAAAATCGCCCGCTTTGTGACGCTCGAGCTGGAGCACGAGGGCTACCAGGTGGAACACGCCGCCGATGGCCGCACCGCCGTGGACCTGGCGCTGGAGCGCAACTACGATCTTATTCTGCTCGATGTGTTGTTGCCGCAGCTCAACGGCATGGAGGTCCTGCGGCGCGTCCGCAAGCACAAGGATGTGCCGGTGATAATGGTCACCGCGCGCGATGCCGTGATGGACAAGGTGGCCGGGCTCGATGCCGGCGCCGACGATTACCTGACCAAGCCGTTTGCGATTGAGGAGCTGTTCGCACGGATCCGCGTGGCGTTGAAGCGCTCGGAGGCCGTGCGGGCGGCTTCGGGCGTTGGCGGCATCGGGACGGGCGCGGCAGGCGGCACGGGTGTCGGCGCCACTGCGATGCCCCCGGTCAGTGACTCGACCCAGGTTTCCGCCTCGCTCTCCCCCGCCACGCTCGCCGTGGGCTCGGTTGCGCTCGACCCCGACCGCCGCGAAGTCACGGTCGGCGGCTCGCCCATTGCGCTCACGGCCCGCGAGTTCGATGTCCTCGCCCTGCTTATGGCGCATGCCGAGACCGTGCTCACGCGCGAACGCATCGCGCACGAAGCGCTGGGCTACGAATACATGGGCGACACCAACAACGTCGACGTGCACATCGCGCATCTACGCGCCAAGATCGAGGACGCCGGCGGCGTCCGCATCATCCAGACCGTGCGCGGGGTGGGCTATGTCTGCCGCGCGTAACGCCGAGGCCAAGCGCGTCACCTCCATCGCCCGCGCCATCAACTGGAGCTATATGTGGCGCCGCCTGATGAGCTACGTTTGGCTCGACCTGCTGCTAGTAGTGATTGTGGCGGCGATCCTTGTCTATGGATACAACCAGACGCTGCCCAACGGCGCGTTTACCGCAGGATGGATCCCCAGCGCCACCGTTCGCGGCATGACGCTGACGCCCGCGCGCGGCTGGGACCTGACAACACTCACCTATACCGTCGAGCTTGCGCGTACCACCAAGACTTTCCCCCTCGCGCAGGACCTCGTCACGCTATGGCCTCTCTACCTTGTCGTTGTGGGTTGGCAGGTCATCAGCGTGCTCAACATGCTCGGCGGCGCCCGCCGCGTGCGCCGCACCATGGCGCCGCTCAACGATCTGGCCCTGCGCGTGGACGAACTCGGCCGCATGCAACTCGCCGGCGGCAAAATGGAAACACTGGAGCAGGCCATCGAGCGCGCAAGCGTCGACTCGCCGAGCGTCACCACCGGCGACGCCGACCTGGCAAGCATCGAGGTCGCACTCAACCGCCTGCTGCGCCAGATGCAAGAGGCCAAACTGCAGCAGATGCGCTTTGTCAACGACGCGAGCCACGAGCTGCGCACGCCCATCGCGGTGATTCAGGGCTACGTGAACATGCTCGACCGCTGGGGTAAGGACGACCCGGACGTGCTGGCGGAATCCATCGCGTCCCTTAAAGCCGAAAGCGAGCACATGCAAGAGCTTGTGGAGCAGCTGCTGTTTTTGGCACGCGGCGATGCCGGGCGCACGGTCCTGCGGCGCGCGCATACCAACTTGGCTGCACTGGTCAGCGAGGTATGCGAAGAATCGCAGATGATCGATACCGAGCACACGTATCGGCTGGCTTCTGACGCTGCGCTTGCCAGCGACCCGCGCTGCGACGCGCCCGTCGACGTGGCGCTCGTGAAGCAGGCTCTGCGCGTGATCGTGCAAAACGCCGCCAAGTACTCGGATGTGGGAACGACCGTCACATTTGGCATAACGCCAGATGCGGGCGCGGGCACGATCGACATAAGTGTTGAGGACGAGGGCATCGGCATGAACCAGGAATCCGCAGCTCACGCGTTCGAGCGGTTCTACCGTGCCGACAACGCGCGCGATGCCGGCGCACAGGGTTCGGGTCTGGGGCTTGCGATCGCCAAGTGGATCGTCGACAGCCACGGCGGCGTCATCGGTGTGACCTCGGTCGAAGGGGTCGGCAGCCGCTTTACGATTCGCCTGCCACGATAGGAAGCCCCTCGGCATAAATAAAGGGATAGGGCCACGCGACCCTATCCCTATTTGCCAGCTATGGCAGCTTGTGCGCTACTCGCGGCACAGGTGCACGGCGAAACCGGCGAACTCGCGCTTAAAGTACACGAGCTTGGTACCACCGTCGGGCAGCAGCGCGCGCGACTCTTCGTTGACCTCGAGCCCGCGCTCGGCAAACCACTTCTCAGCTGCATCGATGTCGTTAACGGCAAAGCCGACGTGGCCCTTGGTGCCACGACCGTTCTGCTTCATGATCTCGACCAGCGAATCGTTGAAGTACGAAACCGGGGTCTCGATGACGGGCAGGCCCATCATCGTCGAGAACAGCTCCGCGATCTCCAGGGCGTCTGCCGGGTCGGTGGCGTTAATGCCCACATGGGCAACGCGCATACCAAAGAGCTCTACCGGGTTGGCGTTCTGCTCACTCATGCAGTCAGCGCCTACTGAGCCATGACGTCGAGAACGGCCTTCTCGGCAGCAACGCGGTTCATGCCGGTCATGAAGGGCACGCCGCTCACGTACGGGCAGGTGAGGCCCTCGGGGGCAACGGTGGTGGCGATCAGCAGGTCAGCGCCCTCGTCGCAGTAATCCTTGGCCTCGGAGATGGCGCACTGCACGATCTCGTACTTGTCGGCATAACCGTTGGCGTCGAGCAGAGTAGCGACCTTCTGGGCAACGAGCGTGGAAGTAGCAGCGCCAGCACCGCAAGCCAAAACGATCTTCTTCATAGGTAATATCTCCCTTCATGGTTTACTTTAGGTAAGTGTACCGCAGCGAGCGATGGCACTCAGCCTCGATGAGCTTTTATGCCAGTTTGCTTGCGCGCTGCGTATAATACATCTAGTACGTGTTGTCATACCGCTCGCTTTATGAGCGACTAAGGACCCCAATATGCCCGATTCCCGCACACTCTGGACCGCCGTCGTTATCATCTGCATCGCCGTATCGGTGTTCTTTAGCGTCAAAAAACGCACCACGTTCAAGCGTCTGCAGCAGCTTATGGCTGCCAAGCAGTGGGACGAGTTCGATCGTTTGCTCGACGGCAAACTCACCAGCATGCTGTACCCACGCTACAACCGCGACTACCTGCGCCTGAACTCCTATCTGCTGCGCGAGGACCACGAGCGTGCCAGCGAGATGTTCGACCTGCTGCTGGGGCTCAACCTCCCCAAGATGCAGCGCGTCGACCTGGTGATCAAAGCCTTTAACTACTATGTTGGCCAGGAGGACCGCAAAAAGTCCAAGGAGTTGCTGCACGAGATCAAGGGCTTTGAGGGCGGTCAGGCCGAGGCAGTTGCGCACGAGTGCCAGCTGATGTACGACACGATGATCCTCAAGCGCCACAACGACATTCCCGAGCTGGAGCGCATGCTCGAGGATGTCGGCGACGACCCGGTCAAGCGCTGCCGCTTGGAGTACCTGCTGGCCCTGCAGTACCAGAACAAGGGCGACGAAGCCAAGTTCCAGGAGTTCCTGGAGAAGTCGGGCCAACACTCGATGGCCGTCAACGCGTAACGGACGGCTTGTGCTAGACTTCTAGTCTCACGGGGGCGTGGCGGAATTGGCATACGCAGGAGACTTAAAATCTCTCGCCGCAAGGATTGTGGGTTCGAGTCCCACCGCCCCTACCATATGATTGCTTGCGAGCCCGTGTTCCCCAGGGATGCGGGCTCGTTTCTTTTGGACGCCGTCAACTGCAGAGCAGCTCATTTGGGACGGGGCTTTTTTGACTACTTTTTCCGCCCACCCAATGAGTTTCCTACCACATTTTCCGATGGAAAAACGTGGTTGTCTCGCACATTTTCCGATGGAAAAACGTGGTTGTCTCGCACATTTTCCGATGGAAACACCCAAATGGCCTTATACTAACCGAGAGGGTTGGGAGGCAATATGCAGCGACAGCTTATGAGCGAACTTATCGCTTGGAAATCAAGGACGAATCGCAAACCTCTCTTGCTTAAGGGAGCCCGCCAGACAGGAAAGACTTGGCTTCTTAACGAATTCGCAAGCCAGCAGTATCGAAACGTCATTCGTTTTGACTTTATGCTCGAGCCGAGCACACGCTCGCTGTTCGATGGGGACCTCGACCCCAAGCGCATCATCTCCCAGATAGAACTCCTACGTGGCCAAACTGTAACGCCAGCAGACACGCTCATCATCTTCGACGAGATCCAAGAGGCCCCGCGCGGGATCACCTCGCTCAAGTACTTCAACGAGCTTGCACCCGAATACCACATCGTAGCAGCCGGTTCCTATATGGGCCTCGCGCTCCGACGCGAAAATGAGTCATTTCCCGTCGGCAAAATCGACCAGCTCACCATGCGTCCCATGGGGTTCGCCGAGTTCGTTCGTGCCGTCGACGGCGACCCGCTCGCCGACGCCATCCTTGCCGCAGACATGAACCTTCTAGCAAACGTTACCGAAAAGCTCGAACACTTGCTCAAGAAATACCTTGTTGTCGGCGGTATGCCCGAAGTTGTCTCCGCTTTCGCCGAGACACGCGACTTCATCGAAGCCCGAAGGCTTCAGCAGCAAATCATCGAGGCTTACGAATCCGATTTTGGCAAACATGCACCCGCCCGCATCATCGAGCGCATGAGGTTGGTTTGGAAATCCCTTCCCGGCCAGCTTGCCAAAGAGAACAAGAAGTTTGTCTATGGCGCCCTTCGCCCCGGAGCGCGCGCACGCGATTTCGAGGAAAGCCTCCAGTGGCTCACGGACTACGGAATCGTTCATAAGGTGCCACGTGTTTCCGCTCTAAAGGCGCCGCTCTCGAGCTACGAAGACCTCTCGGGCTTCAAACTGTTCTGCATCGACACCGGCATCCTCGGAGCGCTCTCCGGTCTCTCTCCGGCCATCGTTCTTAACGGATCCGCTGTTTTTACCGAGTTCAAAGGTTCGCTGACCGAACAATACGTCGCGCAGGAGCTTTTGCTCCAGGACAAAACTCCCGCGTATTGGTCCTCTACCTCTGGCAATGCCGAAACCGACTTTGCCATCGACCATGCGGGAACCGTGCTTCCGCTTGAGGTCAAGGCGGCAGAGAACCTTAAAGCGAAGAGTCTGAAAATAGCCTGCGAAAAATTCAAGCTCGAGCGTTGCGTGAGGAGCTCCCTGGCGGCATATAGAGACGAGGGCATGCTCGTCAATATTCCGCTTTGGGAGATTGGGCAAATCGACAAGCTGGCATAGGCGCTGTGGGGACGCCCCGCAAGGACTGTCCCCAGGTGCCGGCTGTTGAGTTGCGGTGGAATAGGGACTGTTTGGCGCCCGAAAGGGCGATTTTAGTCCGTATTTCACCGCAACTTATTTAGAGGGCGCTGAGGCTGGGAGTCCATGCGATGGTGGGAGTCGCGCCGTCGAGAACCTCGTTGATGGTGGCGACCATGCCAGCGAGGAGGCTGCTCTCGCTTACGGTGAGCGTCTTGTAGCCGCCGGCTCGCATGAGCTCGCGAATCACCACGGCGCCGGCCAGAATCACGCCCGCGCGCTTGGGCTGCACGCCCGGCAGCGCAGCGATACCCTCCACATCCAGCGTAGACATACGATCGATGGCGGCCGAGATCTGCTCCATCGAAAGCTCGCGTAGGTGAACAAAACTCGAATCGTACGGTTCCAGCTCGTGGACCAGAGCCACCAGCGTAGTCACCGTGCCACCCACCGCGACCAGGCGCTCGGCACGCTCAAAATCGACAGGCAAGCTCTTAAAGTAGCCCGCAAACTGCTCGCCTGCCCACGCGGCGGCAGCCGCAAACTCGTTCGTCGACGGCGGCAGCGCAGAGAAAAACCGCTCGGTCACGCGGCGGCAGCCAATGTCCAGCGAGCGCGTTCCCTCCAGCGCAAAGACCCCGCGCTCCGGCGCATAGACACCCGTCGCGAGTTCCGTGGACCCGCCGCCCGAATCCGCGACAATAATGCGCTCGCCAGCAAAGTCGTGTGCCACGCCAAAAAACGTCAGGCGCGCCTCGACCTCGCCCGGAATCACCTGCGGTTCGAGCCCCAGATCGCGCAGACCGTCCAGCAGCAGCGCGGCGTTGGACGCATCGCGCGCGGCACTCGTGCACGTGGCGCAGACGCACGCGGCCCC
>URCS01000071.1 GCA_900546455.1 uncultured Collinsella sp. | reverse complement strand
GAGGCCGTCAGCCGTGGCGTCGAGCAGCACGAGGGAGTCCTCGGCGCTATGGGTTGCGGCAAAGATGGTGTTCTTGGCAAGGCCGGCGTGAGCGGCAGGGCGCGCCGTGCGGCGGCGCTTGGAGATGACTTCGAGTACCGTGGCGGTTTTGAGCATCAGCATAGGGTCCTCCTTGTTAAAGGGAGTTAGCGTACGTGTCGTATTGAATTGCAAAAAACCTAGATGTCGCTCACGTCATGCTCGCGAATCACCACAAGGGGGGGCAGGCACCTTTGTGGTGGTTTTGGTGATCGACTGTTGGCGCTTATGCGTGCGCGGAATCCTCGCGGCGTGCCGAGGGCGACATGCAGGTTTTTCGACTATGGCTGCCTTCCATGGCACACCTCCTTAAGGCCGGGCGCAGCGCGCTTTGGGTATCTCGTACCCGTTTCAATCCGCCGGTATTTTTGACGAGGGGGTTTGCCGTGTCAACCCCATTGTTCGGAAAATCATCGCCCCTGACAAAGCCCTTACAGAGCGCCATGGCTTCAAAGCGCGCCCGCATCGACGTCCTACCTGCGCTAAACTGTGAAGCACGTACGCGATTACGAGAGGAGCCCGCATGGAGGCTTACAAGCAAGAGTTCATCAAGTTTATGGTCGAGTCCGACGTTCTTAAGTTCGGCAGCTTTACGCTCAAGAGCGGCCGTCAGTCCCCGTTCTTTATGAACGCCGGCGCTTACGTGACGGGCTATCAGCTCAAGAAGCTGGGCGAGTACTACGCCCAGGCCATCCACGATAACTTTGGCGACGACTTTGACGTGCTGTTCGGGCCTGCCTACAAGGGTATTCCCCTGGCCGTCGTGACCGCGATTGCCTACCACGAGCTGTACGGCAAGGAGGTCAAGTACTGCTGCGACCGCAAGGAGGCCAAGGACCACGGTGCCGACAAGGGCAACCTGCTGGGCTACGAGCCCCAGGACGGCGACCGTGTGGTCATGGTCGAGGACGTCACCACCAGCGGTAAGTCCATCGATGAGACCTATCCCAAGGTCAAGGCTGCTGCCGATGTCGAGATCAAGGGTCTGATCGTGTCCCTCAACCGCATGGAGGTCGGCAAGGGCGGCGTGACCACCGCACAGAAGGAGATCGAGGCCAAGTACGGTTTCCCCGTCGCGAGCATCGTCTCTATGGCCGAGGTCGTCGAGACCCTCTACAACCACGAGATCGACGGCAAGGTCGTCATCGACGATGAGCTCAAGACCGCCATCGACGCCTACTACGAGCAGTACGGAGTCCGGGAGTAGTTACGCGGTTTTCCAAACCGCGTAACGGCTCGACGCTGCGCGGGCCGCATTTGGACAATCTGACGTTCAACTTCAAGGGCGCGACCAGAAGGTCAGCGCCCTTTCGTTTCACGTCACCTTGTCTCAAATGCGACCCGCTCGCTGTCGGTGCCAAGACATCGGCGTTGTCTTAGCTGGTGCTTGGATCCCTTGGGGACGGAGGAAAATGTACCATCCAGAATGAGCGTGGATAATCTCCCGTTTTTGGCCTGTGTGGGGGCTCAAAGTGGGAGATTATCCACGCTCATTTGATAAGTGTCCGAAAATCCATGCTTGTTGCTACTTGAGTCCTGGCAGGCGGGTGTAGGGGAATGAGCGCTCTAGGAACTCGGCGCAGCGGGCGTAGTCTTTGGCAAAGTAGCTGCTGTAGAGCGAATCGAGCACGTATTGCACGGCGATGTGGCTGGCGAACTGCGTGATGCGGTGCGTCATGCTCTCGTGGTCGCTCACCGTGAGGTAGGCGGCAAAGCCGGGGTGCAGGCGCGCACAATAAGGTGTGCCGATGACAATGACGGGAACATGTCGGCTGCTGAGGATCGGCAAGATTTCCTTGAGGTTGGGTGCAAGGCCGCTGTAGGAGATGACGATCGCCACATTGCCGGAATCCGAGGCGAGCGCCGTGCGCACCTGGGCCTCGGTGCTGCTGTAGCATGTGGCGCTCTTGCCGGACGAAAGTAGGCGGTCGCGGAACATCCCCGCTGGATAGAGGTTGTGCGAGCCGGTGTAGATATCGACCTGCCGTGCCTTCGCGATCAGTTTGGCGGCGTGGTCGAGCTGCGCGGGGTCGAGCAGCTCCTGCGTCTCGGCCAGCGTGGTCTGGTAGATCCCTTCCATGCGCTCCATAACCTGCGCGGGCGTGGACGTGGCATCGAAGGGAAAGTTGATGTCCACGTCGCGGCGGTTGCCTGCTTCGGTCGCCAGGCGGATAAGCTCGACCTTGAGGTCCTTAAAGCCCTCGAGGCCGAGCTTTTTGCAAAAACGGTGCACGCTTGCGACCGAAACATTGGCGCGGGCGGCAAACTCCTTAATGGAGAGTCCGCGGATGTCCTCGCCCATGGCAAGGGCCGAGATGCCGAGCTGCTGCTCGGTAGGGGTTAGGCCCTGCGCCTCGGTAATCTTGCGTTTGATATCCATTCGAACTCCCGCACTCGCCAAACCTGCCAAAAAGAGACGGGTTTATTTTGGCAGGTTTTGCCCGAGAAGGGTAACGGGGCCGAGGACACCGCTGGGCGCGACGGGCTCGGTGAGGGCGAAGATGTCGGAGGTCGCATGGTCGAGCGTGTTGATGACATCGATGGCGAGCTCGTGTGCGCCGGCGGTAAGCGCGCCTGTCGCAAAGCGGTAGGGCGGGCAGATGCGCGTGCCGAGCGTTTGTCCGTCGAGTGTGAGCGTTGCGACTTCGTAGACATCCCCTAGGTCAATGACGGTGTGGGCGAGGTCGTCGGCCAGCTCGAACGACGTGCGATAGCGGAACGTACCACATACGCCGGGGAACTGCTCGGCCGTGAGGTCGCACAGGCGCTCGAGCTTTTGCGGCTCGCCAAAGGTTCCATCGCTGCCGGCAGGGGAGAGGGCGACGGTCCAGGGGTGGCTGATGTCGAGGGCGAGCGTTGCACGTGTGCTCGTGTCGGTGCAGTCCGCGGGCTCGATTGCGCCGCTTGCCTCCAGAACAACAACGCAGCTCTCGTAAGGCGCCAGCTCCAGCACGCCGTCAAACGCAACGGGCTTGGTGCTGTTCAGCAGGTCGAGGCGCGTTCCGCAAAGACACTTGTCTTGCGGAAGCGAAACCGTGCAGCAAATGCTTTCACGTGGGTGCTCGTTGACCAACATGACGTAGGTCTCGCCGGCACGCTCGTAGCGAAGTGCGCGCAGCCAGGGCTGTGGCCTATCGGTCACAACGGTCTGCAGCCCCGCGTCTGCCAGCGCGTCCGCCACATCGGCAAGTGGCGTTGCCGTAAGCCCGTCCAGATCGGCTGCGCCATCCGCGTCATAAAGAGCGCCGGGCACTTCGTCAGCAGCGAGCACCGTGACACCCGCGGCCATCATGCGCCTCACCTCTTCCGCTGTAGCCGCGCCAATAAACGAGGCGCCCGGCATGACAAACGCCTGGTAGCGACAGCCGTTAACAGCCAGCATTCCATCGGCAATCGAAACCTCGTAACGCCCCTCATCCTCAAAAGCCTCGGCAGGCACAAAGTCAAAATCGATCTGCGCGCGCGTGAGCTCGGCCGCCACGCGCTCGACGGGCATGGCGTTGCCGGCCCATTCGGCGTCGGCATGGTACAGAATGGCGACGGGGCGAGCGGCAGCGCCTTCCGAAAGGAGCGTCGCCGTGCGATTCATATAGCGCATGAGCTGGCCAAAGTGCGGCCATTGCGGGTTGTTGCCGTGCGCGTAAAAGTGCGGCGGGCAGTCCCAATCGGGGAAGGGCGCCATGCTAAACGCGTGCGGCGTAAACCAGTTAATACCGCGGACGAGCATATGGTCGGCGATCCACTTCATCTCGCGCAGGCCCTCGTGCCAGCCAAAGGCGCCAAAGACCTCGGCCATGCAGCGCCCCTGCTTTTTGGGGTCGAGGCGCGCTGCCGAAGATCCCAACTTGGCGAGCGCGTACGTAAAGAACTCCATGTTCCATGCGCCGTGGAAGTAGCTGTAGCGCCCGCGGTCAATTCCGGGGGCAAGCTGGTTGATGACCACATCCACGCCAGCCATGTCCTGCCCCGCGACCGCGCGGAAGTAATGTCCGGCGCCCTGGCCCAGGCGCGTGTGGCAACTCTTGTCCTCGATCACGTGGCCAATGTGCATAACGCCGTGCGCGCGGCACCAATCGCCAATCTGCTCGTCAAAGCAGCTGCGGTAGAGCTGCGTAGCAAGGTCCATATAGGCGTGGCGAACCTGGGCGCCGTCTGCCTCGCGCGTCCAAAGGCCGTGCAACTTGGTAAGCCAATTCTCGCCAAGCGCATCGTGTAGGCGGCGGGCAAGCTCGTCCGACCACGGCAGCGCCAAGTCGCTTCGCCCGATAAAGCTGCTGGTAGAAGCATCGTCGGGCGCGGTGCCCTTCTCGTTCATAAAGCCGGGCTCGTCGGTAAAGAAGCCCAAGATCGTTTTGCCGAACTCATCGCTCAGATGCTCAAACGTGGGCTCGTAGACGGCGTCGATGAGCGCGTGGCACGAGGCGGCGTCGACCATGTTGATGTACTCATCGCGAAAGCCGGTCTTTTGGCTGGTGGCGTACAGCACGATCGTAGTGACGCCGGTGGGGGCGTCAAAACGCAAGCGGGCGGGCGTTCCATCGTCTCCTTGCTCAACAGCGAGCGCAAGGTCGAGCGGCGCACCAGCGGCATCAAAAGCTGCCACGCCCACAAAGCGCTCGGTGGGGTCCATGAGATTACCGAGCTTGATAGTCGTGGACGGTTGGGGACCAACAACCGTAATCGTGCGATGCTTGAGCACGGTTTTCTTGAGCGCGGGGTCGACGCCATCGCCCGCAAGCGCGCCGTTGGCATAGCCTGTGGGGAAGTGGGCGTCGTCGAGCAGCCAGATCTTTAACCCCAGGCGCTTGCACTCGCCGATGATAAAGCGCAGGTCAGACCACCAGCCGTCGCGACAGAAATCGGGATGCGTGCGCGATTCCAGGCAAACCTCGTGGATGTCCGCCCCGGCGATCTGCTCCAGATACTCGGTAATCGTCTCGCGCGCCTCGCCCTTGAGCCACAAGAACGGAAGCACGTGGTTGTCGTAGGTGCCGCCAAGCACCTGCTCAAAATACGCCGCCATATACGCTCCTCCAAAACCGGCCTTTCAAATCCATTGAAGTCAGAGTACGCCGAGCGCGCCGCCCTGCTAATATCAAAACCACGGCAGAATATGACCGAATCAACGATGGGAGCACTATGGAGCTCGCGCGCTTGGATAACCTGCTACTCGAGCTGACCGACAGTGAACGCGCCTATCGCGCGGGCGCCCATTACGACTGGAGCGATGCACTCGGTCAAGGTAATCAGGCAGATATTGATGGCCGATTCATTCGTAAAATTGGCAACCCAACGCTCGCTCTGCACCAAGAAGGCATGCCCGAGGGGCTATCGATTGTTCGCAACTCGCGCTTCAATCCTGTGCCGGAACACGTGCACGATTATGTCGAAATCAGCTATGTCTATCGAGGACGAGCGCCGCAGATCGTCAACGGCGCGCCGCTCATGCTCGCTCAAAACGAGGTCCTCCTGCTCGATGCCGCCTGCCCGCATGCTGTTGGCGAGCTCGGTGAGCACGACATAATGCTGAGCGTCATCATCTCGCGGCCAATGCTGCGCCGTAGCCTGGAGCAAAGCCTTTCGCCCACAAGCGCGGTCTCGCGGTTCCTGCTCAACGCCCTCACGGACGAAACCGACCACCGCGGACACGTGCATTTCCATACGGGCGGCAGCCGTCGCGTGCGCCGCTACATGCAGGAGATGCTGTGCGAGCGTCTGGACCCCACGCCAGCGAGCCCCCAGATTGTCTCGAGGCTGTTTGAGCTGCTGTTGGTCGAGCTCATGCAAAGCTACGAGGCCGGTCTTCTGCGATCGGACGCGCCCGCGCTGCCATCGGCGCAGGTCGCGGCTGCTATGGGCTATATCGAGCGTCACGCCTGCGATTGCGCGCTCGACGACCTCGCCCGCCATCTGCACCTGAGCCCCAACTACGCAAGCGCCCTACTCAAGCGTCAGACAGGCCGCACATTCATGCAGCTCGTGCAGGAGGGCCGCCTGGCGCGCGCAGCGGCACTGCTCGACGCCGGTGCCACGGCAGAGGCGGCTGCGCGCGAGGCGGGCTATGCCAACATGAGCTTCTTCTAAAAAAAGTTTGCCGAGCGCTATGGCTGCACGCCGGCTGCCTATCGTCAGCGTTTTCCCAGATAAAACCGACCAAAATAAACCTGTCCCTTTTTGGCAGGTGTCAGGAAGTGTCAGGGGCGGGCAGGCGGCGGGGTGCCGCTGCGAAAAGAAGTATCGGGTTTGGCGCCCCCGCCTCCGCATGTCTCCCGCGTGGGCGATACTCGGCTTATCGACCCACGATGCAAAGGAGATGCTCATGGCAAACATCAAGTTCCCCGAGGGTTTCTATTGGGGTGGCGCTACCGCCGCCAATCAGTTTGAGGGCGCTTGGAACGCGGACGGCCGCGGTCCTTCCGTCGACGACCATTTCTTGGGCGGCAGCTACAAGGAGCCGCGCCAGATTACGATCGACATCGACCCCAACCGCTTCTACCCCAACCATGACGGTATCGATTTCTACCATCACTACGAGGAGGATATCGCGCTGTTCGCCGAGATGGGCTTCAACATGTTCCGCATGTCCATCTCTTGGAGCCGCATCTTCCCCAACGGCGACGACGCCGAGCCCAACGAGGCCGGCCTCGCCTTCTACGATCGCGTCTTCGACTGCCTGCGCGCTCACAATATCGAGCCGCTCGTGACCCTGTCGCACTACGAGATGCCTTATCACCTGGTCGAGAAGTACAACGGCTGGGCGAGCCGCGAGCTCATCGGCTTCTTTGAGAAGTACTGCCAGACCGTCTTCGACCGCTATCAGGACAAGGTCAAGTTCTGGCTCACCTTCAACGAGATCAACTGCGGCACTCAGGACATGGGCAACCTCTTTGAGACCAGCATGATTCAGGGCTTTGAGGGCCCGGCTTCGGCGGTCCATACTACGCCGCAGGCTCGTATGCAGGCGCTGCATCACCAGTTTGTCGCCAGCGGCCGCGTCGTGCGCTATGCCCACGAGCACTACCCGCAGTTTAAGATGGGCAACATGGACTGCTTCATCCTCTCCTATGCCGCCACGTGTGATCCGGCCGACGTGTTCGCCACGCAGCAGGAGATGAATACCATGAACTGGTACTGCTCCGACGTGCAGGTGCGCGGCAAGTACCCGTTCTATGCCAAGCGCTTCTGGGCCGAGAACGATGTCGAGCTCGTGATGGAGGACGGCGACCTGCAGGATATCGCCGATGGCAAGGTCGATTTCTACACCTTTAGCTACTACATGTCCGGCACCGTGGGCACCCACAAGGACCACGAGATGACCGAGGGCAATATGACCTTTGGCGGCAAGAACCCCTATCTGGAGTCCACCGACTGGGGCTGGCAGATCGATCCGCTGGGCCTGCGCATCGCGCTCAACGAGATCTACGCCCGCTACGAGATTCCGCTGATGGTGGTCGAGAACGGCATGGGCGCCTACGATGAGGTCGAGGAGGACGGCTCCATCCACGACCCGTATCGTATCGCTTACTTGCGCAGCCACATCAAGGCCATGGGCGAGGCCATTGCCGACGGCGTCGACCTGATTGCCTACACCTGGTGGGGCCCCATCGACCTGGTTTCCGCCGGCACCGGCGAGATGCGCAAGCGCTACGGCTTTATCCACGTCGATAAGTACGACGACGGCACCGGCACCTACGAGCGCCGCCGCAAGGACAGCTTCTACGCCTACCAGAAGATCATCCAGAGTAACGGCACGGAAGGCCTGGAGTAATTAGGTTCCGGCGTTCTACCGAACGCCGGACCTGCCGACGCTGCGCCGGCCCCAAGCACCCCATCTCGCCGCTCAAACCGTCGCTCGCGTACAGAAGTACGCGTCGCTCCTCTTTCGCGGCGACCTGGGGCACTTGGAGCCGGCTCGCTGACGTGGGCTCAACCTGAGGGTTTATCACTGCTGTCGCGTCCTGTTTCCATGTAAGAAGTTTTTTCTCGAAGGGAGTTGCCATGTCCGCCGCCAAGGTCATCTTTCTTGATGTTGATGGCACCATCACCAATTACAGCAACGAGGTGCCCCAAAGCGCCATGGCTGCTATCCGTGCGGCGCGCGCAAACGGACACCGCGTGTACATGTGCACCGGCCGCAGCAAGGCCGAAAACCCGCCCGAGATCACCAACATCGGCTTCGATGGCATGATCGGCGGCAACGGCAGCTATGTGGAGAGCGACGGCGAGGTGGTGATGCACCAGCTCATTACGGCTGACCAGTGCCGCCATATCGTAGACTGGCTGCACGGCCGTGGCCTCGAGTTTTATCTCGAGAGCAACAACGGCCTGTTCGCGAGTGAGAACTTCCGCGAAGCTGCGCGCCCGGTGCTGAGGACCTATGTCGGTCGCAAGGGCGTGGAGGGTGCCGACGAGCTCGAGACCGACGACGTCATGCATGGCATGGTCTACGGCGCGCCGCTCTACCGCGATGACCTCAATAAGGTGAGCTTTATCCTGTCGAGCTATCAGGACCATCTGGATAGCATCGAGGAGTTCCCCGATCTTGAGTGTCACACCTGGGGCGGTGCGGGCGAGACGGCGCTCTTTGGTGACATGGGTGTGCGCGGCATCACCAAGGCGCACGCCGTCAACACGCTGCTCGAGCACCTGGGCGCCGACCGTGCCGATACCGTGGCCTTCGGTGACGCCAAGATCGATATCCCCATGTTCGAAGCGTGCGCGACGAGCGTGGCCATGGGATCGGGCGGCGACGAGTGCAAGGCGGCGGCCGATTACGTGACCACCGACGTCGATGATGACGGCATCTGGAACGCTTTTGTGCATCTGGGGCTTATCGAGGATTAATCGACAATATGAGTGCCACCGGGGAAAAGCGTTGGGATGGGGGTTGATTTCCGATCTCAGCCGAACACATTGAGCAAATAGGCCATTCCCGCAGT
>URCS01000070.1 GCA_900546455.1 uncultured Collinsella sp. | reverse complement strand
GCGACGCACCGCAAGCCCCCATCGCGCTTCTGCCAACAACGCGGGCCGCGCCAACACTCCCGCCGCGGAGCAGACGCCTGCTCGCCCCAAGTCCCGCTACATCCCTGCGCTCGACGGCCTGCGCACGCTTGCCGTCGTCGCGGTGGTGCTCTATCACCTCAACCTCACGTGGGCTCAGGGCGGCCTGCTTGGCGTCACGATCTTCTTTGTGCTTTCGGGCTATCTGATCACGCGCTTGCTGCTCAACGAAGTCGCTAAGACCGGCCGCATCGACCTTAAGAGCTTCTGGATTCGCCGCATCCGTCGCCTGGTCCCCGCCGTGGTGACCGTTGTGGTTGTAACCTGTGCGCTGTGCACCGTCTTCAACCACGTGATGCTCACCAAGATGCGTCCCGACATTCTGCCGTCGCTGCTGTTCTTTAACAACTGGTGGCAGATTATGCAGGACGTCTCGTACTTCAACGCCCTGGGCGACCCCTCGCCGCTTACGCACTTTTGGTCGCTCGCCATCGAGGAACAATTCTACCTGGTTTGGCCCCCGCTGCTGCTCGCTATGGTATCCATGCACATGAGCAAGCCCAACACGCGCCGCATGGTTCTGGGCCTGGCTGCTGTCTCCGCCATCGCCATGATGCTGCTCTATAACCCCGCCGCCGACCCCAGCCGCGTGTACTACGGCACCGACACCCGCGTGTTCTCGCTGCTGCTGGGCGCCTGGATGGCCTTTATCCCCGATCGCGACCTGGCGCCGGTGCGTCTCGCTCGTCGTTTGGGGCTCAATCGCCTGGCTGGCGCCGCCAAGCACGGCAAGAACGCCGAGGGCAAGCCTGGCGAGAGGGCCGACGAAGCAGCCAAGACCGCCCCGGCACAGCCGAGCGCCCTCGTGCGCTTTTGGTCCTCGCCCGCATCCATCGATGTACTGGGCGTCGTGGGTCTGGTTGGCCTTGCCGCCATGGTCGCGCTCACCAACGGCTACACCGCGTTCCAGTATCGCGGCGGCACACTGCTATGCTCCATCCTCACGCTCATGGTCATCGCGGCCTGCGTGCAGCCCCAGGGAATGGTTGCCCGCGCGCTGTCCGCCGAGCCGCTCGTGTGGGTTGGCAAGCGCTCGTACAGTATCTACCTGTGGCACTATCCGCTGCTGTTGCTCATGAACCCGGTCGCCAACATCAACGATACGCCCTGGTGGCAGTACATCTTGCAGGTACTTGTGGTAGTTGCCGTAGCCGAGTGCTCCTATCGCTTTATCGAAACGCCGTTTAGGAAGGGCGCCTTCGGCCGCACCGTCACCGAATTCCGCAATGGCACCACCACACCCGCCAACTGGGCACGCGCGCACGTCCCTGTCTGCGCAGCCTGCGTTGTCGTGTTGGTCGTCGCACTGGGCGGCCTGATCTTTGTGCCCGAGACGTCTGCGCTGAGCGGCGAGGGCGCCGAAGTTCTGAACAAGGAAGCCAAAAACACCGCGCCCACCGACCAGCAGGCGGCCGACGACACCGACAAGGACAACGACGGCTTCCCCGATGGCTCCTACGACCTGTTGATGATCGGCGACTCCGTGTCGCTGCGCGCCGTTGATTCCTTTGACGGCGTGTTCCCGCACAGCCATATCGATGCCGAAAAGGGCCGCCAGTTTGATGCGGGCCGCGCGACATTTGAGGGCTATATCCAGCAGAACCTTGCCGGCAAGATCGTGGTCTTTGCCCTGGGCACCAACGGTTTGGTAACGGACGCCCAGGTCGACGCGATCATGGCCGACGCCGGCGAGCAGCGTATCGTCGTGTTTGTAAACACGCGTAGCCCGCAGCCGTGGGTCGGGTCCACGAACCAAGCCATCGCCAACGCCGCCACGCGCTACAAGAATGTACGCGTTATCGACTGGTACGGGCATAGCGCCAACCGCAACGACCTGTTCGATGGCGACGGCACGCACCTGTCGACTACCGGCGTGACCGAGTACCTCAACCTGATCCACGATGCGGTCAAGAAAGACCTGCCCGTGCACCCCGAGGACCACGTCAACGATCCGCAACCGGCAGCCGTCAAGTCCGCCGCCGACGCACTCGTCAATGCCCTCGCCTACAAGCCGCACAAGCTGGGCACCGACAAGTAACGCGCAGCCAAATCTGCGTACACCCGCAGGGGGCGTCGGCCACGGCCGACGCCCCCTGCGGCAGTTAGGGACGCTCCTTTTGTACCGGCACCTGGAAGCACTCCTGGCGTAGCCAATGAAGACCTCTACGGATGAATTCCAAGCCGCTCCGCCGCTCCAGACACCATTTCCGCGCCTCGCGCCTGCCCCAAACAATCAAAACAAGCCCTTTTCGCCGCAACCTCAAAGGGCTGTGGGCAAAAAAGGGCAAATATGAGTACTGTTACCATTTTAGTAGCAGGCAAAACCACCCAAAATGATGTTCGGGCGACCCCTACAGCCCCCTAAAGCAGCCAACCTGACTGGTTTAAGGCGTATTGAAGCCAATTTTAATGAACATACTATAGGTTATGTTCATTATCTTTTTGGATGTAAATGCTATTCACTTAGCAACAGTACTCATATTTGGCATTTTTTGCCCACCGCCATATAACTAACGCCCTATAGCAGACGAAAAACAGGCCGCAGCCCATCGCTGCGGCCTGTTCGGAAGCAAAAGTGGGCGCTACGCGCTGTAGCCCATCGCTTGCAGCACAAACATGACGACCGTCAGCACCGTAATCACGCCGATAGTCGCCCACGTGAGCACGTTCCATACTCGGCCGTTGCGGTTGGCGCCCATAATGTGGCGATCCGCCGCGATAACTACCTGAAATACCAGGACTACGGGCAGCAGCACGCCGTTGATGACCTGCGAGGTCATCATAATCTGGAACAAATCGACGCCAGGCATGAGCACCAACACGGCAGAAATGCCGATGATGGCCGTAATGATGCCGCGGTAAACCGGAGCCTCGTCCCAGCTGCGATCGGCGCCGCGCTCCCAGCCA
Organism: uncultured Collinsella sp.; assembly: GCA_900546455.1. Taxonomy (GTDB): domain Bacteria; phylum Actinomycetota; class Coriobacteriia; order Coriobacteriales; family Coriobacteriaceae; genus Collinsella. Next base: position 6,038 of record URCS01000070.1, on the reverse strand, counting down.
AAAGCCTCGCAGATGGCACTCGACGTAACGCCCGGCAGCACGCAGGCAGCCAAAAAACTCGCTGCGACCAGGCCCGAGGCAAACAGCACCGTGGACCACTGGCCCGCGATGGGCTCCAGCGCGCGGGCGGCATCGGCGGCATCGCTAATCTGAATACCCGCCGGGAACAGCACCGTACCGGTCGTGATAATAATGAAGCCCGCAATGATATCAGCAGCGATCGAGCCGCTCACGGTATCAATACGCTGCAGCACGATGTCGTCCTCGCCCGCATTCTTATCGACCACGTTGTTCTGAGCCAAGAAGATCATCCACGGTGCGATGGTGGTACCGATTGTTGCGACCACGAGCGACACGTAGCTGGGATCGTTCTGAATATTGGGGACGACCAAGTCGACCGCGACCTCGCCCCAGTTGGGGCCGGCCATAAACGCGGCGACGATGTAGGTTACGAACACGCAGCTTACCAGCAGCAAAATCTTCTCGATGCGCTGGAAACTACCCGACATGGTAAGCATCCACACCAGCAGCGCCACGAGCGGCACCGAGATGCTCGCCGGAACGCCAAACAGAGCAAGGCCACTCGCGATACCCGCGAACTCCGAGATGGTCACCGCCGTATTGGCGATCAGCAGCGCCGCCATGGCCAGCACGCTCTTGCGCACGCCAAAGCGCTCGCGAATGAGCGACGCCAGGCCCTTACCCGTGACGCATCCGCAACGCGCCGCGGTCTCCTGGGTCACGATAAGCAGCACGGTCATGACGGGAAGCATCCAGAGCATCTTATAACCATAGCTGGCGCCCGCGCTGGAATACGTGGCGATGCCGCCGGCGTCATTGCCCGAAAGTGCCGCCAGCAGACCGGGGCCCATGGCGCCAAAGATGGCGGCGATGGTCAGCTTTTGCTTGGTGCTCGGCTTTTGCTTCGTATTTTGCACGCGACCACCTACCCCATGACCGACATGGTGAGCAGCACCGCGGCGATGCAGTACGCCACACACGAGATCATGACGGCGATGACGTTCATGGCAGTACCCGACGTATTGAGGTCGTGCTCATCGCGCCAGAACAGCACCATCAGGTAAATCACGGCGCTCATGTTGCCGATCAGACAAATGATGGCCGCGATGTTAAAGCAGCCGGTAAAGAGCTGCTCCTCAAACATGGTGGCATCGGGGAACGCGGCGGTGCGCACCAGCTGCGCACACAGATAGGTCACGAGCGAAAGGATCAGGCCCATACCCGTGCTCTGGAAGAAGAATCCCAGGTACGGTTTGGGCTCGTCGTCGTGACCGTCGTACTCCAAGAAGTAGTTCTTGACAAACGACACCATGCGCGAGGCAGCAAGCAGCACGAGCGGCATGGCGCACATGGGGAACACCACCAGATGCGCGGAGCCCAGCGCCGTCCCCAGCACGGTCGCCATAATGCACGAGGCGATGCCCCACACGACGACCCAGTACTGACGATGCACGAACCAGCTGAGCACGTTCGTCGAGTCGTCCGACGCGCTATCGCCCGAGCCGACACCGGCGATCTGCAGGTCCTCCTGATGCTCCTCGGCGATAACGTCCATGGCGTCGTCGAAGGTCACGATACCCAGGATATGACGGTTCTCGTCACAGACAGGGATGGCAACCAGGTCGTACTTGGTCATCTCGTCCGTTACGTCTTCCTGGTCCTCGTCGGGCGACACGTAGACCAGATCGCGATAGGCGAGCTGGCCCAGTGTGGCGTCGCGGTCGGCCACGATCAGCGTGCGCAGCGAAAGCACGCCCGTCAGCATGCCGCTCGGATCCTCGGTATAGACGTAATAGACGCTCTCAAAGTCCTCGTCGAGCTTGCGAATCGCCTCGATGGCATCGCCGACCGTCGCCGTGGCGGGCAGCGAGACAAACTCCGAGGTCATGATGCGGCCGGCGGTGTTGTCCTCATAGCCCAGCAGGTTACGAATCGCCTTCTCCTCCTTGACGCCCATCAGGCGCAGGAGCTTCTCGGCCTTCTCGTAATCGAGTTCGTCGATCAAGTCGGCAGCGTCGTCCGGGTCCATCATGGCCAGCATCGACGATGCGTCGGTATCGGACAGGCCCTCGAGCATCTCGGTCATGAGCTCGTCATCATCGAACTCCGAGATGGCCTCGGCGGCCTGTGCCGTATCGAGCTGCGCGAACACCTGCGCGCGCAGGCGCGGGTCGAGCTGCTCGATGATGTCAGCGATGTCGGCAGGATGCAGCTCGCCAAGCGTCTTGTGCGACACCGAGAGCTGGATGTTCTTAGTCGAGCGATCGAGCAGGTCCATGTAAGACCAGGCGATAATGTCCTCGCTGAGCGGCTTGCCCAGGTGCTTCATAAAGCCCTCGACGACATGCTCAAGTGTGGGGCTGATCGCGCGCAGCAGACCGCGGGCGCCGACCTCGGCACCCAGCAGGCGCAGCTGATTTTCGCCCGACATGGAAAACTTGATGTCGTTTACGCGCACGACCTTCATGCCCTGTGTGTCGACAATCTGCTTGTTAAGCACGTCGCGGGCAAGCAAGAGTTCGGTCGGCTGCAAGTACGAAAAACGGATTTCGGTGGCCGACGTCTTAAGGTGTACGCCCGTCTCGTCGATACGGTCGACCCATTTGCGCCAACTGATCATAAACGGCGTCTTGCCGGGACCGCGGAACGCGAGCGACGTCACGTGCGGGAAAACTTCGCCGGTTGCAATGCCAAAATCGTTAACCACGCCGAGCTTTTCGCCGTCGACGTCCAAGACTGGCAATTTGAGCATCTCACTCAGATAATTCAATGGTGCTCCCCATCATTATTCCTACGGACCGCGCGACCATGCCGGCACGCAATCCGTGGACTTTTTGATATGTATACGCATGCGCGGGCGGCACGCCGCTCGGCGCTCACACCCCGTGCACGCGCAGAAAGCACCTGCATGGGGTCATCGACTGTATGGTCGAGGTTTGGATTTCACCTGTAACCTTTCTCTTGACCCTCATTAACCGCAGTAACTATAGCATCAGCATCGCCCTGCGGCACCGAATTTATGCGCTGCACATCGCAGGCATACCAAACGCTGACGCATCCGTGACATAGAGCCGGATGAGCACGGTGGGACAAAGCGATTAAGACCGTCCTAAACGACCAGTCGTTTAAGCACGTCCCCGATGACTACTCTGTGGTGTCGTCGTCCTCGGGGAGTTGGGGGAACACGGCGTTTTTGGGCATGGAGACCTTGGTGAGCGAGGTGAGCTTTTTGCTCAACGCCGTGTCCGTCTTGACCAGGTCGCTGAGCGTCACGATCTTGTAGCCGTCGGCAACAAGGCCATCGATAATCTGCGGCAGCGCCTCGAGCGTCTGCTCGGCGCACTCATCGCTATCGGTGAGCAGCACAATATTGCCCGGCGTCACCGAGTCGAGCACAGTCGATACCTGCTCGTCAGCGCCGTTGAGCAGCCAGTCGCCCGAATCGATATTCCACGAAACCACGGCGGACACCAGGTCCATCGAGTCGATCCAGTTTTGCTCGTCAAACGCGGCGTAGGGGGCACGCAGCAGCATCGTCTCGACGCCGGTCGCCGACTTAATCGCCTCGGTGCCCTTCGCGATCTGCTTGCGCACCGTCTCGCGATCCTCGCCCTTGAGCGAATCATCGCTGTAGCTGTTGGAGCCGACCTCGCACCCGGCATCGACAATCGCTTTGGCAGTAGCGGGCGAGGCCTCAGCCGCATCGCCCGAAAGGAAGAATGTCGCCGTGACGCCCTTTTCCTTGAGCACCTGCAAAATCTGCTTGGTCGCGCCGCTCGGACCCTCGTCAAATGTCAGGGCCACGTACTTTTCGTTGCCCTTGGGCGCTACGCTTGCGCACTCGACCACGCAGTCGGTGGCGGGCACGACCTCGCCGCGGTCCTGCGTCTTGCCCGACTGCTCGCCGACCCATACCTCGGAGCGACCCTGAACGCCCCAGGTTTTGACATACTCAATGGCACCCGTGCCCTCGACCTTAAGCTTTGGCTCGATAGTCGTGGCCTGGACCTCGTGCTTTTCGTACACGTTGCGGCCATCCTTGACCGTCACCTTCTCGCCACCCGTAAGCTCGCGACTATCCCATTTGCCTTGTTTCACGCGCTTGCCGTCGACCTTCACCGACAGCTTTTCGCCGCCATGGCGCTTGAGCACGCTATCGTCGACGGCCAGCAGATCGCCGGCGTCGTACGTTTCGGTCAGGCTTTGATCGTCGATGAGATTCTGCAACGTAGAGCCCACGCGCACCGCGGTCTTTTGCCCGTTGAGTTCCACGTCCACGCTGCGGTTGACGTAGCCCACGACGGCAGCGATAAACAGCACGAGCGCGCAACCCACGGCGATGAGCGCATAGGGCAGACGGGACGGTCGGCGCGGCGAGCGCCCGTTGCCGATGCGCGCGCTGCGATCGCTAAACCCACGGCTATGGTTGAGGTACATCGCGCCGGGCTTACGGCGACGTCGACGCTGACCGCTGGGCAGCTGCCCCAAGTCGCGGCGCGCCGTCGGACGCGCACCCGAGCGCCCGTTTAAGTTAGATCCGTTTTGGCGCATATGCCCTCCCCCATAAACACAGCGAGCCGGAGCAACATGTCTCCGGCTCGCCTCCCATCATTTGGTACGTCGCTATTTTCTAGCTTTTGACGAGCCCCCGCTCGCCTTTTGATATTCGTCCTTAAAGGCCTTGAACATACCGCGCGTCTTGCCGAGCTGCTTGCCCAGTGCGCGGCTGCCCTTGTCCACGGCGACCGACCCCTTGTCATCGAGCACCTTGGCGCCCTTCTTGACCTTATCGCCCACCACGACACTGGCCTCGGCAGCCTTAGCGGCCGCGCCGCCCGAATACCCAAGCGTCTTGACCTCGTCCGAGACAATCATCGCGCCGTTCTCGTAGCCGCGCAGCATCGTCGGCGGCACCTGCGTGTCGCCCACCAACATGCTCGATGCGGCGCTGGCGGTCACATAGAACGTCTGCACAATGCCCGAGCGCGGCTTGAACTCAACGTCCGAGCAGTAGCCCACGACATCGCCCGATTCCGTGCGCACGTCCATGCCAACCCAGATGATGCAATCGTCCAGGTTGATATCGAGGCGCTTGGCCGCGGCGGCATCGTAGGTGCCCTTGACGTCGTCGACCGCGACAGCGCCCTCATAGACGCCGATGGCATCGAGCGCCACAAACCGGTCGGGGCGCTCGATCATGCCCGCGATATCGGACTGGCGAACCATAAAGCCCACCACGCGCGTACCGCCCGGGGTAAAGACGGGAAAGTGAATCTTGCCGAGCTTTTTAGGGCTGCGCGGCGTGCCGTCCTTTTTGGTGCGCTTGTCTTCGGCAGGCTTACGATAAACCTTGACGCCGACAAAATCCCCTGCGCGCATTATGCCTCGGTCGAGGACTCCGTGGCCTCGGTGCCGGCCTCGGTGACGTTCTCGACCACGACGTCGGCAGCGGGCGTCACGTTGCCGCCCGAGATGGCGTCGTTGAGCTGCTCGCGAAGCTGGTCCATGCGCTCGCGGGCCAGGTCGACCTTGGCGCGCAGGTCATCGGTCTTGGCGTCGACCATCGGACCAAAGTCGCTGACCGCGGCACGAGCCTCCTCGGCACTGTGCTCGTAGGTGTCACGCATGTTGTCCCAGGCATCGTTGGCGATATCGGCGGCCATGGCGCGGGTCTCGGCACCCGAGCGCGGGGCCAGGGCAACGCCGATGATAGCGCCGGCGGCAGCACCAAAGAGCGCACCGGAGACAAAGCTGAAAGTCTTTCCCATGATCATTCCTCTCCTGCGGGCACCTCGATGCCCACCGTTTGAATGCTGTCCATTATACCCGCAGCGCAACACTTGGCGTCGCGCTCATCTGCGTACGGTAAAAGCGCAGGAATATGATGGTGATAAGCGAGCGAACCTACTCCTGCGGCATGGCAGGCATGGCCACCGTGGCGGCCGGGTTCTCGCCGGCGCCATCGACCAGCGGCAGGTTGCCCTCGTGCGCCGAGCCGGACGGAGCCGTTGCCGCAC
>URCS01000069.1 GCA_900546455.1 uncultured Collinsella sp. | reverse complement strand
CCTTGCTCATGTTGGTGGAAGCAGTGATGGTAATGCTCTGCTCCTTGCCGGTGCCCAGGTCCTTCGCGCTGACGTGCACGATACCGTTGGCATCAATATCGAAGGTGACCTCGATCTGCGGCACGCCGCGGCGGGCAGCCGGGATGCCGGTCAGCTGGAACTTACCGAGCGACTTGTTGTCGCGAGCAAGCTCGCGCTCGCCCTGGAGCACGTTGATCTCGACGCTGGTCTGGTTGTCGGCAGCGGTGGAGTAGACCTCGGTCTTGGAGGTCGGGATCGTGGTGTTGCGGTCGATCATCTTGGTCATGATGCCGCCCATGGTCTCGACGCCCAGCGACAGCGGGGTAACGTCGAGCAGCAGGATGCCCTCGACGTCGCCGGTAAGCACGCCGCCCTGGACGGCAGCGCCATCGGCAACGACCTCGTCGGGGTTCACGGACATGTTGGGCTGCTTGCCGGTCATGGTCTTGACGAGCTCTTGGACGGCGGGCATACGGGTGGAACCGCCGACGAGGATGACCTCGGTCAGATCGGAGAGCTTAAGCTTGGCGTCGCGCAGGGCGTTGGTGACAGGCTGCTTGCAGCGCTCGAGCAGGTCGCGGGTGATCTTCTCGAACTCGGCGCGGGTCAGCGTGTAGTTGAGGTGCAGCGGGCCGGACTGGTTCATGGTGATGAACGGCAGGTTGATGGTGGTCTGCTGGGCGGCGGAGAGCTCCTTCTTGGCGTTCTCGGCGGCCTCCTTCAGACGCTGCAGGGCCATGGGGTCCTGACGCAGGTCGACACCGTTCTCCTGCTGGAACTTATCGGCCATCCAGTCGATGACGCGCTGATCCCAGTCGTCGCCGCCCAGGTGGTTATCGCCCGAGGTGGACAGAACCTCAAACACGCCGTCGGCGAGGTCGAGGATGGAGACGTCGAAGGTGCCGCCGCCCAGGTCGAAGACCAGGATGCGCTGGTCGGTGCCCTGCTTGTCCAGGCCATAGGCAAGAGCAGCAGCGGTCGGCTCGTTGACGATACGCTTGACGTTGAGGCCAGCGATCTTGCCGGCGTCCTTGGTGGCCTGACGCTGGGCGTCGTTGAAGTAGGCCGGGACGGTGATGACGGCGTCGGTGACGGTCTCGCCCAGATACTTCTCGGCGTCGGCCTTCATCTTCGCGAGCGTCATGGCGCTCACCTGCTCGGCGGTGTAATCCTTGCCCTCGATGTCGACGACGGCACGGCCACCCTGGCCCTCCTTGACCTCATACGGCACGGTCTTGATCTCGGAGGTGCACTCGGAGTACTTGCGGCCCATGAAGCGCTTGATGGAGAACACGGTGTTCTTGGGGTTGGTGACCGCCTGGTTCTTAGCGGCCTTACCCACAACGCGGTCGCCGTCGGCACGGAAGCCCACGACGGACGGGGTGGTGCGGTCGCCCTCGGCGTTCACGATGATGGTCGGAGAACCGCCCTCGAGAACGGCCATTGCGGAGTTAGTAGTACCAAGGTCGATACCAAGAATCTTACTCATTAGAAATTCCCTCTCTCTTGTGCGTTTGCACCGACTCGGCGGTCTGCCGCGCGGTGTTTCGGCTTGTCTTTCAGGATGTAGTGTATCCCCTTATGGGCCGGAATATACAAAATCTAAGTCAATTCATATAAGATTTCTTGTTGCTGAGAGTTTAGGTTCTCAAATACGCAGGTAGATGCGCTGATTGAGTTCTCAGCAAATCTATTGAGATCTATGTAGAGATGGCTAAGGTTTGCATCCGGGAGCGCCTGGGGCTGCCTTATGGAAAGCTCGTCCCGGTTTGAGCGTGGATTCCAGGTCGCAGTTTCCATCTGAAGGCCCAACCGGAAACTGCGACCCGGTTTTCGGCTAAATAACGGGATGCCCTTTCCGCAGGCGCGCGCAATAGCTCAATATTTCAAGTCACCTTTAGCTAACATTTGCGCAGCTCAACGGCCCCACCTGCGCGTTTTTTAGTAAACCTTGGCATACTCGGCGAACGGTATGAAGATGCCGGTCAGAGGGTATTGCAAACGGTCGCTCCCGTGGTATGTTTTTGCCCGAATCAAACCGGCGCGCATCGCCTGTAGCGTCGGTCAACAGAGAGGAAACTACCATGGCTCATCCCGTAATTGATGCCGACGAGTGCATCGCTTGTGGCGTTTGCGTCGACTCCTGCCCCGCTGGCGTTCTGGAGCTCCAGGACGTCGCTACCGTCGCTGACGAGGACTCCTGCGTCGCCTGTGGCGCTTGCCAGGACGCTTGCCCCGCTGGCGCGATCACCGAGATCGTCGAGGAGTAACCACTCCCCCACCTGCACACTCAAAAGTACACCGTGCACAAAAAAGAGGCCTCCGCATCGCCGCGGAGGCCTCTTTTTTTGTGTGATAACTAATTTGGCACCGTCGCAGGTTGAGCTCACGTCAGCGAAAACGTCCCTAAGCGAGCAAGGTGACGTGAAAGAGGAGGGAAGCGTACTTTGTGGTACGCGACCGACGATTGAACGTCAGATTGCCGCTTAGAGACGTTTGCAGCGTCGGCTACGATAGATCGTCCTCGTAGGGCATCAGATCTGCCAAGTAGCCCTTTTCCTTGAGTATGGCCTCGATCTCGTCGAGGGTCTGCTCGTCTTCTGCCGCAATGCGATGGAAGTGATAGCCGCTGGTCACCGTCAGCAGTGGGAAGCTCTTGCCGCTCTCGATATCGTGCAGGTAGCGCTCAACATCGCGACGATTGCGGATGTCCAGGTCGGCCGTGATCTTACCGTACACGCGGTGATTGACGATCACGTTGAGCACGGCACCACCGGCGTCGACGATACTCGTAAGCTCATCGCCTGCCTGCTCCACGCCGTGGCGAACCTTGACCAAGCGCGTGGGCACAGCGGGGCTGCTGGGGGCCTCCTGCAGCACGTAGCCGCGGTTGGTCGCCACGATATCGTGCCCATCGGCGCGCAGCAGGGCGATGTCCTGCACCACGACCTGGCGGCTCACACCCACCTCGCGGGCAAGCGCGCTGCCCGATACGGGCCCCTTGGCTCCCTCGAGCACGGCCATGATGGCACGGCGACGCTCGCGGGCGTTCATTATTTACCGTCCAGCAGACGCAGGTGCTTAAGCGAGAGGTCGAGGATCGGCGCGGAGTGCGTCAGGGCGCCCGAGCTAATGTAGTCGACGCCCAGATCAGCCAGGGCGCGAATGTTGTCGGCGTCCACATTGCCCGAGCACTCGGTCTTGGCGCGACCGGCGATAAGCTCGATGGCGGCGGCCATGTCGTCATGGGTCATGTTGTCGAACATGATAATGTCGGCACCGGCCTCCACGGCCTCGCGCACCATATCCAGGTTCTCGCACTCAATCTCGACCGTCGTGGTAAACGACGCGTGGGCGCGCGCCATCTCAATCGCGCGCGCCACGCCACCGGCGGCGTCGATGTGGTTGTCCTTGAGCATGACAGCCGTCGACAGGTTATAACGGTGGTTGCTGCCGCCGCCGATCTCGACCGCGGCCTTCTCGAAGACGCGCATGCCCGGCGTGGTCTTGCGCGTGTCGACGAGCACCGTCTTGGTGCCCTCGAGCGCCGAGGCCATCCTGTGCGTATAGGTGGCGATACCGCTCATGCGCTGCAGGTAGTTGAGTGCCACGCGCTCGCCCGAAAGCAGTACACGCGCGTCGCCGCGAACCTGGCCCACGTGATCGCCGGCGTGCACCTCGTCGCCATCCGCGACATCAAACAACACGGAGCTCTGCGAATCCAGCAGCTCAAAGGTACGGGCGAACACATCCAAGCCCGCGATGATGCCATCGGCCTTGGCGATAAGCTCCACCGTGGCGGGACGCGCCGTGGGACACACGCTCGCCGTGCTCACGTCCTCAAACGTAATGTCCTCGCGCAGCGCCTGCAGAATCAGATCATCGACGACAAGCTTCATGGTAATGGGATTCATGGTCTACTCCTCCACGGCCTGCGTACCGGCGGCACGGGCCAAATCATCGATTGCCAGGGAGTCGGCGCTCAGGGCGCGATGACGGCCATCAAGCGCGGGCTCGCCCGCCTGCTCCACGGCAAGCGGCTCGCCGGTGCGCATACGCCAAGCGGCGCGACGGCCCCAAACCAGGGACTCGAGCAGACTGTTGGAAGCCAGGCGGTTTTTGCCGTGAACGCCGTTGCAGGCCGTCTCGCCCGCGGCGTAGAGCTCGGGCATCGAGGTGCGGCCGTCCTTGTCGACCCATACACCGCCCATAAAGTAGTGCTGCGTAGGCGTGACGGGAATGGGCTCGTCCAGGATGTCGCGGCCATCCTCCAGGCAGCGCGCGCGGATATTGGCAAAGTGTCCGGTCACCACGTCGCGATCGACGGGGGCAAAGCTCAGCCATTCGTGCTCGGTGCCGTCCTGCTTCATCTGCTCGCGGATGGCGGCGGCAACAACGTCGCGCGGCTGCAACTCGTCGGTAAAACGCTCGCCGGCGGCATTGAGCAGAATCGCGCCCTCGCCGCGGCAGCTTTCGCTGATCAGAAACGTGCGACCCGGCTGCGGCGAGAACAGGCCCGTGGGGTGAATCTGCACGTAGTCCAGGTGCTCCATCGTGATGCCGTGCTCCTGCGCGATATAGCAGGCGTCACCGGTGAGCTGCGGGTAGTTGGTCGAATGGTCGTACACGCCACCGATACCGCCCGTTGCCCACAGCGTATGGCGGGCATGGATCTTAAACGGCTTACCGGTATGCACGTCCTTAGCGGCATTTGTCAGCTCGTCGGCGGGACGAACCGAGTTGTCCTCGTCCACGGAAACGGCAACGACACCAGTGCACACCGTGGCCCCATCGCGCACGACCGTCAGGATGTCGGTCATGGCCACGTGCTCCAAAATCTGCACGTTGTCCAGCTTGCGGACGGCCTGGAGCAGCTTAGTCGTGATCTCCTTGCCGGTGATGTCGGCATGGAAGGCGATACGCGGGCGGCTGTGCGCGCCCTCGCGGGTAAAGTCGAGGCTGCCGTCGGCCTTGCGCTCAAAATCCACGCCCATGGCCAGCAGGTCGTTGATGACCGAGCGGCTCGAGCGAATCATGATGTCAACACTCTCGCGGCGGTTCTCGTAATGGCCGGCGTGCATGGTGTCCTCAAAGAAGGCATCGTAGTCCGAGCCTTCGGGCAGTACGCAGATGCCGCCCTGCGCGAGCATCGAATCGCACTCGTCGACCGCGCCCTTGGAGAGCATGATCACGCGCGTGCTCGTCGGCAGGTTGAGAGCCGCGTACAGGCCCGCTACGCCGCAGCCGGCAATGACGACGTCGCACTCCATATCGGGGTATTGCTTGGTTTCCACAGGAATCCTCTCCCTTGTACTGTGGCATAAGGGATGGTCCCTCATGCCACATTGGCTTAGCGCGCCGCGTACTCGAGCATGCGGTCGAGCGTGAGCTTGGCCTGATCGGCGGCCTCGTCCGACACGCCAATCTGCACCTCGCCCTCGCCCGTCTCCAGGCAGTGCACGAGCTTTTCGAGCGTGATGAGATCCATGTTGACGCAGGTGGGCTGCACCGCGGGGAAGTAGAACTTCTTGCCGGTGCCCTGGCAGCGGCGTTCGAGCTCGTAGAGCACGCCGCGGACCGTCACGATGATGAACTCGCTCGCGTCCGACTCCTCGGCATACTTGATGATGCCGGCGGTGGAGCCGATGTAGTCGGCCTCGGCCAGCACGTCGGCTTTGCACTCGGGGTGCGCCAGTACGAGCGCGTCGGGATGCGCTTCCTGCGCGTCAACGATCTGCTCGACGGTGATGACGTGGTGGCGCGGGCAATAGCCATTGTTGAGGATGACGTGCTTTTGCGGCACCTGCTCGGCTACGAAGCGACCGAGGTTTTGGTCGGGGATGAACAGGACATGTTGCTGCGGCAGCTCGGACACGATCTTGACGGCGTTGGAGCTGGTAACGCACACGTCACTCCAGCTCTTGATCTCGACCGTCGAGTTGACGTAGCACACCACGGCCAGGTCGTCGCCATACTCGGCGCGGGCGGCGTCGACCGTCTCGCGCTTGACCATGTGCGCCATGGGGCAGTCCGCACCCGGCTCGGGCAGCAGCACGGTCTTGGTGGGATTGAGCAGCTTGGCGCTCTCGCCCATAAACTCCACGCCGCACAGCACGATAGTCTGCTGCGGCAGGCTCTTGGCGAGCTTTGCCAGGTAGAAGCTATCGCCGACGTAATCGGCAACGGCCTGCACCTCGGGCGCCACGTAATAGTGCGCCAGGATCACCGCGTCACGTTGGGTTTTTAGTTGCTGAATGGCCTCGACGAGCTCTGCGGGCACCAGTGCCGCACGCTCCGTTGCCGTCGTTGCCGATGCCAGGCCGGCCGCGATATCGCGTGCAAGCTCCGACGCATCCATGTTCGCGCTCTGTGCCATCAAGGCCCCTCTCTTTTGGCGAATCTTGGGGCTTTAGTATGACACCTAGGTTTACAGCTGACAAGACAGCTGTAAACCTAGGTGTGAAGTTGAAATAAAGATTCAATCATGCGGCAGGTCCATTTTCGAACTGGCAAGCTGAGGATAGCCGGGCTTTCGATAGCGCAGGAGGCATCTTTCGCCACCGCAACACCGCTTGGCGCGAGCTGCACGCCGTGGGGCGCAAACGGTCCGCACCCCCGCAAGCGGCGCGTGCCCGATGTGGCAAAATCGAACTACTTAAGGGGGCCGAATGCTCAAGATTATTGCCTGCGACGATGATGTCGCTTTTCTAGATAGACTGCACCGGATGATCGACCGTTGGTCGACCGAGACGGGCACGGCGGTCGATGTTGCGCTCGTCACGCGCGGCGAGGACCTGCTGGCCCGCCATGCCGCATCGCGCGCCGACATCATCCTGCTCGACATGATCATGCCGCTCGTCAACGGCATGGACACCGCACGCGAACTGCGCCAGGCCGACACCGCCGTGCGCCTGGTGTTCCTCACCTCGTCGCCCGAGTTCGCGCTGGAATCCTACGAGGTCCACGCCTTCGATTACCTGCTCAAGCCCGTGGCCTACGAGCGCCTGGCGCAACTGCTCGACGAGCTTTTGAGCATGCGTCCGGCAGAGACCGACGAACTCGTCATCAAAACTTCCTTTGGCTACCACGCCCTGCGCCTGTCCGACATCGAATATGCCGAGGCGCGCAACAAGCACGTGGTCTTCCACCTGCGCGACGGACGCGATATCGAGGCACTCGAGTCGTTCCGCAGCGTCGAGGACCGTTTGGCGCAAAATGCCACCTTCTTTAAATGCCACCGTAGCTACCAGGTCAACTTGCGCAACATCGACCACTTCGATCGCACGGACATCGTCATGCGCTCCGGCGCGTGCATTCCGCTGTCGCGCAGCAGCAAGCAGGGGTTCCAAGACGCCTACTTTGCGGTGCGCTTTGAGGGTGGGAGACACTGATGGTCTCCTCGGTCGAAATGGTCCTTTGGGCAATCCACCACGCCACGACGCTGCTCTTTGGCGTCTTTGCCTCGGCGGCGCTGTGCGGTATCGAAATCAACCGGCGTCATGCGCTTGAGCTGCTGGGGGTCGGCGTCGTGACCGGCGCTGCCTTTTCGATCGCCAATGTCGTTGGCGGAGAGCTTTTTGCCCGTCAGGTCTATCCGCTCGTCGTGCATCTGCCGCTCGTCATCTACCTGTGCGCGCGCTACCGCCTGAGTCCGCTGCTCGCGGCGTTGGGCGTCACCAGCGCCTATCTGAGCTGCCAATTCAGCAATTGGATGGGCATCGCCGCATTTGCCGCAACCGGTTCTCAGATCGCATACTATCTGGCGCGCATCGCGACCACACTCGCCGTCTTTGCCGTCCTGTTGCATTGGGCCGGCGACATCGGTCCGCGCTTGGCGATTAAAAGCACCACCGAGCTGGGCATCCTTTTAATCCTGCCGCTCGTCTATTACGTCTTTGACTATGCCACCAACGTCTACACCACGCTGTTCCACTCGGGCTCGGTGGTGACGGTTGAGTTTTTGGCCTTTGCGCTCTGCGCGTTCTACCTTATGTTCCTCGCCGTTTACCTGCGCGAATACGAAGAAAAGGAAACCGCCGAGCGAGAGCGCTGGATGCTCGAAACCCGCGACAGCGCCGCCATCAAAGAGCTCGAGGCTTGGCGTCAATCTGGACGCGAGCTTTCGGTTCTGCGCCATGACATGCGGCACTTCCTGCGCGGCCTTGCGGTTTTAATCGAAGAGGGTCACGTCGACGAGGCGCTCGGGCGCATCAACGAACTCTGTGAGACAAACGACCGCACCGCCGTGCGCCGCTACTGTGCCAACGAAACGGTCAACATCGTGCTTTCGTCATTTAGCTCCGATATCAACCGAAACGGTATCACCGCCGACCTGCGCGCCGCCGTGCCAGAGAACGTCCATGTGGCCGATGTCGACCTGTTTAGCGTGCTCTCGAATGCCCTGGACAACGCCATCGTCGCCGCGAGCGCCGCTCCCCAGGGCAAACGATTCGTCGATCTGGACCTGCGCTACGAAGACGGGCAGCTGCTGCTTTTGGTCTCTAACACGTTTGACCGCCCGCCGCGTATGGTTGACGGCATGCCCGTGGCCCAGCACGCCGGCCACGGCTTTGGCACCAAGAGCATTAAGCTCGCCGTCGAGCGCATGAACGGCAACTGCCAGTTCCGCATTCACGGCGACCGATTTGAGCTGCGTGCCGTGATGTAGGGACGCGACAAGCTGCCGGCATGCTCGGCCCGCCGGGGCCACCTTGCCAGCGCCGGTCCGCTACAGCGGAGCGGCTGCCGGGGTCAGCTGCTTGATGTATGCCCACATGCGCTGCTTGGCGGCTTTGTCAGTGAGCGCCGCCTCAAAGCCGTCGAGCGCGAGCACGCGGCGGCCCTGCACATGGGCGACCAGGCCGGGCTTGAGCATGGCGGTGTCGAAGTCATCGATCGCCACGAGCATATCGGCGTAGGTCTCGCGCATGGCATCGGCCGCGTTGTTGTCGAGCAGTAGCACCGCCTCGGGGTCCAAGGCCTCGAGCGCCTCGCGGAACAGCTCGCACGGCAGAGTCTCGCCCACCGCGACCGCTCCGCCACCCACGCCGGCGACGCTTGCCAGCAGGCTTTCCACCTGCGGCAGGCCCAGCG
>URCS01000068.1 GCA_900546455.1 uncultured Collinsella sp. | reverse complement strand
CAGGGGAGACGTCCGTCGTCAGCGAGCCCGCCACCGCCGCTGAGCCCGTAGCCGCCGCCCAGGCCCCCGAAGGCGCGATCTTCAACCCCGAGAACGCCCACGGCAATCTGCACCTGGGCATCGACGTGGGCTCCACCACCGTTAAGCTCGCCGTGCTCAACGACGACAACCAGATCGTCTACGCCAAGTACCAGCGCCACCACACCGACGTCCGTGCCTGCGCCCGCGACCTGTTCGAGGGCGCTGCGACCGTGCTGCCGACGGCCCAGATGACCTGCGCCATTACCGGCTCGGGCGGCCTGCTGCTGTCCCAGTGGCTCGACCTGGAGTTTGTCCAGGAGGTCATCGCCAGCAAGCGTGCCGTCGAGACCCTCATCCCGGCCACCGATGTCGCCATCGAGCTGGGCGGAGAGGACGCCAAGATCATCTACTTCGACAACGGCATCGAGCAGCGCATGAACGGCACCTGCGCCGGCGGCACGGGCGCGTTCATCGACCAGATGGCCACTCTGCTGCACACCGACGCCAGCGGCCTTAACGAACTCGCGGCCAACGCCACCACCATCTATCCCATCGCCAGCCGCTGCGGCGTTTTTGCCAAGACCGACGTCCAGCCGCTGCTCAACGAAGGTGCCCGCCCCGAGGACGTGGCTGCCTCCATCTTTCAGGCTGTCGTGACCCAGACCATCTCGGGCCTGGCATGCGGCCGTCCCATCCGCGGCAACGTCGCCTTCCTGGGCGGCCCGCTGCAGTACCTCTCCGAGCTGCGCCACCGCTTCTACCTCACGCTCAACCTGGACGAGGAGCACCGTATCGTGCCCCAAAACGCTCACCTGTTTGTGGCGAGCGGCGCCGCCATGGCGCACGAGTCCAACAAGCTCAGCACGTTCCCGCAGCTCATCGAGGCTATCGACAGCCTGGGTGACACGCAGGGTGCCGAGGTCGAGCGTCTGGATCCGCTCTTTGCCACCGACGAGGACTTTGCCGAGTTCAAGACCCGCCACGACCAGGAAGTCGTCCCCAAGGGCAAACTCGACGGCTACACCGGCCGCGTGTTCATCGGCATCGACGCCGGCTCCACCACCATGAAGGCCGCGCTCGTGGGCGAGGACGGCCAGCTGTTGCACACCTGGTACGGTAACAACAACGGCGACATCCTGGGCACGGCCAAGGTCATCATGGCCGATTTCTACAACCACATCCCCGCCGGTTGCACCATCGGCCACGTGACCACTACGGGCTACGGCGAGGCGCTGCTCATCGAGGCCCTTAAGGCCGACTCCGGCGAGATCGAGACCGTCGCGCACCTGCGCGGCGCCAAGGCGTTCCTGCCCGGCGTCGAGTTCATTCTGGACATCGGCGGCCAGGACATGAAGTGCCTGCGCGTCAAGGACGGCGTTATCGAGCACATCATGCTCAACGAGGCCTGCTCGTCGGGCTGCGGCAGCTTTATCGAGAGCTTCGCGGTCTCTATGAACATGGACGTGCGCGCGTTCGCCGATGCCGCCATCCATGCCAAGGCCCCGGTCGACCTGGGCAGCCGCTGCACGGTCTTTATGAACTCGCGCGTCAAGCAGGCGCAAAAGGAAGGCGCTACGGTGGGCGACATCGCGGCCGGCCTGTCTTATTCCGTCATCAAGAATGCCCTGTTCAAGGTCATTAAGCTGCGCGACCCCAAGGAGATCGGCAGCCAGGTGATCGTTCAGGGCGGCACCTTTATGTCCGACGCCACACTGCGTGCGTTTGAGCAGCTCACTGGCGTTCACGCCGTGCGTCCCGACATCGCCGGCTGCATGGGCGCCTACGGTGCGGCCCTGCTCGCCCGCGATCGCGCCGGCGCCGACGGCACCTCGACCATTCTTTCGGCTGAGGACATCGCGCACCTCACCGTGACGCAAAAGCATGTCCGCTGCGGCCGTTGCTCCAACAACTGCCAGCTTACCGTCAACGACTTTGGCGGTGGCAGGCGCTTCATTACCGGCAACCGCTGCGAGAAGGGCGCCGGCCACAAAAAGCAGAAGACCGAGGCCCCCAACCTCTTCAAAAAGAAAAACGAGCTGCTCTTTAACCGCGAGGTCCTGAGCCCCGACGAGGCCCCGCGCGGCACCGTCGGCATCCCGCGCGCGCTCAACATGTACGAGAACTACCCCTTCTGGCACGCGTTCTTTACGCGCCTGGGCTTTAGCGTGCAGCTGTCCGACCAGTCGAGCAAGAAGACCTACCAGGCGGGCATCGAGTCCATGCCGTCCGAGAGCGTATGCTATCCGGCCAAGATGAGCCATGGCCACGTGATGAACCTCATCGACCGTGACGTCGACTTTATCTGGATGCCGTGCGTGCGTTGGGAGCGCAAGGAGGATCCGACGGCTGGCAACTGCTATAACTGCCCCATCGTCATGAGCTACCCCACGGCGCTGGCGCTCAACGTTGACGAAATTCGCGAGCAAAATGTCGAGTTCCTGTACCCGTTTGTGCCCTATCACGACAAGACCGAGCTCAAGCGCCGGCTGTACCAGGTGCTCGCCGTCGACCGTGTGGCCGATTCGCAAGCCGGTCGCGGTCGCGTGCGCGGGCCCAAGATCACGCGCTCCGAGGTCGATGCCGCCGTCAACGCTGCCTACGAGGCCGACGCGCGCTTCCACGAGGACATCCAGACCATGGGCGAAGAGGCCCTTAAGTGGGTCGAGGACCACGGTGGCCACGGTATTGTGCTTGCCGGTCGTCCCTACCACAACGACCCCGAGATCAACCATGCCCTGCCCGAGCTTATCTCGAGCTTTGGCTTTGCGGTCTTTACCGAGGATTCGCTCGCGCACCTGGTAAAACCCGAGCGTCCCATTCGCGTCGTCGACCAGTGGATGTACCACAGCCGCCTGTACGCCGTGGCCCGTTTTGTGACGATGCGCAACGACCTGGACCTGATTCAGCTCAACTCCTTCGGCTGCGGCCTGGATGCCCTGACCACCGATCAGGTGCAGGAGATTCTGGAGGCCAGCGGCAAGATCTACACCGTGCTCAAGATCGATGAGGTGTCCAACCTGGGCGCCGCGCGCATCCGCATCCGCTCACTCATGGCGGCGCTCAAGGACCAGGAGGCCGAGCGCTTGGCCGAGGCCACGGCCGCGGGCGAGGCCTACGAGCAGGGTGATGCCGCGCCGGTGACTCCCTCCAAGGATGCTCCCGCGTTCGCGAGCCGCAAGTACACGTTCGAGGCGCAGCGTGGAAGCGCCTCGACCGCGTGGCCCAAGGTGCCCTTTACCGAGCAGATGCGCGAGGAGGGCTATACCATCCTGTGCCCGCAGATGGCGCCGATCCACTTTGACCTGGTCAAAGAGGTGTTCCGCGGTGCCGGCTACAACTTGGAGCTGCTGCCCTCGACCGATCACGACGCCGTCGAGGCCGGCCTGCGCTACGTGAACAATGACATTTGCTACCCGTCGATCCTGGTAACGGGCCAGATCATGGAGGCCATCGAGAGCGGTCGTTACGACCTGTCCAAGACGGCCGTGGTCATCAGCCAGACCGGCGGCGGTTGCCGTGCCACCAACTACATCGCGCTCATCCGCAAGGCGCTGCGCGAGAGTGGCCACCCCGAGATCCCGGTAATCTCGCTTTCGGCCGTGGCGCTCGGCGAGGACAATCCCGGCTTTAAGATTACGCCGGCGCTGCTTAAGCAGGCCGTGTACGCGGTGCTCTTTGGTGACGTCATGATGCAGATGCTCTACCGCTGCCGCCCGTACGAGGCCACGCCCGGCGCTGCCAACGCACTCTATGAGGAGTACATGGCGCGCGCTCGCAAGCTGGCGCCTAAGTTCAACCGTCACAACTACACCAAGCTGTGCCGCGAGGCCATCCGCGCGTTCGACACCATGCCGCTCGTGGGCGAGGGTACTAAGCCGCGCGTGGGCGTGGTCGGTGAGATTTTGGTCAAGTTCCACCCTACGGCCAACAACCACGTGGTCGATGTCATCGAGCGCGAGGGCTGCGAGGCCGTAGTGCCGGGCCTGCTCGACTTCTTCCTGTACTCCATGAGCAACGCCGAGCTGCAGAAGGACGAACTGGGAAGCTCTGCCACTACACGCGCGGGCATGCAAGCGCTTATTAAGCTCGTGGACTGGATGCGCACGCCGGTGGAGGAGATGCTCGAAAAGTCTCGCCGCTTTGAGGCGCCCGAGCGCATCGGCACCATGGCCGACAAGGCCCGCACGGTGCTTTCGGTGTGCAACAACATGGGCGAGGGCTGGCTGCTCACGGCCGAGATGCTCGATCTGATCGACCACGGCGCGCCTAACATCATCTGCACGCAGCCCTTCGCGTGCCTGCCCAATCACGTGGTGGGCAAGGCCGTGATTAAGGAGCTGCGCCGCCAGCATCCCGAGAGCAACATCGTCGCGGTGGACTACGACCCCGGTGCGTCCGAGGTCAACCAGCTCAACCGCATTAAGCTCATGATTAGCGTGGCCAAGGAAAACATGCGCGCCGGCAAGGGCTTTAAGCTTGAGAAGGTGGCGCCGCTCGCGATGGACGAGGTCACCGGCCAGATGCGTGCCCACGATGGCTGCGTGAGCTGCGGACCGGCCAGCGAGGAGGCCGTGGCATCAGTCGCCGAGCGTCTGGGACGTGGCATTAAGAAGTAACTGGCCTGCTTTGGGCTGGATGTGAGGCAAACGGGTGATAGCCGTACCGGTTACCACCCGTTTTTGCTGGACATATGTTGCGTAAATCGTTTTGTCGCAGCCTTCTATGCACTCGAATTTCGGAAGTGCGGGGAAAACGCGAACCTCCCGAGCGCACCGCCTTTTTAGACTCTCGCGACCTGCGGTTTTGTTTTAAAAAAAGCCGGTCTGGTCGGCGAAACCCGATTTTTCCCCGCACTTCCGAAAACAGCGGTTCAGCAGCGCCAAAAAATGCCCTCAAAATCGAGAGTTAATGAACAGATGTAGCCGTTCGCCGCAAATTACCGTCCGTTTATAGAACCAACCCCCAGCGCGCGTCCTCCTTACGGTTGAATAAATACACATCTATGGAATTACGTAAGAGAGGACCGTCCCATGAGCTACAAGACCGTTTGTGTTGCCGGCGGCGGCGTGTTGGGAAGCCAGATTGCCTTTCAGGCTGCCTACTGCGGCTTCGATGTAACGATTTGGCTGCGCAGCGAGGGCAGCATCGGCCGCACCCAGCCCAAGATTGACCATGTTCGCGAGGAGTACATCGCTGCCATCGAGGGCATGGCGGACGGTACGGGCGAGTGGTGTGCCGGCATAGCCGATAGCGACCAGCCTTTCGACAAGGAGACGGCGCTCGCCGCCGTCGAGCGTGCCTACTCTACGCTCAAGCTGGAGTTAGATCTTGCCAAGGCCGTGGCCGACGCCGACCTGGTCATCGAGTCTATGGCCGAGGACACCCAGGCAAAAATCGAATTCTACAAGAAGCTCGCCCCGGTCCTCCCGCAAAAGACCGTTGTCGTGACGAACTCCTCTACGCTGCTGCCGAGCACCTTTGCCAAGTACACTGGTCGCCCCGAGAAGTACCTGTCGCTGCACTTTGCCAATTCCATCTGGAAGAACAACATGACCGAGGTCATGGCCCAGGACCAGACCGACAAGCGCTACTTCGACGAGCTCGTCGACTTCGCCAACGACATTCGCATGTTGGCACTTCCCGTCAACAAGGAAAAGAACGGCTACCTGCTCAACTCCATGTTGGTACCGTGGCTGCTTTCGGGCCTTGACCTGTATGTCTCGGGCGTGAGTGACCCCAAGAGTATCGACCTCGCATGGACGCGCGGCACTGGCGCGCCCAAAGGTCCGTTCCGCGTGTTCGACACGGTGGGCATCCAGACGGCCTACAACATCGTTATGCAGTATCAGAAGGTCCCGGGTCTGGTGAGCCCGCTGCTCAAAAAGATGATGATGCCCTACAACTTTAAGGCCATGGCCTCCGTCCTCAAGAAAATGCTCGACGAAGGTAAGCTGGGCGAAAGCTCGGGCGAGGGCTTCTTCAAGTACTAAAAAAATGATCCCTCGGGGACGGAGGAGAACGGATCATCGCATTCCTGCGCCCCCTGTGCGTCTTGCGGCTAACGGCTCCGGCTGCCGTGAGCCTAAGCTAGCCTTAAGGGGCGTTTGTTAAGCTGCGAGCCATAATTGGACAGGGTTGGGCAAGTGCCCTGGAATATGAAGGAAACGGCAGCGATGGAATTCTTCGATGGTGACGACATGGGATTGAGTAACGAAGGAGGCTGGCCGTTCATGCGCCGTGCTGCCCTTGCTGGCACGGCGGTGGGGGCGTTGGCGCTGGCGAGCGCGGGACTTGCAGGCTGCTCTGTTGCCGGAGCCGATGCGAACGATATGTCCAGCGCGGACGACGGACTCACCGACGAACAGAAGAAAGTTCACAATCAGATTGTCGCGACCTACAACGTCGAGAAACAGACTGCCATCAAAGAACAGCTCGATGCCGAGTACGCTGCAGGCGGCTACGACGAAACTGCCCCGTTTGTCAAAGCCGATCCCTTTGGCACCGATACCCTGAGCTGTTACGTGCGATTTGCAACGGCGGATCCCGTAGCCGTCACCTACGAGGTCGGCGGCCGTAAGAAATTCGCCGATTCCCCTAAAGTGGATGTCTTTTCCCGTACGCCCCACGGTGACGATACGCCGGCAACGGAGCACGAGTTCAAGGTCATCGGTCTCATTCCCAACCACAAAAACACGGTAACCCTAACCTGCACCGCGCAGGATGGCACGAGCCGTACCTCGAAATTCACCGTCAAGACGCCGGCGCTCAAGGGTGAGGAGGAGAAACACCTCACCGTCACGGCGGGGGAGTCCAATACGCCGCTTGCCGATGGCCTCTTTACCATCTTGGGCAACGACTCGTCCAAGCTTGACTTTATGTACCTCTACGACAATGCGGGCCAGATTCGCGGCGAGGTGCCGATCATCGGCTACCGCAGCCATCGCCTGCTGTTCCCGGGCGACGGCAGCATGATCATGAGCGTCTCGACTACCAAGATGGCCCAGATCAACGCCATCGGCCAGGTGGTGAACGTCTGGAGCACCGGCGACTACGAGCTGCACCATGACTACGCCTTCGACGACGACGGCAACCTGCTGGTTCTAGCTAGCAATGCCGGCTCCGAGGCCGACTTGGACGTCGACCGCGCGGCCGATAAAAAAGACGAGGGCGAGCGCGTTGACGTCGAGGACCTCATCATCAAGATTGACATGGCAACGGGCGCCGTCTCTCTTGTTGTAGACCTGGGCGACATATTTCCCGATCTCAAAGCGAGCGCCAAGGTGGCCTCGGATGGCGACCTGGATTGGATCCATATCAACACGATCCAGTGGCTCAGCGGCGGCACCGTCCTGCTCAGCTCGCGCGAGACCTCGACGGTCATCAAGCTCACCGATATCTACGGCACACCCACGGTCGACTGGCTCATGGGCTCGCCCGATTTCTGGGCCGGCTCGGGCTTTGAGGACAAGCCGCTGCAAGCCCAGGGCGATTTTTCGCTCAATGCGGGCTAGTACAGCGTGACGTATCTGCCGAGTTCTGACATGGCAACGACCGGTTGCTACCAGGTGCTGCTGTACGACAACAACTTTGGTGCGGCCGAAAGCTATCCCAAGTTCGACTGGGGCCAGCTGGGCGCCGCGGTGGTGACCGACTACAACAAGGGCACGCATTCGTTTGGGCGCATCTTTACAGTGGACGAGGCGGGCCGCACCTACGAGCTCGAAGACCAGATTGCAGTGCCGTTCTCGGGCTACGTAAGCAGCGCACAGCGCGTCGGCGATTCGAATAGTATGCTCGTGGCTTCGGGCCAGGCCAAGACCTTTACCGAGTACGATCGGTACGGTCTGGCCATCACCGCCTACGAGATGAAAGCCGGAAAGTACATCTACCGCGTGTACAAGTACGAGCTGTAGGGCCGTGCTTAGGTTTGACCAATGGAGTATGAAAACACGCCGTTCGCCGATGCCCCCTCCGCGAGTGGCAGCCATATGGTTTGATGTTAAAAACATATAATTTGTCGCCAGCCTGCTGGCGACGTTCCCCCTGATATCGGAGGTTCCAGGTATGTTTCGCGCTCCGTTAAACAACTATCGGTTGGGCTAACATGGGTCGCAGCGCTATTTCGATAACCCTTGCAGTGGTCTGCCTGGCTGTGCTCCTGGGCGCTACAGGGCTGTTTGCTATAAGCCGAGAAACGTCCTATATGCAGGAATGCGCTTCCGAAGGGTTTGCCATTGACGGTTACTATCGGGATGACAAAACGAGTCGGGAAACCATGGCTTTTCTTGAGGAGGACAACTGTCGATGGCAGCTGGTCGACCAAGACGGAATCTGCACAGATGGGCAGTTTAAGCGTACGGATGACCCCAACATCCTGATATTAAAGAAGGAAAACGGCGAAGAATTCGGTACGGTCCACGTGGCGTATATGTCACGCCGACGCGAGCAGGGCCAGCTCTGTCTATTTAGAGATAGCAAAGTGACCCGATTTTATCTGGTGAGCACCAAACCTGCGTTTATGGTGGAGTCTGGCGATGTCGATCCGGCCAGTTGATCCACGGCAATAAAACGGCGAGCGGGGCGCGGGTGTGAACTGCATCCCGCTATTTGCTCGTGTCCGTATCGCGTCTGCGCCTCGTCGTAGCTTGCATCCGTGCGAGCGTTCATCCCGCGCCGGCATCACTTCACGTCAAACTCCACGCGATCGAGTTCGGGCACATTGAGGTCGATGAGCTTGCGGGCGACGTGACGGTCATGTGCCCCAAGCGCCTCGCTTGTCGTCACATGGGCGACAATCTCGCGCTCGACGATGCCCTCCTCGTCGCCTTCGGTTGCCGAGGTCTCGACGGCGACGCTGTAATCCTTAAAGTCTGGCAGCACCGCCGCAAGCTCGCGCGTGGTTTCGGTGACGCCGTAGCCGTCCTGCACGCCGGCCTGTGCCGAGCCAATAGACCCCGCCGTCATAACGATGCAGGGGATGGCAAAGACTACCGTGCCCACAATGATGCGGCGGCGCACCTTGCGCGATAGCTCGTCGACCTCGGCTTTTTCCTCGGCGGTCACAATGCCGTCGCCGTTGAGGTCGCGCTTGAGCGGCACGCGCAAAAGAAGTAGCACGGCTTCGGCAGCTAGTGCGATAAAGACCACGTTGATGCCAAATTCGTAGAGCGCCGAGAGAAACAGTGACCCGCTTGCGATGGCGATGCCGTAGCCCGCCGCGCACAGGGGCGGCATGAGCGCGGTCGCCACGGCCACGCCGGCGATGAGCGTGGCG
>URCS01000067.1 GCA_900546455.1 uncultured Collinsella sp. | reverse complement strand
GGGCGGTTGCCGCCAACGCGCTCTCCTACGACTACCTGTGGAACGAGATCCGCGTGAAGGGCGGTGCGTACGGCTGCGGATTCCGCGCTGCCGGCGAGCGCCAGACGGCGTTCTACACCTACCGCGACCCGGCGGTCGATCCTTCGATTGAGCGCGTGGAACGCGCGGGCACATGGCTCGGCAGCTTTGAGCCCGACGAGGCCGCCTTCGAGGGCTTTATCGTGAGCTGCGTGAGCGGCATGGACGCGCCGGTGAAGCCGTACGCGCTCACCAAGCGCCGCAATACGACCTACCTGGCCGGGCTCGATCCGCACGCACGCGAGGAACGTCGCGCCCAGATGCTCACGGCCACACCCGCTGAGCTGCGCTCGTTCGGCGCCGATGTGACGCGCATCGCAGCCGCGTCGCCCACCTGCGTCTTTGGCGGCCGAGACGTCATCGCCAAGAGCAACGCCGGCTTTAACGTCATCGACCTGATGGGCTAACGCACAAAGGTAGATTTTTGGGACATGCCTGAAAATCTACCTTTTCTTTTGCCGCGGACCGGGCAGGCGGCCCGACTTCGGCCCGCCCCACCAGTTTTGTCTCGATCTGTAACATCTAGGCGGCAATATCGGCTCCAGCTGTTACAGATCGAGACGTTTCCGAATGGCGCCGGCTCTTTGTCTCGATCTGTAACAGCTAGGCCCATTTTTGCCGAGTTACTGTTACAGATCGAGACAAACCGGCGCAGACACCCGCCCTTCAGCAAAAACCACCCAAAGGCATCTGTCCCTTTGGGTGGTTTGCGAGTGGGCTGCTACTTGATGAACGGGTTCAGCCTGGCCGCCAGCGGATCGAGCTCGTACATGGTTGCAAAGCGCTCACGACCATAATCGGAGTCATTACTCCAGCTACCCTGGTCGACGTCGTACTCTGCATCCAGACGAATCCACTCCTCCGGCTTGTTCTTCTCGTGCTTGCTGCAGAAGTAGCGCTGGTACTCGACCTCGTGCTCAAACTCAAACTCGGCATCCGAACCGCGGCCGGCATACTCGTCGACCGACGTCAGGTTGCCGTGGTCGTCGTAGTAAAACTCCGCATACCCGCCGCGCTCGGAATCGATCCTGTCGAGCTTTCCGTCGCTGTACGAATAATCCACCGCGGCATACGAGTTCAGCGATCCGTAGTCGTTGCCGTGCGAGTCATATGCCACAGGCGAGATGCGCGAAATGTTGCCGTCCTTGTCACACTCGTAGCCCGCGGTGATCGTCCACCTGGTGCCCACGGTGTCGCCCTGACAGTCCAGCGTAAAGGACGTCACGCGATCCTTGTCGTATCCGTACGAATACACGACCGTCCGCGGATTGCCCGGACCGGTCTCGGTGTCGGACACCAGGTTGCCGCCCTCGTAAACGTACGTGCTCGCGCTCTCGCCGTAACCCGCATGGGTCGTCTTGTTGATCAGGTTTCCGTCCGCGTCGTAGGTAAACGTCGTGGTGCTCGACGAATCGCTTATGTCGGCATCGCAGTCGATGCGCGTGACGTTACCGTCGGCGTCGTACGTAAACGTGTTGACGTTCACATAACCGCCTGCCAGGTCTTCCTCAATCTCCGAAATGCGATGCGTCTCGTCATGTTCAACGCTGTAGCTTACGCCGCCACCTTGCTTGACGGCAGACGTGAAGCCCGTAACGTAACCGTTCTCGTCACGCTCGATCTCGTAGATATCGCCGTACTGGTCCGATTTATCGGTACCCTCGTAGGACACCGGCAGCCACAGCTCGTCGAGCTGTGTGTCCTTAATGCCGCTAACCTTCGTATCCTGCGGCAGTTCCAACGTAGCGAGCTTCTTTTTGCCCGAAAGATCGACGCTTTTGAGCTCCCCGGCATTTGAGAGGTCAAGCTTCTCGATGTTGTCGCAACCGTCCAGGTTAACGACGGTGACGTTACTCGCCGAGTTAAGCTCGACGGTCTTAAGGTCGCCGCAGCCCGAAAGGTCCAGGTTGACGAGTTTGTCCCCACCGTATTCCACGCTGGTAACGTTGGGGAACACCTTGCCCAGACCCTGCGTCGACGCGATGCCGTCCAGCTCGACCGATGTCACCGCCTTGGCCTCGTCGTGCGAAATACGGCCGTCACCGTTAGTGTCGTACTTGGTCGAGACAAGCGCACGCATGCCGCTATCCGGGAAGGTCTTTTCGTCGATAGGCGTGGTCGCGATCTGGGTGAAGTAGAACAGCGCTCCCCCGCCGACACCCGCCGCCACGGCAAGCACCGCGGCAAGGGCGATGAGGGGCTTCTTGAAACGCTTGCGCCGCACGGGCTGCTGCACGGACACGTATTGCTGAGGAGCGGGCGTGGCAGGCTGGGGTTGCTGCGTGGCCGCGACCTGGTCGGGTGCTACGGGCGCGCCGCATACGGGGCAAAAGAGGGCGTCGTCGACAAGCGGCGTACCACACGAGCGACAAAACATGGCGGGCTCCTTTCGGTGCATTCTTTCCACCATGAAGGTAAACCCAAAAATGCAGCCCTTGTTGCGCAACATTCAGCCCAAACCATCACAAAAGGGCGCAGTTCACAGGTGCCTTTGTGTTAGTTCGAACACTTGTTCTATACGTACACATGTTCTATAGTAGGGGTGCTTGCATCGGACTAAAATGGCGACTAGGATATAGTTGCAGAATGTGAGGCGGGATGACGCGGACCGATAAACTCATCGCCCAACTGCTTAGCTGCCCTTCGACGTATCGGTATACCGATTTTTTAAAAGTTATGGCTTCATATGGCTTTGAAATGGATAGCAAAGGCAAGACATCCGGATCGCGCGCTCGCTTCTACAGGCCGTCAGATGGCAGGATGTTCGTAATGCACGTGCCACATCCATCTGACGAATTGACAGCGGGGACCATTCGAAACATCGTTCGATTTCTACAAGATGTCGGAGGTAGTCATGAGTAACGTTTTGGCATACAAGGGTTATTTCGCCCCAGTCGAGTTCGATGCCGAACAGCATGTGCTAACAGGTATGGTCACCGGCATTAGAGACGCAATCGTATTTGAAGGCTCCACGGCTGAAGAAGTGGAGCAATGTTTCCACGACGCCGTCGACGATTACCTTGAGTTTTGCGCCGAGAAGGGCAAGGAACCCGAGCGGGCTTTTAAGGGGTCGTTCAACGTAAGAACGGGTTCTGAGCTCCACAAGCAAGCAGCGCTGGCAGCGGCAAAGAAGGGTGAGTCACTCAATAAGTTTGTGACTGAAGCAATCGCTGCGGCGTTATAGCATTAACGCATAGGCCCAAACAGCCACAAAGGGCGCAGTTCACAGGCATATTTGCGGTGGCTTTACTGCCCATATCGCGTTTGCCCAGATAAAACCTGCCAAAATAAACCTATCCCTTTTTGGTAGGTTTGGGAGATGAGGCTGGGATGGATAAGACTGAGTTGCGGCGGGCGGTGATTGCCCGGCGCGATGCTATTGATTTGGATGTGCGGGCGGCAAAGTCCGCCGCTATCTGCGCGCGGCTTGTTGAGCTGATGGAGTCCAGCGGCACTGCGGGCCAACGCACCGTTGCCGTCTATGCCGCGATGGGTTCCGAGGTCGACCCAGCCGCGTTTGCCGCCGCGGCCGTCGCGCGTGGCTGGCGCGTGGCCTATCCGTGCATGCTCTCGGCAACAGACGCCATGGCTTGTGGCCAGTGCATGTGCATGCGGGCAGTCTCTGCCGGCGATGCGTCCGAGGCCCCGTTTATCGCCCACCCTACGCGGGCCTTTGCAGCCACGGACGTCGACAGCGACCACTTCCCCATCGCGCCAGCCGCCGAGCTCGACATGATTATCGTGCCGCTCGTGGCTTTCGACCGCGCCGGCGCGCGCCTGGGCTACGGCGGAGGTTGCTACGACCGCTACCTGCCCATGCTCTCGCCCGCATGCCAAATCATCGGCATCGCCTTTGACGAGCAGCGTGTCGACCACGTTCCCACCGACGCCCACGATCTGCCGCTACCCCACATCATCAGCGCCTAACGGCCGGCGTACCCCCCCCGACAGCCTAGTGCTCCTCGCCGGCGCGGGCCAGGTCGTAGGGCGTGGTCTGGTAGACGTAGTAGTTGAGCCAATTGGTGTAGAGCAACTGAGCCTGGCTACGCCAGACGTTGCGCGGCTCGGCGGCGGGGTCGTCGTTCGGGAAGTAATGCGCCGGCACCTGAGGGTTGAGCCCGCGCTTCACGTCGCGCTCGTACTCCAGACGCAGCGTGTCGGTATCGTACTCGGGATGGCCAAAGACAAAGAAGCGGCGGCTGTCGGTCGACTTGACGATGTACAGGCCCACCTCGTCGGACACAGCCACGACCTCAAGCTGCGGCTCGCCCTCCACGTCCTCGCGGCGCACATCGGTGTTGCGCGAATGCACGGCATAAAAGCGGTCGTCAAAACCACGGACCAGCGGGCTTTGCGGCTTCACCAGATGATGCTCGAACACGCCGCTCGCCTTTGCCGGCAGGTCGTGCTTCTGGATACCGTAGTGGTGATACAGGCCCGCCTGCGCGCCCCAACAAATGTGCAACGTAGAATGCACGTGCGTGGTGGACCAATCCATAATCTGGCAGAGCTCGGGCCAGTAGTCGACCTCTTCGAACGGCATCTGCTCCACCGGCGCGCCCGTGATGATCAGGCCGTCGTAGTGGATGTCGCGGATGTCGTCGAACGTGCGGTAGAACGTCTCCAGGTGGCCAGCGCTCACGTGCGTGGCCTCGTGCGTCTTGGTGCGCAGCAGGTCCACCTCCACCTGTAGCGGCGTGTTGGAGAGCTTGCGCATGATCTGCGTCTCGGTGGCGATCTTGGTGGGCATGAGGTTGAGGATGAGCACGCGCAGCGGACGGATGTCCTGGTGCAGCGCGCGGTACTCGGTCATGACAAAGATGTTCTCGCTCTCGAGCTGCGCGGCGGCAGGGAGGGCGTCGGGGATGCGAATGGGCATGGATGCTCCTTACGAGTCAGTTGCAGCTATGGTACAACGAGCAGCCCTATCCGCGCGAGCACATCGCCCAGCGATGCCGTCAGCGGCCCAAATCACTCCAAAAGTAGAGATTAAGGCATGTCCCAAAAATCTACGGCGCTTTAGTCTAGCAAAGTGACGGCAGGACGCTACAATGGTTCGACGCAAAAAACTCGGCCGGAAGGATACTCGTATGTACCAGACGCGTAAGATCGGTGTGGTCGGCCAGGGCCACGTAGGAGCACATGTCGCCAACAGCCTGCTCATGCAGGGCATTGCCGACGAGCTGTACCTGTGCGATATCAACGAGGCCAAGGTGACGTCCGAGGTCCAGGACCTGCGCGACTCCCTTTCGTTTGTCCCGTATAACACCAAGATCGTCAACTGCTACGACCACTACGAGGAGCTGGCCTGCTGCGACGTCATCGTCAACGCTGCCGGTAAGGTCGCGCTGGCCGCCGGCAACCGCGACGGCGAGCTGTTCTTTACCACCGACGCCGCCCGCACCTTTGCCAAGCGCATCGTCGACGCCGGCTTCGACGGCATCTTCGTAAGCATCTCCAACCCCTGCGACGTCGTGTGCACCGAGCTGTGGCACCTGACCGGCTACGATCCCAAGAAGATCATCGGCTCGGGCTGCGGCCTGGACTCCGCCCGCCTGCGCACCGAGATCTCCAAGAAGGTCGGCGTGAGCCCCAAGTCCATCGACGCCTACATGATCGGCGAGCACGGCTTTAGCCAGCTGGCTGCCTTTAAGGCCGCGACCATCGCCGGCAAGAGCCTCAACGAGCTTCAGGCCGAGAACCCCGACAAGTACGCCTTTGACCACATGGAGGTCGAGGAGCTCGCGCGCAAGGGCGGCTATGTGACCTACCAGGGCAAGCAGTGCACCGAGTACGCCGTCGCCAACTCCGCCGCGCGCGTCTGCGCCGCCGTGCTGCACAACGAGCACGCCGTGCTTTCCGCCTCCACGCTCATGACCGGCCAGTATGGCGAGGAGGGCATCTTTACCTCCCTGCCGTGCGTGATCGGCGCCGAGGGCGTCGAGGAGGTTTATACGCTCGACCTGTCCGAGTACGAGCTCGAGGGCTTCCACAAGAGCTGCCAGCACATCCGCGACAACATCGCCCAGCTCGACTGGTGGGACGCCGAGGCCTACGACGCAAAGTAGGCCGCTGGCTGCCGCAACCTTGCGAATCTAAGCGCGATACTAAGCGTGCCGCGCCGGAAATACCCGGCGCGGCACGCTTTTTTTGACTCACGCAATGCCCTTGCGAATCGAAGGTGAATACTTTTCCGCGAAGTGAACGAGCAAAAACGAGCCCCCGAAGCATCGACACTTTTCAGACGCCGCTTCCTGCGGTTTCGCCGAGTTTTCCCTGCAGTTTTGGCGTCAAAAAGTGTGGATGCTTCGGGGGTCCAAAATAGGTCGTTCACTTCGCGGAAAAGTATTCACCTTCGTTTTCGCGCAGACACGAATCCGGCCGCCACAACGCAAAACGGGGCCCGCGCGCAGCGCAGACCCCGTCGTGAGAGGTTATTCCCGGTATATTAGTACTGCTCGATGCCCATGTAGCGACGAACCTCGGGGCTGTGATCGAACACCTTGCCGCGGGCGGCGCGCAGCTCGCAGCTCATGTTGTAGAAGAAGATTGGCTCCAGGTACGAACGCACGCTGGCGGGCACGTCGCCCACGCCGTACTCGAGCGCGTCGAGCACCATGATCGTGTCGGTGTGCGTGTTGAGGAACGCGAGCGCGCGCTCCTCCATGGGGCGGCACTCGCCCGATCCGAGCTGCACAAAGTAGAACACGCCGGGCTCGGTTGCCTCGAACGGGCCGTGGAAATACTCGCCGGAGTGAATGTAGCAGCAGTGCTGCCATTGCATCTCCATGAGCGAGCAGATGGCCATGGCGTAGGTCTGGCTAAAGTTGGGGCCGGATCCCAGGATGTAGAAGAACTTATGCTGCTGGCAGAGCTCGGCAAAGCGGGCGCCCAGCTCGGCGTTGACCTTTTCGCGGGCAGCGGGCAGCAGCGCATCCATCTGCTTGAGGCCGGCGTACATGTCGACGAGCGCCTCGTAGCCCTCCTGCTGGTCGAGCAACTCGGCGGCGATCAGAGCGCCGATGCCCTGCGGCACCTCGGCCTGTGACACGCCTTCGCCCCACGGATAGACCCAGGTGGTCCACTTGCCGTTGTCGATCTTTGAGCCCTCGCAGTCAGTGAGGGCAATGACCTCGGCACCGGCGGCCAGCGCCATCTCGCAGCCGTCGACGACCTCCTGCGTGTTACCGCTGTGGCTGCAGGCGATGACGAGCGACTTCTCGCCAAGACTCTTGGGAGCCATCAGGCAAAACTCGCGCGCCGTGTAGACCGTCGAGGCAAACGTGGTGGCCTCGCGCTTGAGCAGCTCGTTGGCCGGCATCAGGTCGATCATCGAACCGCCGCAGGCGATCCAAAAGACGTTCTCGATCTTGCCCTTGCGCTCGATAATTTCCTGAACCAGATCGTGTGCGTTCACGGTGATGCTCCTCCTTGTGTGGCGGCTTTGAACGACGGCAGCTCGTACCTGCGGTCATTCTATGTTGTCCTATTTATAGCACGCACGACGACGCCCGTGAAGCCATTTCACCAAATTTGTTCTATATTGTTCTATCTGTGGACGTTAGATGTCGAACACGTAGCGCGAGCCCACGATCTTTTGGCGTCCGAGCAGCAGGGGCCGCTCGTCCTCGTCGGTAAAGTACGCCTCCATATAGAAGAGCGGCTCGCCGACCGGCACCTCCAGCAGCGAGGACGCCTGAGTATCGGCGAGCGCAATCTCCACGGTACAAGGGTCGGACTTGAGCGGCGCACGGCCCGAATGCTCGGCAACGAGCGCAAAGATGGAATTGTCCGTGAGGCCCTTGTCGGCAAGCGTCTGCAGATAGGGATGGTCGGCGAGCACAAAGGCGTTGTTCTCGAGCATGACGGGGATGCCGTCGGCCGTGCGCACGCGCTCGACCACGATAAGCTCGCAGCCGGGCTCCACGCCAAAGAACGCCGCGTCCTCGCGCGTCGCCGCGACCACCATGCGCGACACCAGACGCGCACCCGGCACCATGTCGTTGGCAGCACAACCCTCAGTAAAGCTCTGGACGTCGCCCTTCTGGACAATCTTGCGCTTGAGCTTGGGAGCGCACACAAAGGTACCCCTCCCCTGTTGGCGGTTGAGATACCCCGCACGCGACAGCTCCTCGATGGCGCGACGCACGGTGACGCGCCCCACGCCGTAGGACTTCGCGAGCTCCATCTCGGAAGGAATGCGCGAGCCGGCAGCGTACACGCCGCGCGCGATCTCGCCCTTTAAGTCGTCCATGACCTGCTGGTATAGCGGCACGGCGGACACGTCAGTACGGTCGGTCTTGCTATCGAAAGCCATCGTTACGCTCCATCCCGCGCATGCTCGGACTCAAACTCTTCAATCGCCGCCATAAACTGCTCGCCAAAGGCGTCGGCCTTTTTCTCGCCAATGCCGTTGACCCGAATGAGCTCGTCGCGCGTCTGCGGGCGCAGGCGGCACAGGCCGCGCAGGGCCTTGTCGGAGAAGACCATGTACGGCGCCATCTCCAGCTCCGTCGAGATCTCCTTGCGGAGGGCACGCAGGCGCTCGAACAGCTCGGCGTCGTCGCCCACGCGCGGGCGCTGATCCAGCTCGGCCTCCTCACGCAGCAGATCGACGGCGCGGCGGGCGCGGGCCGAGGCCTTGCGCTTGGACGCGCGACGCTTAACGGTAAAGGCAAACGCCTCGTCCTCGACCTCGCCGGCACGCGGACCCAGTCCCACGACCGGGTACTGCCCCTGCGAGGTAGCCAGATAA
Source organism: uncultured Collinsella sp. (assembly GCA_900546455.1). GTDB lineage: Bacteria > Actinomycetota > Coriobacteriia > Coriobacteriales > Coriobacteriaceae > Collinsella. The sequence goes on along the minus strand of URCS01000067.1, from coordinate 517 downwards.
CCGCGACCGCACAGCTGGCCGATGATGTCCTTGATGCGCCCGACCGATTCGCCCGACAGCTCACCGTAGCCGCGGTCCTCGTCCAAATGCATCTGGCGAATACGCTCGGTGTTGCCGCCGTGGAGCACATCGGCGATCAGCGACTTGCCAAAGCGCATGGGACGCGTGGCCACATAGCGCACGGCGGCGCGAGCCATATCGGTGACGTCCTCGACCTCGAACTGCGTGAGACAGTTGCTGCAGTTGCCGCAGCCCTCGGCGTCGTCTGCCGTGCCGCCCGCGGCGGCTGCCGCATGCTCGGCCGCGGCCTCGTCGCCAAAGTAGCGCAGCATGTATTCGCGTAGGCAGCCGGTGGTATTGCAGTAGCCCTCCATCTGGCTGAGCAGACGATATCGGTTCTGGAGCGCCCACGCGCGCTGCTCGTCGTCGAGCGCCTCGTCGGCAGCATCGCCGCGATCGATCAGAAAGCGGCGCATGCGAAAATCGTTGCCGTTCCACAGCAGGTGGCAGCTGGCCG
>URCS01000066.1 GCA_900546455.1 uncultured Collinsella sp. | reverse complement strand
AACTGGGAAAACGGCGCCCCCGGGGCCCGGATGGGGCCTCGGGGGCGTTCGGCTAGCTGCGGGAACGGCCTGTCCGCCTAATGTGTTCGGCTGAGATCGGAAATCAACCGTCGGCAAAGTAGCGATCTTCTAGGGAGCCCGGCTGCGAGTGCACGATCGTGCGCGAAAGCCAGCTGGTGTCCTGTGCCATTTGGGCGGTAGGCTGTCCATTTGTTAACGGCAGATCGGATAGTAACAATTCAGCAAGTGCGCGATGGCTCAGGGTAAATGAAGTCTTGAACAGGGAGAACATGACCTCGAGCGGTGTTTGCCGTCTTGGCATGATGTTCTCCCTTCCTTGACCTTATTCGTTAAATAAAGGATAAAGGTGCCACTGGTCGATTTTACTGTGCAACAAATTGCATGTCGGCGAGCGGTCGCGCCGCATGATGCGTTCGTTCCAGCATGAGAGCTGGTTATCTTAGGGGCGCAATACGGTCGCGTTTTGATTAGGATGGCATGACTCAACTGCCCTTCGGGAAACTGTGTCCCGTAATGGACGGAGTGGGATGTAGTTTCCGCAAGGGGATTCTGGGGGGAACCATGTTCCGTTCTGAGCTGAAATGCCGGGACGCAGCTTCCCCTGCAAACACAAAAAGGCGCGCTGCCTGCAATCGATGCAGACAGCGCGCCTTTTGCGTAGGGCTCTGTAGAAGGCTGGGGCAAAAGCCTGTGACCCTTAGGAGCGGGCGGCTCCGTCGACGGGGAGCACGGCGCCCGTGACATAGGAGGACATGTCGCTCGCCAGGAAAACAAAGGCGTTGGCGACATCCTCGGGCTCGCCCATGCGACCCAGCGGAATGGTGGCGATGATGGGCTTGATGACCTCTTCGGGCAGGTTGGCGACCATGTCGGTCTTAGTCACGCCGGGGGCAACGGCGTTGACGCGGATGCCCATGGGAGCAAGCTCGCGCGAGAGCGACTGGACCATGCCGTTGACGGCAAATTTGGACGTGGGGTAACCGACGCCGGAGGGCTGGCCGTACTTGGCGACCATCGAGCTTGTGGTAGTGATGGTGCCGCCGTGGCCGGCCTCGGTCATGATCTTGGCGGCAGCCTGGTGGCCATTAAAGACGGCGACGACGTTAAGGTCCATGACCTTTGCGAACTCCTCGGCCGTGTAGTCCAAGAGGGGTGAACGCTGGGAGATACCGGCATTGTTGACGACCGTGTCCAAGCCGCCCATGTCGGCTGCAGTCTGCGTAAAGGCCTCAGTCACGGCCTCGAGCGAGGTGAGATCGCAGGAGCGACCCCAGACCTTGGCGTCGGGATAGGCGGCTGCCAGCTTCTCAACGGCCGCATCGGCGGTCTCCTGACGCGAGCCAAAGACAGTGACGGCGGCGCCCTCCTCGATAAAACGGCAGGCGATGGCATAGCCGATACCGCGCGTGCCTCCGGTGATGATTGCTTTCTTGCCCTCGAGCAACATGGTATTTCCTCTCATCGCGGGCGGACATTCGCAGCACAGCGTAGCCGTAACCGGAATCGGCCGTGTTTGCATATCGGTGAACGGTAGCCCGCGTTACCGATGAGCGGCTCGCGCAAATGTGCTCTGCCGTTGTGCTTGGGGCAGGAGACAAAAGGGCTCCCGTCCCACATCGGACGGGAGCCCTCAAGGCGCGTATTGCTAGGCGAGCGTTGGGTTAGTTGGCCATGACGCCTTCGGTCCAAGCCTCGACGTCCTCGATGCGCAGGACGTTGGCGACCTCGGCCACGCAGTCGACGCTGGCAAGCTCGGCGGCGGCAGCTTGGACGTCCTTTTCGAGCGCGCGGTGCGTCAGGAAGATGACCGAGCAGGCATCGCTGACGCCCGACTTGCCGTCCTCGACCTGGTTGATGAGCGAGATCGAGATGTTGTGCTTGGCAAAGATGTCGACCGTCTCGGACAGGGCGCCCACGCGGTCGGCAACCTTCAGGCGCACATAGTACTTGGTCTGGAGCTCGTCCATGGGCTTAAAGGCGAGGTTGTGACCATAGGGCTCGATCTCGGGCAACGGAGCCACGCCGCGGCTGATCTGCTCGGAGAGCGACAGGATATCGCCCACGACGGCGCTCGCGGTGGGGAAGGAGCCTGCGCCAGCACCATAGAACATGGTCTCGCCCACGGCGTCACCCACCACGTAGACGGCGTTCATGGCGCCGTTGACCTTGGCAAGCATGTGGTCGGCGGGGATCAGCGTGGGGTGCACGCGGACGTCGACGCCGGCGTCGGTGTTACGGGCGATGCCCAGCAGCTTAATGGTGTAGCCGAGCTCGCGGGCCTGGGCGATGTCCTCGGCACCGATGGTGCGGATACCCTGCTGGTACACATCGTCGGTGGTCACGCGGGTGCCAAAGCCGATGGAGGCGAGGATCGCCGTCTTGCTGGCGGCGTCGAAGCCGTCGACGTCGGCGGATGGATCGGCCTCGGCATAGCCCTTGGCCTGCGCGTCGGCAAGGACGTCGGCGTAATCGGCGCCCTCGGCGTCCATGCGCGACAGGATATAGTTGGTGGTGCCGTTAAGGATGCCGGCGATGGTCAGGATCTTGTTGCCCACCAGGTCGTGCTCAAGCGTGCTCACGATGGGGATACCGCCGCCGCAGCTGGCCTCGCACTTAATCTGCACGCCGCACGCGCGCGCCTTCTCGGCAAGCGTCTCGACGTGACGGCCCAGCAGGGCCTTGTTGGCAGAGACGACGTGCTTGCCGTGCTCAAAGGCAGTGGTGAAGATCTCGGTTGCGGGATGCTCGCCGCCGATCAGCTCGACGACGATGTCGACGGCGGGGTCGGTTGCGACATCGTGCCAGTCACTCGTAAAGGCCTCGCGCTCAATGCCTGCTGCCTCGGCCTGCTCCCAAGCAAGCGCGCAGGCGCGGGTCAGCTTAAGGTCGATGCCGTAGGCTGCCAGGTACTCATCGTGGTGGCTCTTGATTAGACGGGCCACGCCGCCGCCGACGGTTCCCAGACCGATCAGACCGACGTTCACGGTGCGCAGGGCGACGTTCACGGTGCGCAGGGGTTCGCTCATAGATAGCTCCTTCGTGCATCTTATGGATGGATTAACCGCTTAAAGGTTGAATGCATTCTAGCGTGAACCGAGGGCGCGTGCTCGCCAGGCAACAGGAGTCGCACAAAACGGCACCCCCGAAACGCTGCGGAAACATTGGAAACATGCTCGCTACAAACGGAACTCCGTAACAAACTGTCAACGTTTGCACCATAAGGTTTGCCCTGTACCGCAAGACGGCCGCATCGCGGCCAGCGAAAAGGGGGACACCATGCTCAACATCAACAGCACGCTCAGCCGTAGGAACTTTCTCGCCGGCGCCGTGGCACTCGGCAGCACCGCCGCACTCGCTGGTTGCTCGTCGGGTGGCTCGGACGGCGGCTCCGCCGATGACGGCAAGACCTTCAAGATCGGTGTCATCGGCCCTCTGACCGGCGCCGCGGCAACCTATGGCGTTTCGGCCGAGAAGGGTGCCAAGCTCGCCGCCAAGGATTTCTCGACCAAGGACCTCAAATTCTCGCTTAAGTCCGAGGACGACGTCGCCGACGGCGAAAAGGCCATCAACGCCTTCAATACCCTGTGCGACTGGGGCATGCAGGCTCTCGTCGGCCCCGTCACGACTGGTGCCGCCGTCGCCGTCTCGGGCGAGATCGCCGGCGATATGCTCATGGTCACGCCTTCGGCCTCGTCGCTCGACGTCACCAAGGACAAGACCACGGTCTTTCAGGTTTGCTTCACCGATCCCACCATGGGCGCCAGCGCCGCGAAGTTCTTGGCCGAGAAGTACGCGGATGCCAAGATCGCCCTGTTCTACAACTCCGGCGATACGTATAGCTCGGGCGTTGCCGACGCTTTTGCCGAGCAGGCCAAGGCGTCCAAGCTCGATATCGTCGATACCGAGACCTTTAAGGACGACTCCTCCACGAGCTTTACCAACCAGCTCACCAAGGCCAAGGAGGCCGGCGCCACGCTCATCTTTGCGCCGATCTACTACACGCCGGCGTCCGTCCTGCTCAAGAACGCCAAGGACATGGGCTACGATATGACGCTCATGGGTACCGACGGCATGGACGGCCTGCTCTCTGTCGAGGGCTTCGATACCTCTCTTGCCGAGGGGGTACTGCTCATGACCCCGTTTTCGGCTGACGACGAGAAGAATGCCGACTTCGTCAAGGCCTATAAGGATGCCTACGACGAGACGCCTAACCAGTTTGCCGCCGACGCCTACGATTGCGTCCACGCAATCGTCGAGGCTATCGATAAAGCGGGCATCGACCTTACGGCCGACGGTGCCGGCATTGCCGGCGACCTTGCCAAGGCCATGCGCAAGATCAAGATCGAGGGCCTGACGGGCGAGCTCACGTGGAACGACGAAGGCCAAGTCGAGAAGCCCGCTACGGCCTATGTGATTCAGGACGGCAAGTACATCGCCGCCTAAGTGCGCATAAAGCACGACCGGTGAGGCTGTTTTATTCAGGGCAGGGACGCCTGTAACAGAATGGAAACATTACTTTTACATAATAAAGTGGCAATACTGCATAAAGTAATAGAAATACGCAGAATTATGGATAAATGAACAAATCCAAAGAAAAGTTGAAATAATCGCCACTTTCCTTAACTAAAGCGTCTACTATTTTGCGAACGCCGAACACGGCGAAGGATGGCCTGTCGGGTAACCGAAACCCGACGAGATTTGAGAGGAGAGCCGCATGTCGAGCCTCACCGGTAAGTCATTGAACCCTGTTATGAATCGCAGGAGCGTTATCGCGAGCGCAGCAGGTCTGGGGGCGATGTCCATTCTAGCTGGCTGCTCCTCCAACGGCGGCGACAGTGGTTCCGCTTCGGGCGACGCTTCGTTTAAGATCGGCACCATCGGCCCGCTGACCGGCGCCAACGCGTCCTACGGCAAGTCCGTTACCCAGGCTGTCGAGCTTGGCTGCAAGGATTTCTCGACCAAGGAGCTGCCGCTTGTCAGCAAGGCCGAGGACGACCAGGCTGACGGCGAGAAGGCCGTCAACGCCTTCAACACCCTGCTCGACTGGGGCATGCAGGCCCTCGTCGGCCCGACCACCACGGGTGCGTCGGTTGCCGTTGCCGCAGAGTGTGGTAACGACCCCGAGACGTTCATGATCACCCCGTCCGCGTCCTCCGAGGACGTTACCAAGGGCAAGGATTGCGTCTTCCAGGTTTGCTTCACCGACCCCAACCAGGGTGTCAACGCTGCCAAGTTCCTGGCGCAGAAGTATGCGAACGAGAAGTTCGTGCTGTTCTATAACTCCGGCGACGCCTATTCTTCGGGCATCGCAGATTCTTTTAAGGCCCAGGCCGCTAAGTCTAAGCTTGAGATTGTCGACGAGGAGACCTTCAAGGACGACTCTGCTACGAGTTTTACCAACCAGCTGACCAAGGCAAAGCAGGCCGGCGCCACCATGATTTTTGCACCGATCTACTACACGCCCGCATCCGTCCTGCTCAAGAACGCCAAGGACATGGGCTACGACGTCAAGATGATGGGCTGCGACGGTATGGACGGTATCCTGGGCGTGGAAGGTTTCGACACCTCTCTGGCCGAGGGTCTGCTGCTCATGACCCCATTCTCCGCCGATGACGAGAAGAATGCCGACTTCGTCAACGCCTACAAGGATAAGTATGGCGAGACTCCGGACCAGTTTGCCGCCGACGCCTACGACGGCGTGCATGCGGTGGTCGAGGCCCTCAAGGAAGCCGGCCTGGGTGCCGACGCCGACCCGACCGAGGTTGCCGAGAAGCTTCCCGAGGCTATGCGCAACATTACCGTTGACGGTCTGACTGGCAAGCTCTCCTGGAACGACAAGGGCCAGGTCCAGAAGGACCCGACGGCGTACGTCATTACCGACGGCAAGTACGTACAGGCCTAATTGGCCGCCTTACATAGAGCGGTTTTGATCCCAAGCAGGGGAGGTTTTGGCCTTCCCTGCTTGCTTGGTATCTAGGGACGATGTAACGTCCCTGTTTCATACATTAACTGGAAACCTATTCGAAAGGGGGATGTGGAACATGACGGTCTTTATCCAATACCTGGTCAACGGCCTGTCCATGGGCAGCGTCTACGCCATCATCGCGTTGGGCTACACCATGGTCTACGGTATCGCCAAGATGCTGAACTTCGCTCACGGCGATGTCATCATGGTCGGTGCCTATGTCTCGTTCTGCGCCACGTCGTATCTCGGCCTCCCGGGCTGGGCATCTGTAATTCTCTCTTGTGTGGTCTGCACCGTTCTCGGTGTTCTCATCGAGGGTCTGGCATACAAGCCGCTGCGTCAGGCGGGCCCGCTGGCCGTTCTGATCACGGCTATCGGCGTGTCTTACTTCCTGCAGAACGCCGCGCAGCTTCTGTGGGGCGCCACGCCCAAGAACTTCACTTCGCTCGTCACCTTCCAGGTGCCGGAGTTCTTGGCCAAGTTCAACGTAAGCGCCGTCTCGCTCGTCACCATCGTCGCCTGCCTGGTTATCATGGCCGGCCTGATGTTCTTTACAGGTAAGACCAAGATGGGCAAAGCCATGCGCGCCGTGTCCGAGGACAAGGCCGCCGCTCAGCTCATGGGCATCAACGTCAACCGCACCATCTCGATGACGTTTGCCATCGGCTCTGCCCTTGCCGCCATCGCCGGCGTGCTGCTGTGCTCCTACTCGCCGGTGCTGCAGCCTACGACAGGCGCCATGCCTGGCATCAAGGCCTTCGACGCCGCCGTCTTCGGTGGCATCGGCTCCATCCCCGGCGCCTTTGTCGGCGGCATTCTCATCGGCATCATCGAGGCGATGGCACAGGCTTACATTTCCACGAGCCTTGCCAACTCCATCGTCTTTGGTGTTTTGATCATCGTCCTGCTCGTCAAGCCTGCCGGCCTCTTGGGCAAGTACGTCCCCGAGAAGGTGTAGGTGAGCGTTATGAAGTTTCTTAAAGACAAGCAGACGCGTCACGACTTTGTCACGTACGCCATGTGCATCGTGGCCTTCGCCGTCGTGTTCTTTATGCAGTCGAACCACATGATTCCGCGCATGATCGCCGGTCAGCTGGTTCCCATCACGGCCTATATCGTCATGGCCATCTCCCTCAACCTCGTCGTCGGCATCGCGGGCGACCTGTCGCTGGGCCACGCGGGCTTTATGAGCGTCGGCGCCTATACGGGCATCGTCACCGCGGTCGCCCTCGAGAGCGCCGTTCCCTCCGATCCGGTGCGCCTGATCATCAGCATCGTGGTCGGCGCTATCGCCGCTGCCGTCTTGGGCTTCTTGATTGGCATCCCGGTCCTGCGCCTGAGCGGCGACTATCTGGCCATCGTGACCCTGGCTTTTGGCGAGATCATCAAAGAGATTGTCACTTGCCTTATCGTGGGTGTCGACTCCCGCGGCCTGCACGTGATCTTTAACATCACGGGCAACTCTACGATCGACGACCTGCACCTGCTCGAGGACGGCACCGCCATCATCAAGGGCGCCCAGGGCGCCTCGGGCGTGTCGACGTACTCGACCTTCCTCGCCGGCGCCATCTTGGTTATGGTCGCGCTCGTGATTGTACTCAACCTGGTTCGCAGCCGTACCGGCCGTGCCATTATGGCCGTGCGCGATAACAAGATTGCAGCCGAGTCCGTAGGCATCTCCGTCACCGAGTACCGCATGATCGCCTTCGTGGTTTCCGCTGCCCTCGCCGGTGCTGCCGGAGCTCTCTTCGGCGGTAACTTCTCGCAGCTCTCCGCCACCAAGTTCGACTTCAACACGTCCATCCTCATCCTGGTGTTCGTGGTTCTGGGTGGTCTGGGCAATATGCGCGGCTCCGTCATCGCCGCGGCGTTGCTCACGGTGCTTCCCGAGCTGCTCCGTCAGTTCTCGGACTATCGCATGCTCATCTACGCCATCGTGCTGATCCTGGTCATGATCTTTACCAACAACCCGCAGCTCAAGGCGTTCTTCGCACGCATTAAGGACCGCCTTGCTTCCAAGAAGGAGGTGGCAGCCGATGCCCAGTAAGTTTGAGTTCAACAAGGGCAAGATGGTCCCGTATCCTTCTGGCGCCATCGTTCCCGACCGCGACCTGGGTCAGCGCCCGGCGCTCGAGTGCATCCACCTGGGCATTGAGTTCGGTGGTCTTAAGGCAGTCGACGACTTTAGCCTGACTATCGGCAAAACCGAGATCGCCGGTCTCATCGGCCCCAACGGCGCTGGCAAGACCACGGTCTTCAACCTGCTCACCAAGGTGTACCAGCCTACGCACGGCACCATCCTGCTCGACGGTGAGGACACTTCGGGCAAGTCGGTCTACCAGGTCAACCGCATGGGTATTGCCCGTACGTTCCAGAACATCCGTCTGTTCAACACCATGACGGTGGAGGACAACGTCAAGGTCGGCCTGCACAACCAGGAGCGCTACTCCGGTTTTGAGGGCGTGCTGCGCCTGCCTACGTATTGGAAGCACGAGAAGGCCGCCCACGAGCGCGCCATGGAGCTGCTGTCCATTTTTGACATGGAGCACCTGGCAAATGAACAGGCCGGCTCGCTTCCTTACGGCGCTCAGCGTCGTCTGGAGATCGTTCGCGCGCTTGCCACCAACCCCAAACTGCTGCTGCTCGACGAGCCTGCCGCCGGCATGAACCCGTCCGAGACCGCGGAGCTCATGGAGAACATCGTCAAGATTCGCGACACCTTTGGTATCGCCATCATGCTTATCGAGCATGATATGTCGCTCGTTATGAACATCTGCGAGGGCATCTGCGTGCTCAACTTTGGTAAGGTCATCGCCAAGGGCACGGCCGAGGAGATCCAGAACAACGACGCTGTTATCGAGGCATATCTGGGCAAGCAGGATAAGGGGGAGAACTAAATGGCAGAGCCGATGCTTTCCGTCTACAACATCAACGTCTGGTACGGCGCTATCCACGCCATCAAGGACATCTCCTTTAACGTCAACGAGGGCGAGATCGTGGCTCTGATCGGTGCCAACGGCGCCGGCAAGTCCACGACGCTTAAGACCGTCTCGGGCCTGCTGCGTTCCAAGACCGGCTCCATCAAGTTTATGGGCGAGGACATTACCCATACGCCTGCCGACAAGCTGGTGGGCAAGGGCCTGGCCCAGGTGCCCGAGGGCCGTCGCGCGTTTTTGCAGATGACGGTCGAGGAGAACCTGGAAATGGGTGCCTATACGCAGCCCAAATCAACGGTGGCTCCGGGTCTCGAGCGCGTCTACGAACAGTTCCCGCGCCTGAAGGAGCGTCGTCGCCAGGTCGCCGGCACCCTTTCGGGCGGCGAGCAGCAGATGCTCGTTATGGGCCGCGCCCTTATGAGTAACCCTAAGCTGCTCATGCTCGATGAGCCCTCTATGGGCTTGGCACCGATTCTGATTGAGCAGATCTTCCAAATTGTCGAGGATCTGCATAAGGCCGGAACCACGGTGCTCCTGGTCGAGCAAAACGCACAGATGGCTCTTTCCATCGCCACACGCGGCTACGTGCTCGAGACCGGCAAGATCACCATGACCGGCACCGGCCAAGAACTCCTGCACGACGACAACGTCCGCAAGGCATATCTTGGTGGTTAGATAGTTACGGCGTTTTACCAAACGCCGTAATCAGCCGACGCTGCAAGCCCGCCAGGGCGGCAATCTGCCTTTCAACTTCGGCGGCATGACCAGAAGGTCAATGCCGCCTTGTTTCAAGGCACCTTGCTCGCTCTGGCGGGCTTTCGCTCATATGACCCAATCCGCTGTCAAGAGCCACAATGGCCCCGCCGACCGC
>URCS01000065.1 GCA_900546455.1 uncultured Collinsella sp. | reverse complement strand
GGGACATGGCTGTTGCTGCCTTGGAAACAGGAAGTCTTACTATGGCTAGCCCGAGATACATCGCCGGGGCCGGGGTGCCTGCTTTGTTTTGAGAAGTTCGCGGAGCCCACTTCTCAAAACAAAGCAGGCACCCCGGCCCTCGCCCGTACACTTTTCCGCTGAGCGCGTGATTGCCGCCGTGTACCGAAGGGTTGCCGTTGCAACTTCAAATTGGTGCTATATTCGGCTTGAGTTGTTTAATACTAGTACGGGAGGCTGATATGGGGCTGTTCAAGAAGAAAAACCCGCAGGATGCCTTTGATCCCGATGTGTTTACCATCACGGATACGATTTTGGACCCGCCGCGGTTTACGTTTTTGCCGGCTATCTACCAAGATGCCACGCGCCACAAGTGGGCTGTGCATCAGCGTGGTGCCGAGCCAAAGATCTTTGACTATGCGGATGTGCTGCAGTGCGAGATCGTTGAGACTGGAAATCCCGAGGATGTACCGGAGCTCAGCAATCGTGAGCTCGCTCAGCAGATTCTGATTAATCCAGCTCAGGCTACCAAAAATAACGCCGCCAAGCGTAATATGTGCCTTGGTATGGGTGTCATCGTTGCCGTGCAAACCGGCGAGGATGAGATTTCGAAGCTTGAGATTCCGGTGACCGCGGGCGAAGTCAAGCGAGACTCCGGCCTGTATCGGTCGTATCGGAACGTTGCGGAACAGATTAAGGAAGCCTTCGACGCCATGGGGTGTTCGGAGAAATGATGCCCGCAGCATCAAGCGGTTGAGGAGCCTTGCCCATGTCGAGCGAACCATATGCGATTCCGCCCAAAGATCGCGCCTTTGAGGGCATTCTTTGGTATATCAAACACTATGACTTACAAGGTGGCGACCGACTGCCCGCCGAGCGCGCGCTCTGCGAGGAGCTGGGCGTGTCGCGCACGGCGCTGCGCGCTGCCATTACGCGCCTTATTTCGTGTGGAACCCTAGAAAGCCGTCGTGGCTCGGGCACCTATGTGTGCCCTCCCAAGCCGCTGAACATCTTTCAGGAAACATGGAACTATACCCAGGCCGTCGAGAGGGTCGGCTTAAAGTCGACTGCGCGTTTGGTCTGGTCAAAGGTCGTGTATGCTGATATCGATTTTGCTCAAAAGGCGCAGATCGATCTGGGCATGCCACTCTTTTGCATTCGACGCGTGCGCGTGGTTAATGGTTCTCCGGCGTCGATCGAGACGGCTTACGTCAACCTGTCTTTGTGCCCGTCGCTTCCCGATCACGATTTTGAGCAGGAGAGCCTCTACGACGTTTTGCTCAAAGAAGGCAACGTTCATGTGACGCACGGCAAGGAGCATATTTCCATCAGCCGCCTGAACGCCGAAGAGGCCAAGCTGCTGGATGCCCAAGAGGGCACGCCGGTGTTCTACAAGGCTTCGCACGAGCGCGACGAGAACAATGGTTTTGTCGAGTACTGCAAGGCCGTGATTCTGCCGACCAAGTATCGGTTTGCCGATAACGGCGAGGCGGACGGCGTTGCGACGAAGGTGGGTGTCGAATGGCTGAAGCAGTAGAGGGCCTGCCGGTCTACAAGCAAATTCGCCGTTGTATTGCGGAGCGAATCGAACGCGGTGACTATCCGACGGGTTCGATGATACCGTCCGAAAACGAGCTTGCCGAGGAGTTTGGCACCACGCGCCTGACGATTCGAAGCGCCATGGACGAGCTGGTCAAGAGCGGTCAGATCCGTCGCGTGCAGGGCAAGGGTGCCTTTGTGGGGCACAAGTGGTTTGACGAACATGTTCGCAAGGGCGGCTTTCGTCAGACGGTCCTGGCCTCGGGCGCGACGCCGTCGGTGCGCATCTTGGCGCGCTCCAAGCGCTATGCCGGGCCGTACTATGCCGACCTGTTTGGTATCGCCGAGGACGACCTTCTTTACTCGGTGCGCCGTCTTAACTGCATCGACGGCGAGCCCGTGTCGATCGAGATGACGCTGATTCCGTGCCTGCTGTTCCCGGGTATCGAGGATGTCGATATTTCGGTCTTTAGTCTGTACGAGACATACGACATGCTCGGCCGAAAGCCGGACAAGTCGATCGAGAAGCTCGATATCGAGGCGCTGGGTGCGCGCGACGCGAGCCTGCTCGATCTTGAGGCGGGCGATTTGGCACTTGTGCTGGAATGCCTGACCTACGATGCGAGCGGACAGGTCATCGAGCACGCCAAGTCCTTTACCCGCGGCGACGCCGGCGGTTATTCCTACAACTATTAGCGTTGAGAGCGTCCTCGCGCACGGCGGGGGCGCTCGTTTTTTTGAGGATATGTGCCGCTTGACCGATGAGCGGCCAAAACTGACCGTCTACCGAGAGGGGAGGATGAAATCGAAAAATCGGTATTAAAAACGGCTAACCTGTTATCGTTCACTGGTATTAAGAACCTTTGAATTGTTGAGTTTGCGGCTAAGATGACCGCAAGATTAAGCGAGACGAATGGGACGGCAAACCCGTTCGTACCCGTGCGACAATTCAAACTGCTCGTGAAAGGAGCGGGAATGAAGGAGACCGAGAAGATCGAGATCATGCACTTCGACCAGGAGGGCTACCTCGAGGACGGCAGGAACGTCTACGAGGCCGGCAAGAAGATGACCGCCCTGGCCGACCGCGTGCACGAGGAGGGCTACGACGCCGTCTTCCTGATGGGCGTCGGCGGCACCTGGGACGAGTTCATGCAGCTCGAGTACCTCATGAACAAGTTCGGCGACCGCGACCTCGAGGTCTACCTGATCCACGCCGCCGAGTGGAACGTCATGGGCCACAAGCGCATGACCGACAGGTCCGTCGTGCTGACCGCCTCCGAGTCCGGCACCACCCCCGAGGTCCTCGAGGCCATCGGCAAGATGAAGGCCATGGGCGTGCGCGTCTACGCCATGACCAACCCGGAGGGCAAGATCGGGCGGGCCGTGGGCGCCGAGAACTGCGTCATGATGGCCTCCGACCACGGCGCCGGCGGCTGCGAGAAGGGCTACTACCTCGCCGACTGCTTCGGACTGCGCCTGCTCAACCGCCGCGGCTGCTTCCCCAAGTTCGACCTGTTCATCGAGCAGACGAAGGACGTCTGGAAGGACATGCTCGACATCCGCAAGCGCTTCGAGCCGCGCGCCGAGGAGCTCGCGAGGAAGTACGCCCTGGCCGACTACACCATGTTCATCGGCTCGGGCGCCCTGTGGGGCGAGACCATCCTGTACTCCATGTGCCTGCTCGAGGAGATGCAGTGGAAGCGCATCCGCCACATCACCTCGCACGACTTCTTCCACGGCACGCTCGAGCTGCTCGAGCCCGGCGTCCCGGTGTTCCTGTTCATGGGAGAGGACGAGTGCCGCGCCCTCGACGAGCGCGTCCGCGCCTTCCTCACCAGCGGCGTGACCGGCGACGAGGACTACGTCATCATCGACACCGCCGAGTACGCGATCCCGGGCCTGGACGACGACTTCCGCGTCATCGTGTCGCCGTGGATCCTGTCCGTGCTGACCACCGACCGCCTCTCGCGCAACTACGAGCTGGTCACCAAGCACAACCTCAAGTACCGCCGCTACTACCACCAGTTCGACTACTAATTTCATTTGGGGGAAACCGCAATGAGGCAATACATCTTCGCCAGCCACGCGCATTTTGCGACCGGCATCAAGGAGAGCACCGAGCTGCTCTCGGGCGCGCGCGATAACGTCCACGACCTGTCGATGTTTGTCGACGGCCGCACCGACGTCGCCGAGGAGGCCGCCAAGCTCCTGGCGACCTTCGACCCCGCCGACGACGTAATCGTGTGCACCGACCTGTTTGGCGGCAGCGTCAACAACGAGTTCACCAAGATCGTCCAGACGCGCCCCAACACCTACCTGGTTGCCAACATGAATCTGCCGCTGCTGATCCAGCTGCTCTTTTCGGACCAGGAGGCTCCCGCCGATCAGGTTATCCGCGAGATCCTCGCGGCTGACGACACGCGCGTCAAGTTTGTCAACGACCTGCTGACCGATGCGGATGACGAGGAAGAGTTCTAGTCACCGCTTGCTATTAATGGGGCCGGGTTTCCGGCATGAGACCTTTGGGGGTCAATCATGATTCAACTGCTTCGCGTCGACCATCGTCTGCTTCATGGCCAGGTGGCCGTCTCTTGGGTCCAGGGCTTGGGCTCTGACTGCATCTTCTGCGTTGGCGACAAGGTTGCCAACGATCCCGTCTGGAAGACTACGCTCAAGATGGGAAAGCCGGCCAACGTCAAGCTCGTCATCAAGGACATGGAGCACGCCATCGAGGCCATCAACTCTGGTGTTACCGATAAGTACAAGATGATCATCTGCGTCGCCAGCATCGCCGAGGCCAAGCAGCTTGTCGACGGCTGCCCGCAGATCACCTCCATCAACCTGGGCAACACCAAGTCCAAGGACGAGCGGCGTCCCGATGCCCGTAAGATCTCCCGCCAGATCTTTGTGACCGCCGCCGAGGAAGAGGACATTCGCGAGCTCGCCGGCCGCGGTGTCGAGGTCGAGATTCGCGCTCTGGCCGACGACCCCAAGGTCGATGCCCTAAGCGCCCTCTAATTGAGAACCACGGGCGGCGCGCACGGCGCCGCCCGTATTCGTGGGCGTACCGGATAAACGCTTTACCCGTTACCCCCATCTACCGTTCACCGGGAGTACACGCCCGTTGAGCGATTGGTATTAAATAGTTTTCTCATGACTATATAATTGGTATCAAATCATTTGCACCGGTTTAGGTGTTAACAGCACACCGGTACAAGCTGGATCTGTCTAGGCGATTGTCGGCATGGAAAAGGGCGCGCTGACAAGTCGGGAATCGCCGCGCGGATCCAAGAGGGATCAAAGGGAGGAACAATGCTTGTTCAAGCGATCCTCATCGGACTTATCGCTGCCTTCGGTAAGCTCGATTATCAGCTCGGTACGCTCTATGCGTTCCGCCCGATCGTTCTGTGCCCGCTCGTCGGCATAGTCCTCGGGGACCTGCAGTCCGGCCTCGCCATCGGTGCGAGCCTCGAGCTGCTCTTCATGGGTTCAATCTCCATCGGCGCTTACGTGCCGCCCGATGAGTGTATTGGCGGTGTGCTCGCCTGCGCCTTCGCTATTCAGCTGGGTCAGAGCACCGAGGCCGCTATCGCGCTCGCGATGCCCATCGCCACTCTGTGCCTGGCCATTAAGAACGTCGTCAACGCCGGTATGCCCCTTCTGGTCGACCGTGCCGACGTCTTTGCCAGCAAGGGTAACCTCAAGGGTATCTACGCTATGCACTGGATTATCGGTCTCGTGATTGTCGTCCTGGCCTTTATCCTGTGCTCGGTCTCCTTCTATCTGGGTGCCGACGCCGTTCAGGGCCTGCTCGACTTCATCCCGACGTTCGTCCTCGATGGCTTTGGCGTCGCAGCCAACATCCTGCCTGCCATGGGCTTCGCCATGCTCGGCCGTCTGGTGCTTACCAAGCAGCTCGTGCCGTTCTACTTCCTGGGCTTCCTGCTGTGCTCCTATGCCAACGTGCCCGTCCTCGGCGTCGCCCTGATCGCAATCATCATCGGCATCGACAAGTACGACCTGCTGGGCCTTGGTGGCGCCCAGTCCCAGCTTTCTGTGGAAGGGGATGAGGACGATGACTTCTAATTCCGAGAACCAGATTACTCGCTCCGACCTCATTAAGAGCGCCGTGAACACCGGCGCCCTGGGCATGGAATTCTCCTGGACCTACTACAAGCAGATGAACATTGCCTTCTGCCTGATGGTCGCCAACATGCTCAAGAAGATCTATGCCGGCCGTCCCGATGATTACGCCGAGGCCTTGCACCGTCACAGCGCATTCTTCAACATCACCCCGCAGCTCGCTCCCTTCGTGGGTGGCATCGCGATGGCCATGGAAGAAAAGGTCGCTCGTGGCGAGGTTGAGCCCGAGAGCGTCAACGACATCAAGGCCGCCCTCATGGGTCCGCTTTCCGGCCTGGGTGACTCCTTCTTCCTGTCCACCCTGCGCGTCGTCGCCGCTGCCGTGGGCATCAGCCTGTGCCAGGCCGGCAACGTCTTTGGCCCCATCGCCTTCCTGCTCGTCTACAACATCCCGGCGTTCCTGATTCGTATCTTTGGCGCTATCAAGGGTTATGAGCTAGGCATTGGCTTCCTCGACGAGGCTCAGAAGACCGGCCTGATGCAAAAGATCATGGCCTGCGTCGGCATTGTCGGCGTCATGGTCGTCGGCGCCATGAGCAAGGACATGTTCTGGGCTTCGTTGCCCATCGCCATTGGTCAGGGCGACTCCGCCCAGACTCTCCAGGACATCCTGGACGGCATCATGCCCGGTATGCTCGGTATGGCCGCCTTCTGGCTCTACTACTGGCTGCTCTCCAAGAAGATCAACCCGATGGTCCTGATCCTCTGCACCATGGTCGTGGGCATCATCGGCGCTTACTTTGGCGTGCTTGCCTAATATGTTCGAATCGCGCTTCCATCGCGTCTAACGGTTGCGTCAATCTTTGGGGGCTTGTCGCATCTGCGGCGGCCCCCTGTTTTTTAAAACTCCGTACGAAAGGGGAGGGCTATGGTCGTACCCGAGCTTTCGCTCATGAACATCAACCATCGTTACTACAGCATCGAGACGTTTTTTAAGGCTGCAGGTGAGGCCGGCTATCGCAATATCGAGCTGTGGACCGGCTCGATGCACCTATATGTGGATTGCCATGAGCACGATTCGGTGGATAAGATTCGCGATCTTGCCGCCCAATACGGTATCAAGATCGTGTGCGTGTGCCCCGAGCAGAACAACCCCAAGCCGTGGAACGTCGCGGTGCGCGGTGAGGCGGGCCAAAAACGCATCCTCTCGTACTTTAAGAATGTGATCGACGTTGCCGTTGAGTTGGGCGTGCCGCAGATTCTGGTGACGAGTGGTTGGGCCTATCTGGACGAGCCGGCTGAGGACGCCTGGGCCCGCAGCGTTGCCATGCTGCGCTCGGTGTGCGACTACGCCGATACGCGCGGTATTCGCGTCGCGCTCGAGGCCCTGCAGCCGTCGGAGTCCGTGTTGGTCAACACCGCACAGGATGTCGCGCGCATCCTCGAGGCGGTCGATCGTCCCAACCTGAAGGCCTGTATCGACTTTGGCGCCATGGAAGTTGCCGGCGACACGATCGACGGCTACTTTGAGGTTTTGGGCGACAAGATCGTTCACACCCACTTTGTAGATGTGGGCGGCGGCACGACGCATCTTGCCTGGGGCGACGGCGAGCGTGATATGCGTGCCGACCTCGAGGCACTCATGCGCCACGGCTATACGGGCTATGTCTCGGCCGAGACGTGTGATGGCCGCTACTATCAGGATCCGTCCAAGGCGACGACTCAGGTTATCGAGATGTATCGCCGTGTGACAGCGGAGATGGAAGCCGAATAACTAAACTGCGCGGTTGCGCCGGAAACGCTTGGGCGGGTCTGGCGCAACGCTTTTATAGCTGGCGAGTTGTGGGGAACCCGTTGGCAGTAGCGCTCGAAATAGACAACTATTGGCGTTGTAATACCACTCGGGCGAGGAAACCGACCGTTCGCCGCAAATCTCCGTGAGTTTGGATTGGTATTAAATAACAAGCAATCGTATGGCTATAATTGGTATCAGCAAGAAGCGCGATGTATAGAATTGCGCACATGTGATGGGAGGACACACATGAAGGAGACCGAGAAGATCGAGATCATGCACTTCGACCAGGAGGGCTACCTCGAGGACGGCAGGAACGTCTACGAGGCCGGCAAGAAGATGACCGCCCTGGCCGACCGCGTGCACGAGGAGGGCTACGACGCCGTCTTCCTGATGGGCGTCGGCGGCACCTGGGACGAGTTCATGCAGCTCGAGTACCTCATGAACAAGTTCGGCGACCGCGACCTCGAGGTCTACCTGATCCACGCCGCCGAGTGGAACGTCATGGGCCACAAGCGCATGACCGACAGGTCCGTCGTGCTGACCGCCTCCGAGTCCGGCACCACCCCCGAGGTCCTCGAGGCCATCGGCAAGATGAAGGCCATGGGCGTGCGCGTCTACGCCATGACCAACCCGGAGGGCAAGATCGGGCGGGCCGTGGGCGCCGAGAACTGCGTCATGATGGCCTCCGACCACGGCGCCGGCGGCTGCGAGAAGGGCTACTACCTCGCCGACTGCTTCGGACTGCGCCTGCTCAACCGCCGCGGCTGCTTCCCCAAGTTCGACCTGTTCATCGAGCAGACGAAGGACGTCTGGAAGGACATGCTCGACATCCGCAAGCGCTTCGAGCCGCGCGCCGAGGAGCTCGCGAGGAAGTACGCCCTGGCCGACTACACCATGTTCATCGGCTCGGGCGCCCTGTGGGGCGAGACCATCCTGTACTCCATGTGCCTGCTCGAGGAGATGCAGTGGAAGCGCATCCGCCACATCACCTCGCACGACTTCTTCCACGGCACGCTCGAGCTGCTCGAGCCCGGCGTCCCGGTGTTCCTGTTCATGGGAGAGGACGAGTGCCGCGCCCTCGACGAGCGCGTCCGCGCCTTCCTCACCAGCGGCGTGACCGGCGACGAGGACTACGTCATCATCGACACCGCCGAGTACGCGATCCCGGGCCTGGACGACGACTTCCGCGTCATCGTGTCGCCGTGGATCCTGTCCGTGCTGACCACCGACCGCCTCTCGCGCAACTACGAGCTGGTCACCAAGCACAACCTCAAGTACCGCCGCTACTACCACCAGTTCGACTACTAAGAGCTGGTCACGGGTCCGATATCTTGGCTGGTTGATATCTCGACCCTGCACAAGGGCGTCCGCAATTGCGCGGGCGCCCTTTTTGCGTTGTGACAAGAGACTGCTGCTAACCGCTTGCCCTATGTTTCCAAATGAATACAGTGTGAGCCGAGGAGGACGATTCTCCCCGCAAACACTCTAGTATGCTAAAGTACCCAGAAGACTGGCGGAGCTATGCCGGTCGTTTGTTCTGTATGCAACACAGCATGAGGAGGCTCACCAGATGACGGCCACACCGTGGGGATTCCGGGACATATTGCCCGAGGAGGCTCAGGCGCGCGAGGAGATTGCGCTGACGGTGAAGGGCTGCTTTAGGGAGCATCATTATCTGCCGGTTGAGACGCCGCTGCTCGAGGACAAGGGCTCGCTCGAGGAGGGCGGCCGTATCGCGGACACGCCGTTTAAGCTTTTTGACGATGACGGCCGCTTGTTGGTGGTTCGTCCCGACAATACGTTGCCGATCGTGCGTTTGGTCTCGACCCGCATGCGCGCGGCCGACTTGCCGCTGCGCCTGCGCTATGAGGCGCCGGTGGTTCGCGAATGCCAGCGCAATGCCGGCGGTTCGCGTCAATTTACCCAGCTGGGTTTTGAGCTCATCGGCGCGGGCGATACCGCGGGCGATGTCGAGATCGTCTCGCTGGTGGCCGAGGCCGTTCGCAAGTTGGCGCTGCCCGATGCGCGCATTATCGCAGGTAGCGTGCGCCCGTTTAAGGAGCTGCTCGCGGCGTGCGAGGATCGCGAGCTGGCTGCCGAGGCTCTGCGCTGCGTGCACGCCAACGACTTTGTGGGCCTCGATGCCCGCGTGGCGGCAAGCGCCGAGACCGATGCCGTTAAGGCCGCCGTCCGCGAACTGCCGCGCCTGCATGGTGGGGCCGAAGTGCTCGATCGCGTGGATGCGCTGCTGGCGGCTGCCGGTATTGTCGCGCCGCTCACGCGTGAGCTGCGCGCGCTGGTCGAGGGCCTGGCGCCCGAGGACGCTCAGGTGCTGTCCTTTGACTTTTCCATTATGAAT
>URCS01000064.1 GCA_900546455.1 uncultured Collinsella sp. | reverse complement strand
GGGACGCACGCCCCCTACGGCACCTACGACTGCACCGGCTCCGGCACCGTCAAGTCCTGGGCCGATATCGCCCGCGCCGTCTTCGAGGCCGCCAACGGCAACGGGGACAGGGTCGTGCCGGTATCGACCGCCGACTACTACGCGAGCGCCGAGGGCCCCGTCGCCCCGCGCCCGGTCCACTCCGCGCTCGACCTGTCCAAGCTCGAGGCTGCCGGCTTCCACATGCCCGACGGGGAGGAAGAGCTGGGGGAGTACATCAAGACGCTCTAGCCGCTATTAACTTTTCGAGAGTAAAAGCCGCCGTTCTTTAACGGCGGCTTTTCTTGTTGGTGGCTATCTGCGCAGTGGTGCCAATAGTATTTTGCGGAAGATCTACCTCTCGCTTGGCATGGAAGTAGGGTGGCCGGGCTGGTCGTCGTAGGCGTATTTGCTGTACACGTTGACCTCCCACTGCTTTTTTTCGACCTTTGCTACAGAATCTAGGATGAAGCCGGTCACAAGGCTCAGGCCGCACAGGAACATAAACGAGGCGGCGAGCATAGCGGTGGGGAAGCGCGGGACGAGGCCGGTCTGGAAATATTCGACAACGATGGGCATGCCCAGGGCGAGGCCGAATACCGCGAACAGAAGCGCAACGAGGCTGAAGAACTTCAGCGGGCGATAGTCCTTGAACAGCGTGCCGATCATCGCAACGACTTTAATGCCGTCGCTCACGGTGTTGAGTTTGGACTCGGAACCCTCGGGACGGTCGCGGTACTCGATGGGCACATCTTTGATGCGCCAGCGGTGGTCGACGGCGTGGATCGAGAGCTCGGTTTCGATCTGAAAGCCCTCGGAAAGCACTGGGAAGGTTTTAACGAACGGGCGGCTCATGGCGCGGTAGCCTGTCATGACGTCATCGAAGCTGTAGCCATAGATCCACTTGATCATGGCGCGGACCAGATTATTGCCAAAGCCGTGGAAGGCACGCTTGTTCTCCTCGGCGTAGGTGCCGTTGGAAAGGCGATCGCCTACGGTCATGTCGGCCGTGCCGTTAAGGATGGGCTCGCAGAGGGCCTTGGCCGCCTCGGCGGGGTAGGTGTCGTCTCCGTCGACCATCAGGTAGCAATCGGCGTCGATATCGCGAAACATCTGGCGGCACACGTTGCCCTTTCCCTGACGGGGCTCAAAGCGGACTGTGGCGCCGTGCTCGGTGGCAATGCGTGAGGTATCGTCCGACGAGTTGTTGTCATAGACATAGACCGTCGCCTGCGGAAGCTCGCGGTGAAAGTCGTCGATGACTTTGCCGATCGTGAGCGCTTCGTTGTAGCAAGGGATGATGACGGCGATGGATTCAGAATTCACTTAATGCTCCTTATACATTCAATCCTAGAAAGTATAGCCGTTTGGGCCTGGCATCCTAAGATGTGGGTTAGTTCTCCAGTTTTGTTGCGCGAATCGTTTGCATGGCCGTCGGGTCTATACTGTTCGTTTGTCAACGATTACGAGTAAAGGAGTTGCATCCGTGTCGGATCAGACAAAGCAACAAGAAACTCGCAGTCTGCCTGCGACGTTTGCTAAGAACGAATTTGAGAAGGACGCGTTTATCCTTCGTCAGCTGGTTACCAAGGATTTTAAGATCAAGTATCGCCGTAGCGTTCTGGGCGTCGCATGGTCGGTGCTCAACCCGCTGCTGATGATGATCGTCATGGCCATCGTGTTCTCGACGATTTTTGGCCAGGGCCGCAATGGCTCAATGACGCCCGAGATGTACCCGCTGTACTTGATCGTGGGTAACATCACCTTTGCCGTCATGTCTGAGTCTACTAACCAGGCCCTGACGTCGATCGTGGGCGCTGCCCCTCTGCTCAAGAAGGTTAAGGTGCACCGCTGGGTTTTCCCGGTGCAGAAGGTGCTCTTCTCGCTGGTCAACTTTGCCTTCTCGCTGGTCGCCGTCGCCATCGTCATGCTGTGGTTCCGCGTTATGCCTTCTTGGCACCTGATTCTGTTGCCGGTTTGCCTGCTGCTGCTTATGTGCTTCTGCATGGGCCTGGGCATGATGCTCTCTGCCCTTACGGTCTTCTTCCGCGACGTTATGCATCTGTGGAGCGTCGTCATTACGGCGTGGACTTACATTACGCCCATCTTCTGGACGACTGACTATATTGCGCAAATGCCGCATCTCGTACGTATCTTGATGTATGCGAACCCCATGTTCAACTACCTGCAGTTTATGCGCGATATCTTCCTGTTCCAGACTACGCCCTCGCTTATGACGTTTGGTATGTGCGTCGCTTGGGCGGTTCTTGCGCTTGTTATTGGCTACACCGTGTTCCATAAATCCGAGCGCAAGTTCATCCTCTACATCTAAGGAGTGCTGTGATGACTGAATCTGTTGTTGATTACAGCGAGCAGCCTCTGGCTGTCGAGGTCGACGACGTCACCATGATCTTTAACATGGCGTCCGAGTCGCTGACCAACCTCAAGGAGTACTTCATTAAGCTTGCCAAGCATGAGTTGTTCTTTGAGGAGTTTAGGGCGCTTAAGCATATCTCGTTTGATATTCATCGTGGCGAGGTCGTGGGTCTGGTCGGCACCAATGGCTCCGGCAAGTCTACGATGCTCAAGATTATCGCTGGCGTGCTTGAGCCAAGCGAGGGCAGCGTTAAGGTGCACGGTAACATCGCGCCGCTGATTGAGCTTGGTGCTGGTTTTGACCCCGAGCTGACCGCCCGCGAGAACATCTATCTGAACGGCGCCCTGCTTGGCTATACCAAGGAGTTCATCGACGCCAACTTTGACGGCATTATCGAATTCGCTGAGCTGCAGAACTTTGTCGATATGCCGCTCAAGAACTTCTCCTCGGGCATGGTGGCGCGTATCGCCTTTGCAATCGCGACGATTACCGAGCCCGATATTCTGATCGTTGACGAGACGTTGTCCGTCGGTGATGTGTTCTTCCAGCAGAAGTGCGAGGCCCGCATCCAGCACTTTATCCAGAGCGGCGAAGTGACGGTTCTGTTCGTTTCGCACTCCATGGAGCAGGTTGAGCGCATCTGCCAGCGTGCCGTTTGGATTGAGAAGGGTGACCTTCGCATGGACGGCCCGGTCAGTGAGGTCTGCAAGGCGTACCGTGAGCAGTTCAACTAGGTTATAATTATTTGCGCCTGACAGGCTTGCGCTTGCTTTGGCGTGCGGTTATTTGCTCCATTAGCTCAGTTGGATAGAGCAGGGGACTTCTAATCCCAAGGTCGACGGTTCGAATCCGCCATGGAGCACCATCGTTTATTAAGCCCGGACCGCTTGGTGGTCTGGGCTTTTTCACATGCCGGTGTTCTTTGTTCTTGCCGGGTATACGTTTAGGCCGAAGCCGTGGCGTGAGCTGCTATTGTGCTGCTGATGTGGATTGGTTATACGGCGCGCCAAAGGGGGCTGGAGCCGAGCGTGAGCAAGCCTCTGCTTATGACGCTGCCAGCATCGTGGTTCTTCGCGTCAATCGTACGCTGTGCCTGCGATATTGGATTGGCGTACGTGATCAAGAAGGCGTAACAAAAGCGGGGAGGACCAACTTGGCCCTCCCCGCTGTATCTAGTCTGCCTTCAGGCACTCGGGCAAGACGTTTGCAACTGCATTCATCGCCTGCGGCCTCAGGTACTGCTCATTGAGCTTTGCCTTTCTGTAGGCGTAGCGAGTGTCTGCCGAGTATTTGATCAACACATCGGTGAAGAACCGCTCCCAGCTCAGGTAGTCGCGGCTTTCGATACAGCTTGAGGGATCCTCGAGGATTTTTAAGATATCGTTACTGGGAATGAGGCCAGATTGCAGGAGTGTCCACTCGAATGATTCGGGGAGGAACAAGCGTACGTTCTTGTAAACGCGCTGTCCGAGCACCTTTTCGATGTAGGGACCAAATGCTGCTCCGTCTCCAATAGCAAGGATGTTTTGCTCGGGACATTCGTGAATCGTACGTTTTAGATTCGCAACGCCGGTGGCGGTATAGCAGGGGATCCCGAGTCGGTTGCAAAGAGCGTCGTAGAATTGATAGCCAGATTTGCTATCCTCGACAACTACGGCGTCGGGTACCTCGAATCCATCATTTAGATCCTGATACAGCATACTTGCCGTGTGGTCATATAGCGGCTTGGTCACCGAGTAGAAGCGCCTGTCGCTCTTGCGGCCATTGATTGTTTTACTTGTCGTGTTGACTAGCTTCAGGATCTCATCAACGCTGTAGGGGAGCTCGTTGGCATCGCGACGAGATATCAGAACAAAATAGTTGGACGAGCCGTTGACGGCTTTGGCGAAGTCCTTTGAGTAGATAAACTCGTTACCCTCATCTAGAAAGACGATTGAATCTTCGATGATCGATAGCTCGCGCTCCCAGCGTCTGCCGGAAAGCGTTTCGCAAGGCACGTCGCAACTGAGTGCAACGCCGCTTTCCGGTCCTCGGTCGTTGTAGTCGCGAATCATCGAGATGAGCGTCGTTTTACCCGTGCCGCTGTTGCCGCGTATAAAGGAAATATTGCGCTTAAACGTGAGTGTGTATTTGACCTTTGCACGCTCTACGACAACGGTATGCGTTCCCTTCATTACTCATCAACATCCAAAAAGTCATTCGTGGCGCCGACAAACTCCTGCATGTTTCTGACGATGCGGCCATCGTTTTCAATGCGGATTTCAAAGCTCTTCCAGGGGAATTTCATGATGTGGAATAAGGTCACCATCACATCCTGCTCTTTGCCGATCTTGAGTAGCCAGCGGGCACAGTTGTCTCCGCAGGTGGATGCGTTGAACACCATATTTGGGAGATTGCGAACCAGCAGCAGCGTCTTGACGCCGCCGGACAGTTCGAGTGGGGTGATCGAGCCCAGCTGTTTGCTTACGATGTTGTGGGGACCGATGAGCTCTGATCCGTCCACGCTTTTAATAATCTGTGCGGCCATAGGGTCTTCGAACCATGAGTCCAAGTATGAGTTCCTAAAATAGGTCTCGGTATCGTAGATGGAACTGGGGTAATCTCCCAGATGGATGCTTAACATGCGCGTCTCCAGACGTTGTGTGACTGCAATGATTATATGCCAGTAATAAAGTGCCGCCAGTAGCGAGGTTGCTGCTGGCGGCACTGGCATTATTAGCGTGTGAATCGCGTTGATGGATTTGCTCGCGAGGCTACTTTTCGAGACGTTTCCCCAGCAGCTCCAACGCGTGGGCGTAGCCCTGGAGGCCCTCGCCAGCGATGGTGGCGAAGCAGGCCAGGCGTGCATAGCTTACCTGGCGGAAGTCCTCGCGTGTCTCTACGGCGCTGATGTGGACCTCAACGGCGGGGATGGCGACGGCCTTGAGGGCGTCGAGGATCGCCACGCTCGTGTGCGTGTAGGCGGCCGGGTTGATGACGATGCCGTCGGCCTTGCCGTAGGCCTCCTGAATCTTGTCGACGATGCTGCCTTCGTGGTTAGACTGGAAGACCTCGACCTCGTCAAAGCCCTGTGCAGCACCCGCCTCTTGGCAGATCTGGACCAAGCGGTCGTAGTTGTCGCTGCCGTAGATGCCCGGCTCGCGAATGCCGAGCATGTTGAGGTTGGGGCCGTTGATGACGAGTGCTTTCATGGTTGCTTCCTTTGTAGTCGAGAAACCACCACAAAGGTGCCTGTCCCCTTTGTGGTGGTTTTGGTTAGAGAGCGGGTGGGAGGGTGTCGAGGAGGGCTTGGGCGGTGTTGGCGGCGCAGTCGCGTGAGTCGATGATGTAGTCGGCCCAGGCGCGGTAGCGCGGCATGCGCTGCTCGGCAAGTTTATCGATGCCATCACGGGCGGTGATAGGGCGTCCCTTGTGGGCGAGTTCGTCGAGCTTGCGGTTGAGCATCACGATCTGGCTGTTTTGGTGCAGCAGCGGATAGTTTTCGTCGCGCGTGACCACGCCGCCGCCGGTGGAAAGCACCAGGCCGCTGCGCTTGGAAATGTCGGCCAGCTCCGCTGTCTCCTGCTCGCGGAAGGCGGCCTCGCCGCGCTCGACGATAAAGTCGGCGCAGGGCATGTCGAGGCGTTCCTCGAGGGCGCGGTCCAGGTCGATGTGCTCGCGACCCGTGAGCAGGGCAATCTGCTCACCCACGCGGGTCTTGCCCGAGCCCGGCATGCCGATCAGCGCGATGTTCTGTTCGCGGCGTGACAAGCGCTCCGTTATGTCCAGGATGCGCTCGCGCGGGGTGACCTGGCCGGTATAGCGCTCGACGGCCTGTGCCGCTTGGGCCACGAGCATTAGCAGGCCGTCGATGCAAGGGATACCGCGGCGCTCGGCCTCGAGCATGAGTCCCGTGCGGGCGGGGTTGTAGACAATGTCGATAACGCCTTCGAGCGCATCGAGCCCTTCGAACGTGCAAGGCGCGTCGGGGCAGTGGGGGAACATGCCGGCAGGCGTGCAGTTGACGAGCAGGGCGGCGTCGGACTGCTGCGCGATGTTGCCGTAGTTGACCTCGCTCGTGCGACCCACGGGTACGACGATGGCGCCCAGGTCTCCCAGCACCATGCTCGCCGTGGTGCCGGCGCCACCGGTGGCGCCGAGCACGAGAACTTTCTTGCCGGTAACCTCAACTCCCAGCTCCTCGACCAGGCACTGAAAACCAAAGTAGTCAGTATTATCGCCGCGCAGGCGGCCGTCGGGCAGGCGCGTGATGGTGTTGACGTTGCCCATGCGCTCGGCGAGCGGGCTCAGCTCGTCCAGATACTCCATGACGGCGCGCTTGTAGGGGATGGTCACGTTGGTGCCCTCCCACTCGTCGCCCGTCATAAAGGCCTCAAGATCCTCGGGCTCGCGCTCAAAACGCACGTACTCGAGCCCAGCGAGCTCCTTGTAGATGGTTGGGGTGTAGCTGTGGCCCAGCACGCGGCCCAGCACTCCGTAGGGGCGGGTTGCGGCGGTATCGGTCATCTAGAGCACCTCCGTGTAGCTGCCAAAGTAGGTGAAGCTCTCGCACACGTCGTCGATAGAATCGAGCAGGTCGTCGAGGGCCTTGCTGCCAAAGGGGCAGTCCAGATCAAAGTAGAACATAAACTCAAAGTCGCGGCCGGGGATGGGGCGGCTCTCGAGCTTGATGAGGTTGATGTTGAGCGCATAGAAGCGCTCGAGCACGCGGTAGAGGGCGCCCGGCTCATTGGCCGTGGTAATCATGAGCGAGGTACGGTTGGCACCGGGATAGACGCGCGGCTCACGGCTGATGACGACAAAGCGCGTGTAGTTGTTGTCCGAGTCCTGGATGTTGGGCTCCAGCACCTCCAGGCCATAGAGTGCCGCGCAGCTGCGCGATGCGATGGCGGCAATATCGGTGCGCTCGGAGCTGGCGACCATCTCGGCCGACATGGCGGTGTTGGGGTACTTGGTGGCGTGCAGGTCGTGGGACTCGATAAAGCCCGCACACTGGGCAATGGCTTGGCCGTGGCTGTAAACCTCGCGCACGTCGGCGAGCTTGGTGCCGGGCTTGACGAGCATGTTGTGGTCGATCTTGAGGCGAAGCGAGCGCACGATGTGGAAGTCGAACTGGGCGAGCAGGTCGTAGACGGCGTTGACCGAGCCGGCGGTGGAGTTCTCGATGGGCAGCACGCCAAACTCGCAGAAGCCGTCGCGCACAGCGCGCATAACGCCTTCGAAGGTCTCGAAAAACGCGATGTCGGGTACGTCGAAGAGCTTGCACGCGGCGATTTGACTGTAAGCGCCCTCAACGCCCTGGCAAGCGACGGTGGCAGTTTGAGGGAAGGGCGTGTCGGAGGCTGCAGCCGTGGCGTGGGCCTTTTGCGAGACAGTGATGCCCTTGAGTTCGTTGATGTAGCGCTGCTGCTCGGCCTTGCTCATGCTCATGAGGAGACGGAACAGGGTGATGGTCTGCGCCTCGTAGCGCTCGGGCGCGCGGCTGGCGAGGTTGTTGAGTTTGGAGCGCTCGCGGGCGGGGTCGAAGACGGCCTTGCCCATCTCGATTTTTGACTTGGCGACTTCGGTGGCGATGTCCATGCGCTCGACAAAGCTGTTGAGGAGCGTGGTATCGATGCCATCGATGGCCTGGCGAATATCGGCAAGGTCCATAGGGACCCCTTTCGTGAATGGTTGCCTGGGGTAGTTAATTTGGGACGGGGCTTTTTTAGCTACCCTTTGACTGTCGACGAATCGATGAGTGCCAGGGCAAATATCAACTGGCATATGGGGGTAGCTAAAATAGCCCCGTCCCAAATTAACTACCCTTGGGGTGGGTGGACTAAAGCGGTCCGGCGTCCTCGAGGAGGGCGTCCCAGATGGCGAGCGCCGCGGCTGCTTCGGCAACGGGGACAGCTCGGGGGACGATACAGGGGTCGTGGCGGCCGTGGACCGAGAGCTCGGCATTTTCCATAGCGTCCATGTCTACCGTCTGCTGCTCTCGGCCAATGGAGGGCGTGGGCTTTACGGCCATGCGCCACATGACGGGTGCGCCGGTCGAAATGCCGCCCAGGATGCCGCCGGCATTATTGGACTCGACCTCGATCTTGCCGGTCTCGGCGTCGATGCGATACGGATCGTTGTTCTCGCTGCCGCGCATGGCGGCGACGGCAAAGCCCATGCCAAACTCCACGCCCTTCACGGCGGGAATCCCAAACGCGATCTGCGCGATGCGGTTCTCGATGCCGTCGAACATGGGGTCGCCGATGCCTGCGGACAGGCCGTAGATACCGCACTCCACGATGCCACCGATGCTGTCGAGCTCGTCGCGCGCGGCAAGGATCTCCTCGCGCATGCGACCGGCAGCCGCGGTGTCGATGCACGGCAGGTCGTTCGAAAGAATCGCCTTGCGGTCGGCCTCACGATAGACCATGTCGTCCATGGGCAGATCGGAGATGCCACCGATCTGCGCCACGTGCGCCATCACGTTAATGCCGCGGGCCTCGAGCGCCTGCAGCGCGATGCCACCCGCGATGCATAAGGGCGCCGTCAGGCGGCCGGAGAAGTGCCCGCCGCCGGCGACGTCGTGCATGTTGTGGTACTTCACGCGTGCCGGGAAATCTGCATGGCCCGGACGGGGCTTGCGGCGCAGCTCGGAGTAGTCCTTGGAGCGCGTGTTGGTGTTCTCGATGATCGCGGCGATGGGCGCGCCCGTGGTGTGTCCATCAACTATGCCGGCGATAATGTGGGCGGCGTCGGCCTCGTGGCGCTTGGTCGCGGTCTCGTCGCGGCCGGGGGCGCGACGGTCCAAAAAGGTCTGCAGCTGCTCCAGGTCAACGGCGATACCTGCCGGAATGCCGTCGAGCGAGCAGCCGATGGCGGGGGAGTGCGACTGGCCGAAGATGCTTACGTGCAAGACGTTGCCAAAGGTCGAGGACATGCTACTCCTCCTCGAGCGTGACCTTGCCGCCCAACAGGCGGTAGTGGTCGAAGAAATCGGGATAGGACTTGTTGACGGCCTCGGCGCCGTGGATCACGACCTCGCCGGTGGCGCGACTCGCGGCGATGGCGGCCATCATGGCGATGCGGTGGTCGTTGTGCGAATCGACCTCGCCGCCGGTAAGGGCATCGACGCCCTTGATGATGAGGTCGTCACCGGCGATGCGCACCTGCGCGCCCAGTGCAGTGAGCTCGCGGGTGGTGGTGACCAGACGGTCAGATTCCTTGATGCGCAGGCGTGCACAGTCACGGATGAACGTGCGGCCCTGGGCCAGCGATGCCACGGCCGAGATGACGGGCACCAGGTCCGGAATGTCGTGGGCGCTCATCTCAAAGCCGGCGAGCTTGTCGGACTGGACGGTGGCGGCGTTCGTGGAGCGCACGATGCGGGCGCCAAAGCGCGAAAGCGCGGCGAGCACGTTGCGGTCGCCCTG
>URCS01000063.1 GCA_900546455.1 uncultured Collinsella sp. | reverse complement strand
GCAGGAAGCTTGGATACGCCTAGGCGCGGTCCAAGAAATCGTCCGCACCCCCTTTGACCGGCCCGGGCTGTCATTTAGGAACTATTCCACCGCAACATATAAAGGGGACTGGGTTGTTGATATCGGAAAAGGGAGGGAGGTGCCCGGGCCGAGGGAGCAACTCGGGATCGAAGCTCGAGCGTTAGTGCTCGGGCGTCAGGATCACCAGGGCGTCGTGCTCAAAGGAATGCTGAGCCACGCGCACGGTGCCGTCGCCATTGTCGCGAACGGGCAGCTTGGCGATACGCTTGGCCTCCATGTCGAGGGCCGTCGCCGACCAGCCGCGCGCACTATCGAGCTTAAACGTAAGTGCCGTGGTGCGCGGCAGATAGGTGACGACACGCTCGCCAATACGCGCCACACGGATGGACTCGCGCGCGTCATCGAGCAGCTCCTGTGCCGGGATAACGGCGAGAGCGTCGTCGCTAGCCGTGGCACCCAGGCCGGCAAGCACGTGCTCGATGGCGGCAAAATCCCACACGCCCGCAAACTGCAGACACTCCTGCCAGCGGAACGGCATGTCAAAGCCCTCACCCAGCACCGAACCCTGGCTGCGCGATGTCTGCCAGTTCCAAACGCCGTGGGCGCCGTAGGTCACGCCCGCGCTGGCGCCGGCAAGGATCGAAGACCACACGCTCGCGCGACAGTCCTGCGCGGTAAAACGCCAGTACACGTTGCGCGACGCACCCATCTGCTCGTAGCAGGGCTCGGAGTTGACCATCGGCTTTTTGGGATAGCTGGCGATAAAGTCCTGCGGCAGGTGCCAGGCCTCGGGCTGGCCTTCGTAGTTGTGGCCGGGCTGGAACATATAGAAGTCCAGGCGGTCCAAATACTGCGCGGGAATCGTGCGGTTACCGCGATTGATGTGCATGGTACGCAGGGCCTCGGGCGCGCGCTTCGCAACCTCGTCGAGCGCATCCTCGTAATAGGCAATCGCCTCGTCACCGGCAAAGTCCGTGTCGCCCGTCACCACATAGACGGGATCGAACTCGCCCAGGTTCTCGACGACGCGGGCAACGTGGGCACGGACCTCCTCGCGCGGCATAACCTCGGCACCGCAACGCTCGGCGATCTTAGCGCCCCAGGTACCGGGCACGTAGTTGCACCACATGAGCACGAGCGCCGGACGAATGCCGTGCTCGACGGCAGCGCGGCACATGGCGGCGGCGCGATCCCAATACGCCTGGTTGGGTTGAGACCAATCAAAGCGCACGCCATCCTCGCTGGCATAGGGCCAAATGCCCAGATCGGGGCAGCAGCGATCCCACTGCGGCAGCGTGTTAATCTGCAGCACGTTCATGCCCTGCTCGGCGCGGCGGGTCAGATAGTAGTCCCAGTCGGCCTCGGGGATGCTGGTAAACGCACTCCAGCACGTATCGGCAAACCAAAAGAACGGCTTGCCCTCGCACAAAAAACCGTCCTGACGACCGTTGACGGTCAGTTTTCCCAAACTCATCTGCATGTCCTTTCGCTCGATAAAGGAATTGCGAACCGGCAGAAGCTTTCGCGGTAACCCCTGATGCGAAAGCCCCCGCCGTTTAACAAACCCCTGCGGGCGGACACCACTTGCCCGCTCCAGTCTACCTTGCAAGAAGGGCCCCGCCGGGCTTGCGCCTGACGGGGCCCTGTCGTGTAGGTAAGGTCGTATGCGACCGAATG
The DNA here is from genome assembly GCA_900546455.1 of uncultured Collinsella sp. Lineage (GTDB taxonomy): Bacteria > Actinomycetota > Coriobacteriia > Coriobacteriales > Coriobacteriaceae > Collinsella. The sequence goes on along the minus strand of URCS01000063.1, from coordinate 8,425 downwards.
GCTTGGCCTTAGGCCTCCATCTCGGCGAGCTCCTCCTTGGAGAAGCCGGCGACGAAGACGACGGCAGCGGCGATGACAAAGGAGATTGCCATACCGACGATAGCCCAGACGGTGTTCATCTGGCCACCCTGCAGGTAGTTGGTGAAGACCAGGAAGTTGGAGGCACCGCCAGCGAGGTAATAGGTAACGCCCATGAGGCCGGAGAACACAGCGCCGATGGCACCGCCGATGAACATACCGAACATGGTGCGACGGAAGCGCATGAGGATACCGAAGAGTGCGGGCTCGGTGACGCCGCCGGCGATGGCGGAGATGACGTAGCCCAGGGCAAGACCCTTCTCGTCGGGGTTCTTCATCTTGAGGAAGGCACCGAAGGCGCAGCCCCAGACAGCGGCCATAGCGCAGTTGGTGGAAACGAAGACGAAGGGATCGTAGCCGGCAGCGATGATCTGAACCTGAGCGAGCAGGATGACGGGCATGTGCATACCGCAGACCACGAAGAGCTGCCAGAAGGCGCCGAGGACGGCCATGACGAGCAGGATACCGATGCCACCCATGTCAGCGAGACCGAAGAGGGCGTTAGCGATGAGGCTGCCGATCTCGTTGCCGAGCGGGGCGAGGACGATGAAGGCGATGGGGATGGTAACGATCATGGTGCAGAACGGCGTGAAGACCGTGGAGAGCACGTCGGGCATGACCTTCTTAAAGAACTTCTCGACGAAGTAGAGGACAGGCACCGAAAGGATAATCGGCAGGACGGACTGCTGATAGTTGGCAGCGGCGATCTGAATGCCGTAGACGGAGATGATTCCGCCGCCATCCTGGGTCGCGACACTCACGACGGACGGGGCCATGAGGGCGCCGCCGAGGAGCATGCCCAGAACCGGGGAGGCGCCGAGCTTCTTAGCAGCGGCATAGCCCAGGTAGATGGGGATAAAGGTAAACGTGGCCTCGTACAGGGTGGTGTAGAGGAACGTGTAGGTCGGATCGGTGTCGGAGAGAACGCCAAGCATGGTGGGGCCGAGGACCGCAGCGATGGTGCGGAACAGACCGCCGGCCATAAGCAGCGGGATCAGCTGGGTCATGGAGCCCGACAGATAGTCGAGGATGATGTTCGGCAGGTTCTTGAGCTCGAACTTCTCCTTGGGAGCGTCGAGGTTCTCGTCGACCGCGGCACCCTGCTTGACGCCGGACATGGCGACGAACTCGGCAAGCACCTTGGGCACGTTCTGGCCGATGATGACCTGGAGCTGGCTGCCGGCGAACTGGCAACCCAGAACACCCTTGACCTTCTTGATCTTCTCCACGTCGGCCTTGTTGTTGTCCTTGAGCGTCAGACGCAGGCGCGTCATGCAGTTGGTGGCGACGGTGACGTTTTCCGCACCGCCCACGAGCTCGAGGACATCGGTGGCAATCTGCTTGTTATCTACTGCCATGGGACCCCTCCCCATATCATCGTGTGCCTACTCGTTTGGGCGTAGGCACGCCTTTGGCTCGGCGACTATAACCCCTTACGGTTGCCAAACCCTTGGATACGCTGTCGTAAACAATGTGTTTACTGAACGTTTACGAGCTTTAGTTTACACGGAGACCCTAATTTGTGGCAATTTTGCCGTCTACAGTCCGGTGAACGGTAGGAAATCGGGGGTGAACGTAATTGAATGGCAGGGGATTGCCTATTTGTCGCTTTATCGCTATATGGCTATTTACGTGGTCTTTTACTTTGATTGACGCCTCTGCACTATGTTTACTCATCAACAAAAGCCCTGATAGATAGTGTTAAACGATTGTTTAGTAGTTTGTTGAGTGTTCATTTAGACCGTTTACCGAGTTCATCTGCTTGTTCTGTAATTCTGCATTACACTAAACATGTTTAGATTGTATTGCCGCTGATGTTTACCACTCGCGGCGCAGAGGAGGCAGCTCATGGAACTCAAATCGTGCACCTACGCAACCGTCACCACGCTGGGAGACTTTGGCCCCTGGATCAGCAAAGTCGTGCTCGACCTGCCGTGCACCGTTCGCGCCAACGATATCGATGCGCGCACCTTCCATATATATGTAGAGCGCCATGAACGCACGGGCGAGATCCTGATGCGCAAAGAGCGCGGCGCCGACCACGCCGCACCTTCCGTAGGCTATGTCGACGTCCTCGCCGCCTATCCGTGCGATGAGTGCGGATGCAAGCTCGCCTTTGGCACCCATGTGGCGCTCGAGATCGCCGAGCAGCGCCTGACCAAGAAGATCGAGGGCAGCGTGATGGGCTCGCGCTTGCTCGACGACCAGCTGCGCATCACGCAGCTCGCGGCCCTTCCCGGCAATGACGGTGACGATCCAACCTGCGGCCTGGTCTTTGACACCTGCCGCGGCGACATCTGTCCCGCGCTCAAGGGCTGGAGCAATGCCACGCAAAAGACCGCCGTCAACGGCATCGCGCTCGAGTACGGCTTCTTTGAGCCCAGCTTTAAGGCCGAGGACTCCGCCTGCTTCAACCCCTTCGCGCCCGAAACGACAGTCGTGCCCCAGAAGGCCCCGCTCGTGGTGTACCTGCACGGCGCTGGCGAGGGCAAGGGCGCTACGCAAGGCGAGGGCGCCACGCGCGCTTATATCGGCAACCGCGTGACGGCCATCAGCCAGGCGCAGATCCAACGCTACTTTGGCGGCTTTGCCTGGGTTCTCGTGCCGCAGTCGCCCACGTTTTGGATGGACAACGGCACTGAGCAGCTCGGCCACTCCAACCAGAGCATCTACTCCCCCGTCATTAAGGCGCTCATCGACGAGTTTGTCGCCGAGCATGCCGACCGCATCGACACCGACCGCATCGTGGTCGCTGGCCTTTCCAACGGCGGCTTTATGACGCTGCGCCTGTGCGCCGACTACCCCGAGTTCTTCGCCGCGGGCCTTCCCTGCTGCGCACCGTGGTACAACGCCACGGACGAGGACGTCGCCGCCCTTGCCAAGACGCCGCTGTGGTTTACGCACTCCAAGGGCGATGAGCTTGTGATCCCACAGGAGACCGTGCTGCCGCTCACGGCTCGCCTGCGCGCTGCCGGCGCCAACGTGCACCTCACGTACTTTAGCCATGTCGAGGACCTGACCGGGCGCTACCGCGGGGCCGACGGCTCGCCCAAGAAGACGTTCAACCATGGCGTATGGATCCACCAATTCAACGACCTGTGTTATCAAGACTTCGACGGGGGCAACGTACTCATCGACGGCGAGCCGGTGGGCTGCTGGGAGTGGTCGGCCAGGGTTTCGAGGTAGCCATCCCATCGGGGGCCCTGACCTTTAGTTTTGTAAACGTCCTCGCGCATGGGCCCGCCTATCCTGCTCCTTCGGAGCATCGGATAAGCGGGCCCGCGCTGCGGAATGTTTACAAAACTAAAGGTCAGGGCCCCCTAAGTTAACGTTGTTCGAAACGCTGGACGAGCGCTTCCGGCGGGCCGCCGGGTTGACGGCGATGGGGACGTGGGTCCCGTCTTGCCTTGCGCGTAACTGGCTGAAATGATTTTGGTTGGAGCTTTCTTATGACTCGCGATTTAACTCGGGTGATTGTTACTACTGATATGGAAGTCGATGATATGAACTCGCTCGTTCATTTGGCTCTGTATCTTAACTTGCTTGATGTGCAGGCTGTGGTGTATACGGCTTCGCAGTATCACTTTCTTGGGGATGGCGTCCATACGCTCGGCGAGGTGAATCCGCATTGGCGGACTAAAGGGCGTCGCTCTTATGAGTGGAATGTTGTGCCCCATGAACCTGATCCCACGGCTGGGGAGCTTCGTGAGTATCGACCGTTTCCTGAGCATTGGATCGAGAGCCTCTGGAGCAATGAATATGCCCAGGCTTGGCCTCAGCTGCAGGCTAATGCGGCCGCTGCCGGTGAGCCGCCGTTTCCTTCGCCGGCTCAGATGATTGAGCGTACCTTTGTGGGCAACGTTGCCTTTGAGGGCGATGTGCGTGAGGAGACTGAGGGTTCGCGCGTGATTGCTCAGGCAATCTTGGATGATGACCCGCGTACGCTTTGGCTGCTCAGCTGGGGCGGTATGAATACTATCGTTCGTGCGCTTATGAGTATTGCAGAGCGCTATCGCGATACGCCCGAGTGGCCTTCTGTGCAGCAGCGCGTCTATCAGAGGGTGCGCGTGATGGGCGTTGCCGATGGTGTGGGGCAGGATAATTCTTGGCTCGACCATGGGTGCGAGCTTTTTCCCGATCTCATCTTTTGGTGTGTGCCCTATATGTATGGCGGCTATGTCGATGCCAAGATGGCTCAGCCCGATTCGTTGCCGTTGTTCCAGGCTCCCTGGCCCGAGCAAAATCTCACGCAGGGCAACGGCCCCCTTATGGCGCGCTATATGCTCTATGGCGATGGCAAGGTGTACGAAAACGAGCCCGAGCGCTTTCAGTTTGGCAAGCATGCGCGCTTGGACTGGGGCCTGGAGGGCATGCCTGCGATGCAGTTTGAGCGCGGCGATTTTATGGCCGAGGGCGACTCGATGACCTATATTCCGCTACTGCCGTTTGGCCTGCGCGGGGCTGACGACCGCGGCTTTGACACGTTACTCGGCCGCATGTTTTTGGACGGGCATCCCGACTCAGATGCGCCTGCCGGCTTTGCCGCCATAGGCACGCCCGTCGATGGCAATCCTAATCCCTATCTGCGCGCCTATCAGGAGGACTTCGCCGCCCGCGCGCAGTGGTGTGCCCACGAGCCCGCGGCCTGTTCGCATCCGGCGTATGTTGCCGAGGTCATGGACGACCGCAGCGCCACAGCCGGTGAGCGCGTTGCTCTTGCAGCGACCATCGTCGACCCCGATGGCAAGGGCTTCGATGCGCATTGGGATGTCGCCATGGGACCGTCGCGCTATGCAGGTGCCCAAGACCTGTCGCTGTGGCAGGAATGCGCGGCGGACGCCACGTTCACCGTGCCCGCCGATGCGCAGCCCGGTGACCGCTTCGTGCTCACCCTCAGCGTGCAGACGCGCACCGAGCGCCCCTGCACCCGCTACGCCCAAGTCGCCATCACCGTCGCGTAGTAAGCGGCGACACCCACATTCGACATGGAGTGCCCCCAACTGCCACTCGTTTAAGAACGCCCCCGATGACTACCCAGAAGTTGCGGTGGAATAGTTCCTGTTTGGCCTTCTATGGCCCACATTTAGGAACTATTTCACCGCAAGTTATTTGGGGATGAAAAATGGGCCATGTGTCCCAGTTGTGGAGACCTCTTGAGCCGTCTGGGTATCGTGAAAGATCGCGCGCTCCCCCATCATCAAAAGTGACACACGCTACCTGTTGATGGGAGGCAATCATGGGCTTCTTTGACAAGATGTTCGAGAAGAAAGAGTGCGCGATTTGCGGTACCGAGCTGGGACTTCTAGGTAAGACCAAGATCAATGAAGGCTACCTGTGCAAAGAGTGCGTCGGCAAGCTCTCCCCCTTCTTTGGCGGTTATCGCTCTAGCACCGCGGACGACATTCGCGAGCAGCTCGCCTATCGCGAGGCCAATGCCGAGCGCCTGGCATCGTTCAATCCCACGCGCACGCTCTCGGCCGGGCGCACCAATATTATGCTCGACGAGGACGCGGGCCTGCTGATCATTACCTCGCAGACGCGCTGGCGCGACGCCAACCCCGACATCATCGAGTTCTCGCAGGTGCTCGGTTGCGATATGGATATCGACGAGCACCGCACCGAGATCTATCGCGAGACCAAGGACGGCGAGCGTGAGAGTTATGACCCGCCGCGCTACGACCTGGATTACGACTTCAATCTGACCATCCACGTCAACACGCCGTACTTTACCGAGATCGACCTGCGCGTGAACGACTCCACCATCGAGCAGCGCGGATCCATCGAGTACCGCGAGGCCAAGCGTCAGGCAACCGAAGTCCGCGACGCGCTGGTGCAGCTGCGTCAGGAGACGCGCGATAGCGTCGTTGCCGCCAAGGCCCCCAAGACCGCGGTGACCTGCCCCTTCTGCGGCGCCACCACCATTCCCGATGCCAGTGGGCGCTGCGAATACTGCGGCGGCGCCATCGGCGCATAGCCCTCGGCACGGAAAGGACCGATCATGGCCTTCGAAAGCGTTAACTATCAGTGCCCCGCGTGTGGCGGCCCGCTGCATTTTGCCAGCGCCGAGCAAAAGCTCGTCTGTGACTACTGCGACTCGCGCTTTGAAGTCGAAGAGGTCGAGGCTCTCTATCGCGAGCGCCAGGACAAGGCAGATGCCAAAGCCGATGCGGCGGCCGCAACATCCAAGCCCGCATCCGACGATGCGGTGCAGGAACTGGCCCAAAACGCCGGCTATATCTGCTCGTCGTGTGGCGCCGAGCTGATCTCGGACGGCACCGTCGCCGTCTCCACCTGCCCATACTGCGGCAATCCCGCCGTGGCGCCCGGCCAGCTCTCGGGCGACTTCTCCCCCGACCTGGTGATTCCGTTTAAGCTCGGGCGCGACGATGTCTTGGCCGCGCTCAAGGAGCACTACAAGGGCAAGATCCTGCTGCCCAAGAGCTTTGTCACCGGCAACCACATCGACGAAGTCCAAGGCGTCTACGTGCCGTTTTGGCTCTACGGCGCCCGCGTGGACGGCGAAGTGCACTTTGACGCAACCAACGAGACCGTGACCGAGGAATCCGACCGCACCGTCACGACCACCGACCACTACGATGCCTACCGTAAGGGCAATATCTCGTTTGAGCGCGTGCCCGTCGACGGATCGTCCAAGATGCCCGACGGCCACATGGACGCCATCGAACCGTTTGACTACGACGCGCTGCGCCCGTTCTCGGTCGCCTACATGCCCGGCTACATCGCCAACCGTTACGATGAGGACTGCGAGACTTGCAAGGCCCGTGCCGAGCGCCGTATGGAAGAAAGCACGATCTCGGCCCTGCGCGAGACCGTTATCGATGAGTACGACGATGCCTCGGTCGAGAGCAAGCAGCTCGACTACACCTGGGAAGACAGCGACTACGCCTTGTTCCCCGTCTGGATGCTCTCGACCTCGTGGAACGGCAAGAGCTACCTGTTTGCCATGAACGGCCAAACCGGCCGTATGGTCGGCGAGCTCCCCTGCTCCAAGCCCAAGCTCATTATCGCCTCGCTGCTGTTCTTTGTGATCGGATTTGTCCTCTCCCAGATTCTCTTTATGGGCGAATACGCCTTCGATCCGGATTACCTCACCTTTGATATCGAGGGCATCCTCATCAACATCGTCGCGCCGCTGATCATCGTGATCATCGGAGACGTGCTGCTGGTAGGCCAGCTCAAGACGGCCAACGAGGCGACTCACGCCGACGAGTACTGCGGCGAGCTCGACCTGGTCGAGAAGCACGACACCTTCAGCCACACCGAGACCACCGTTGTCATGAAGGACGACAAGGACGACTAAGCAATCCGACCAATACCACCCGGACTTTGACGAGAAAGGAAGATCACCATGGGACTCTTGAAAGCTGGATTGGGAGCTGCCGGCGGCGTCATGGCCGACCAGTGGAAGGAATTTATCTACTGCGAATCGATGCCCGCTGACGTCTTGGCCTGCAAGGGCGTCAAACGAACCGGCGGCCGCAGCTCCAACACACACGGCGAGGACAACGTCATCTCCAACGGCTCCGTCATCGCCGTCAACGACGGCCAGGGCATGCTCGTGGTGCAAAACGGCAAGATCATCGAAGTCGCACTGGAGCCCGGCGAGTTCGTCTTCGATACCGGCAGCGAGCCGAGCGTCTTTAGCGGCAACCTGGGCGACTCCATCAAGGAGACCTTCGCCAATATCGGCAGCCGCTTTACCTTCGGCGGCGACGCGGGCAAGGACCAGCGCGTCTACTTCATTAACACCAAGGAGATTATCGGCAATAAGTACGGCACCGCCTCGCCCGTGCCCTTCCGCGTGGTCGACAACAACATTGGCCTGGACGTCGACATCTCCGTGCGCTGCAACGGCGAGTATTCGTACCGCATCACCAACCCGCTGCTGTTCTACACCAATGTATGCGGCAACGTGACCGATAGCTACACGCGCGACAAGATCGACAGCCAGCTTAAGTCCGAGCTGCTCACCGCCCTGCAGCCCGCCTTTGCCAAGATCTCGGAGATGGGCATCCGCTACAGCGCCATCCCCGGCCACACCACCGAGCTCGCCCGCGCGCTCAACGAGGTCCTCTCCGCCGACTGGCGTGACCTGCGCGGCGTCGAGATCGTGAGCTTTGGCGTCAACTCAATCGCCGCTTCGCAAGAAGACGAGCAGATGATCAAGGACCTGCAGAAGGCCGCGGTCATGCGCGATCCCACGATGGCGGCCGCCAATATCGCCAGCGCCCAGAGCGACGCGATGCGCGCAGCGGCGGCCAACCCCAACGGCGCGATGGCCGGCTTTATGGGCATGGGCATGGCAGGCGGCATGGGCGGCATGAAC
>URCS01000062.1 GCA_900546455.1 uncultured Collinsella sp. | reverse complement strand
TCGTGGTCGTGCTGACGCTGCTCGTTGGCACGGGGGACTACAACGGCGCCGGCATGGACGTCATCACCCGCGCCATCGAGGGCGGGCAGGCCGCGCCGGACGCATTTTTCTGGAAGCTGCTGTTCACCGCCGTCACCATCGGCAGCGGGTTCAAGGGCGGCGAGGTCGTGCCGACGTTTTTCATCGGCGCAACGCTCGGCTGTGTGCTCGGCGGGCTGCTCGGCATCCCGGCCGGATTTGCCGCGGCGCTCGGACTCGTGTGCGTGTTCTGCGGCGCGGTCAACTGCCCGATCGCGTCGATCGTGCTGAGCATCGAGCTCTTCGGCGCGGGGCAGCTCGTGTACTTTGCACTCGCGTGCGGCATCGCCTATATGCTCTCGGGCTACTTCGGGCTCTACAGCAGCCAGAAGATCCTTTATTCCAAGCTCCGGACGGAGTTCATCAACATCCACGCGAAATAAAATGCAAGCGCCATGCCCGGACACGGAACGTGTCCGGGCAATTTTGACGCCGAAAAAAATTATATAATTTGCTTATAAATTTATATAAAAATGCTTGACAAAGTTATAAGGCGGGTGTACAATGCACAATGTAAGAAAAAAGAAAGCGGTGACCAACCGATGAAGAAAACTCTATACAGCCTCATGCTCAACGAGGAGGTCGTGCGCGAGATCGACCGCATGGCTCACCGCATGGGCACGAACCGCTCGGCACTCATCAATCAGATCCTTGCCGACTATACCTCGGTCGTGACGCCGGAGCGCCGCATCGAGAACATCTTCCACGAGATCGAGCAGCTCGTCGCGCCGGCGCGCGACCTGGTGCCGTTTTTCGCGCCGCACACGACGAGCATGTCGCTCAAGAGCAGCCTCGAGTACAAGTACCGCCCGACGGTCAAGTACGAGGTCGCGCTCTACGGCGACAAGCAGGAGGGGCTCGGCGAGCTGGCCGTCATCTTCCGCACCCAGTCGGCGCAGCTGCTGCAGAGCATGACGCAGTTTTTCCGCCTCTGGAAGCAGATCGAGGACGCGCACCTGTCCGGCGTAGAGCCGGATTACGCGCTGTACGACGGCAAGTTTGTGCGCACGCTCTCGCTCCCGCCGGATCACGACTACACGAGCGAGGAGATCGCCCGCGCGATCTCGGACTATGTGCAGCTGTTCGACCGGCTCATGAAGGCATACCTCGCCGGGAAGTACACCCCGCCCGAGATCGAGGCGCTCTACTGCGCGCAGCAGCAGCGCGCGGCGATCCTCATCTGATCCATTCGCAACCATCCATGAAAGGAGGCGCTGCGTGCCGGAACACGCAGCAACCCGACTATGAACGCTGATAAATTCACGCAAAAGACAATCGAAACCATCCAGACCGCCCAGAGCATGGCGCAGGAAAACGGCAACCAGTATCTCACGCCGGAGCACCTGCTCTATGCGCTCGTTGACGCCGACGGCGGCCTGATCGGTACGCTGCTCGGCCGCATGGGCGTGGACTGCAACGCCGTGCTCAGCGAGCTGGACACCGCCATTGACCAGCTGCCGAAGGTCTCCGGCGGCAGCGGCGAGGTGTACGCCTCGCCGGAAACGAGCAAGATCTTCAATTTCGCCGAGCGCGAGGCCAAGTCCGGCGGCGACGCCTACGTCTCCGTCGAGCACCTGATGCTCGGCATCTTCGCCAACGAGACCGCCGCCATCAAGCGCATCTTCAGCGCGCACGGCATCACGAAGGCGGGCTTTGTGGCCGAGCTGAAAAAGGTCAAGACCGGCCCCGTCACGAGCGACAACCCCGAGGACACCTATGACGCGCTGAAAAAGTACGGCACGGATCTCGTCGAGCGCGCCCGCGAAGGGAAGATGGACCCGGTCATCGGCCGCGATCAGGAGATCCGCAACGTCATCCGCATCCTCTCGCGCAAGACGAAGAACAACCCCGTGCTCATCGGCGAGCCGGGCGTCGGCAAGACGGCCATCGCCGAAGGGCTGGCGCAGCGCATCGTGCGCGGCGACGTGCCTGAGGGGCTGAAGGATAAGACCATTTTCTCGCTCGATATGGGCGCGCTGGTCGCGGGCGCAAAGTACCGCGGCGAATTCGAGGAGCGGCTCAAGGCCGTGCTCGAGGAAGTGCGCAAGAGCGAGGGCCGCATCCTGCTGTTCATCGATGAGCTGCACACCATCGTCGGCGCGGGCAAGACCGAGGGCAGCATGGACGCCGGCAACCTGCTCAAGCCGATGCTCGCCCGCGGCGAGCTGCACTGCATCGGCGCGACGACGCTCGACGAGTACCGCAAGTATATCGAAAAGGACGCCGCGCTCGAGCGCCGCTTCCAGCCCGTGCAGGTCGATGAGCCGACGGTGGAGGACACCATTTCCATCCTCCGCGGCCTGAAAGAGCGCTACGAGATCTACCACGGCGTGCGCATCCACGACAACGCGCTCGTCGCCGCGGCCACGCTCTCCAACCGCTATATCACCGACCGTTTCCTGCCTGACAAGGCCATCGACCTCGTCGACGAGGCCTGCGCCATGATCCGCACGGAGATCGACTCCATGCCGTCGGAACTCGACGACCTGCGCCGCCGCATCATGCAGATGGAGATCGAGGAGATGGCCCTCAAGAAAGAGGACGACCAGCTCTCGCGCGACCGGCTCGAAAAGCTCACGCAGGAGCTCGCCGAGCTCAAGGACCGCTTCAACGAGCAGAAGGCCCGCTGGGAGGCCGAGAAGAACAGCGTCGAGGAGGTCAAGTCCCTCAAGGCGGACATTGACCACCTGCACGCCCAAATCGAAGAGGCCCAGCGCAACTATGAGTACGAAAAGGCCGCGCGCCTGCAGTACTCCGACCTGCCGAACCTCGAGAAGAAGCTCACCGAGGCCGAAGCCGCGGCCGAGCGCCGCAAGAGCGACAACTCCCTCGTGCACGACACCGTGACCGAGGAGGAGATTGCCGGCATCGTCGCCAAGTGGACCGGCATCCCGGTGGCAAAGCTCATGGAGGGCGAGCGCGAGAAGCTGCTGCACCTCGACGAAGTGCTGCACCGCCGCCTGATCGGTCAGGACGAGGCCGTGGAGAAGGTCTGCGAGGCCATCCAGCGCTCGCGCGCCGGCATCAGCGACCCGAACCGCCCGATCGGCTCGTTCCTGTTCCTCGGCCCGACGGGCGTCGGCAAGACGGAACTGGCCAAGGCGCTGGCCGAGAGCCTGTTTGACGATGAGCGCAGCATGGTGCGCATCGACATGACCGAGTACATGGAGAAATTCTCCGTCTCGCGTCTCATCGGCGCGCCTCCCGGATATGTCGGCTACGACGAGGGCGGCCAGCTTACCGAGGCCGTGCGCCGCAAACCGTACTCCGTCGTGCTGTTCGATGAGGTCGAAAAGGCGCACCCGGATGTGTTCAACATCCTGCTGCAGATCCTCGACGACGGCCGCATCACGGACAGTCAGGGCCGCACGGTGGACTTCAAGAACACGATCATCATCCTCACGTCGAACCTCGGCAGCCAGTACCTGCTCGACGGCATCGGCCCGGACGGCGAGATCACCGCGGACGCGCGCGAGCACGTGCAGGGCGAGCTGCGCCGCGCTTTCCGGCCGGAGTTCCTCAACCGTCTGGATGAGATCCTCATGTTCCGTCCGCTCACGCGCGACAACCTGTCGCACATCATCGACAACCTCGTCGCCGGTCTGCGCAGCCGCCTGGCTGACCGCACGCTGAACCTCGAGATGACCGACGCCGCCAAGGCGCTCATCATCCAAAACGGCTACGACCCGGCCTATGGTGCGCGCCCGCTCAAGCGCTACCTGCAGAGCCACGCCGAGACGCTCATCGCCCGCACCATCCTCTCCGGCGACCTGCACGCCGGCGACACGCTCGTCGTGGACGCCGAGAACGGCGCGCTTGTCTGCCGCGTGAAGGCATAAGGCATAAGGCATAAAAATGACCCCGGGAATCTGTGCATCGTGCACAGATTCCCGGGGTTTTTGTTTTTCAGGCTTTCGGCTGTTTCCGGCACAGGCGGAAGATCAGCAGCGTCAGCAGCGCACCGGCCAAACAGATCATCCCCGACGCGGGAGTATTCGCCCAGACCACCATCGCGGGCAGCGTGCAGGGCGACAGCCCCAGCCTCTACGTGCCCTACATCGGCACCCGCGCCGCAGCGAGCATCGTCGCCGAGGGCGCGGCCATCAACGAGTCGGACACCAAGCCACTCGAACTCGCCATCCGCACGCAGAAGGTGGCCGTGCTCAACGTGTTCTCCAACGAATCCGGCGCGCAGAGCGCCGCCTCCAACGGCAACGTCGGCGGCTCCGGCATCGACGTGGTGGGAATGCTCACGGACGGCATGAAGAAGACCATCATCGACAAGGCCAACGCGATCCTGTGGCAGAACCCCGCGCCCACGGAAGGCAAGCCCGAGACCGCGCCCACCGGCCTGTTCAACTACCCCGGCATCATCCAGGGCGGCAACATCACCAACACGCTCGACCCCATCGTGGACGCCATCGCCTCGATCAGCACCAACGGCGGCGCACCCACCGGACTCGTCATGAACTACGGCGTATGGGCCTACCTGCTCAAACTCCGCGACGCCGAAGGACGGCTCATCATCAGCCCCGACGTGGCCAACACACCCACCCCCGCATTGTTCGGCCTGCCCGTCCACCTCGACGGCATGGCCCCGGACGGCAAAATCCTCGTCAACAGCATAGGCGACGTGTACAGCGCCACCGGGGACATCAACATCGCCCGCACCGACGACCGGTACTTCGAGCGCGACAGCTTCGGCGTGCGCCTCACCTTCCGCTTCGGCTGGGGCGTCCCATACCCAGACCACCTCGCCGTTATCACCGTCAACAAGAAGTAAGGAACCCGCCATGACCAACAACGACTTCGACACGATCATGCACGTGCCCGACGACTGCAAGGGCGACACCATGACCGCCAAACTCAACCGAGCCAAACTATTCAACTCACTCGCCAGCCAAAGCGAACTCATCCGACTCGAAGCGCTCTGCCACATCGCCGACAGCCTCGACCTCATCGCCGCCGAACACCGGGAACAAGAATGACGCCAAGACTCGAAGCCATCCAACAACACACCACCAAGCCAACCGGCAAACCATCGGGAAGACCAAAAACACCGATACGGAAAGCCCAACCATACCGCAACAGCACAAGCCGCGCCGACTGACCCAACTAAACCACCTCGCATGGGGTGGGGGACTACCCTCCCCCTCCCATGCAAGGCTCCCCACAGGTCATAGCGCCGCTATCCCCCCGCAACCCGGTAACGGACTTTCCGCGTGCATCGCCACGGTCCGCTATCGTCCCTGAAACCGGATTTTCGCCCTGTTTCCGAGCGGAACGTCAAGCCACCGAGAACGGCCCCGTGCAGGCGATTCGCCCATGTCACGAAATTCAACGGGAAGCGGCCCGCCCTCGTCCGGTCGTATGATCGAACCGGTGGCGGAATGGTTCCGCCGCTGAATTGGATGAGACGAAGCACCCCGATTGACACCCCTCATGGTGACATTCGAGGCGCTTTCGTCATATATGGGCCTTACCGGGGCCCGACAAACTTCATAATCCAACGAAAATCCAACATCTTGCACCTGAAACCGTTGAAAATCATTGATTTGTAATGACCTAGAATCGTTGGAGTTTCAACGAAAACGGCTTGATTGCAACATGTCCCCAAGGGTTCAACTCCCCCCACTCGCACGCAGGGAGAAACCCCGGAAAACGTTGAAATACCAACGTTCCGGGGTTTTCTCATATCCAACGGCCTAGCTGAAATCCAACGGAAAATCCAGCAATCTAAAAACAACACCGCTGAACTCCACTGAGCTTCAGAGACTTATCACGCGATTTTTGACATGGTTTCGTCCATCCTTGCGGCCAGTTCGTCCAGATCGTCGTCGAACAGGTCGGCGTAGGTGTCCAACGTCATAGCCGCCGAAGAATGGCCCAGCATCCTTTGCACGGCCTTCACGTTCGCACCGCTGTGAACGGCTATGGAGGCCGCTGTGTGACGTAGGTCATGGCACGTCAGCTTGGGCACGCCGCTGGTCTCGACCGCCGTTTTGTACCAGCAGCGGTGATTCTTGCCAAGCGACTGGGGAGCGACATAGCCACCATGCTCTCCCTCAAAAAGCAGATCGGTTGGCTTCTTGCCCTTGACCTGTTCGCGCAGCGCGTCACGGACGAGTTGCGGCATGGGTACGTCCCTCGCCTTGTTGCTTTTCGGCGTGCCCTGCTCGAAGGTCGTGCCCACTTTGGTGACGCCCTTGGAGACATGCAGCCGGTTACGCTTGAAATCCACGTCCCGCACCGTCAACGCGGTTGCCTCGCCCCAACGCAGTCCGCATAGGCCCAATACGAGTATCAACGGCCTGTATGCGCCGCTAGCATCCGCAAGGGCCAATAGTTGCCCCGGCGTGAGGTATTGGCGCGGCTTGCGGCTTTTCTTCGGGAGTTGTATGTCAGTCACCGGCGCACGGACTATGCGCCCGTCCTTCACCGCCGTGTCATAGATGCCCTTGAGTATGCCGAACGCACGGATAACCACCGTGGCAGATCGCGCCTTCGCCAGTTCGTTCACCCAGTCCTGTACTTCGGAGTGGGTTATCTTGGATAGCTGCCGTTCTCCCCATTTCGGCTTCACATGGACGCGCCATGCGGTTTCGATGCTGTGATGGTGCGACGGCTTCCACACGCTCTCATGCGCGGCCACCCATTCGTCGCCGAGCTTGGATATGAGGGCGCGCCCGCCTTGCGGGTCTACATAGCTGCCGTCGTTCATGGCTATGGTGACGTTGCGCGCCGCCCAGTCCTGAGCGTCTATCTTGCGACGGAACCCGCTCTTTTCCTTGGTCACGTGGTTGGGGTCACGGTAGTGGACACGCCAGCGGGTTTCACCGGACTTCAGCGAATACTTCTCATAGGAAACCATGCGTTAGTCCTCATCGGCGTTCAAGGCATCGGTCATGGCCTGCAATTGTTCCGGCGTGAGATTTGCGAACACTCGCGCCGCATACTGCATCGGGGTTTCGGTCACGTTTTCGTCGCTCGGCTTGATGTCGTCTATTGTCGGCTTGGCCCGTTCGCGGAATTGCGCGCGCCTAGACATCATGGCGTCCATCGTTTCCGGTCTGGCGGACGGCAGGGGATGTTCTCCCAGCGCCCAGCGCCATATTCGATTGCAGGTGATCTCACCGGCATGTCCCGTAACGTGTGCCTTCACGTCACATGATCCGCTATTAGGCAGGAGCAGTGTGAGCGGACTCACGCCGAACACAATCGCAAAGGCCATGAGGTCGTCAACATCCACGCGCCGTTTGCCATTCTCTGCATCGCGAATCGCTACTGGAGTCATAGATCTACCAACAGTAGCTAGCCGCTCTGAAAGTTCTTTGTACTGCATGGAACCGCGCAGTCTTTTGATATTTGCGGCCACTTGCTCTCCAGTGGCCTCTATTGGGTTAGTAATCCTAGGCATGAGTCAATCATATTGACATTAAACAGCAATGGAAATTCTTTAATCACATCGGCGTGTCTTTATTGACAACCACTAATAGATGACGCCATAATGCAATCACTGCAATTAAATATCAATGAATGCAATATGGAGGTAATCATGACGGCAACCCATCTCCCCGCCATCACGGACGGCGACGTGTGGCTTACACGCAAGGAGGCCGCAGCGTATGCGAAGACCACCACCGGCACGCTCGCCACGCTCGGATACGCGCATAAGGGGCCGCGCTTCTTCAAGCCCAGCCCTCGCAAGGTGCTGTACAAGAAAAGCGATCTTGACGCTTGGCTCATGGGAACGGCGGTGAACGCATGAGCGGCATTGTTTTCACCGAAGAGCAGTTGGAGCAGGCGCGTTCGATTCCGCGCAAGAGCATGGATACGGTGGTGGCTTCGGCCACGGACACCCCCGTCTCCTACTGGCGCGAACTGCGTTTGAACGGCATGGGCCCCGAATACGAAACCAATGTCAGCGGCAAGGTGTTCTACCACCGTGATTCCGTATTGCACTACATCCACCAGCACATGAAACGGGAGGCATAGCCATGTTGAGAATCATCGCCGTGGCGCTCGCCATAGCCGCCTGGCAGCTG
Organism: uncultured Collinsella sp.; assembly: GCA_900546455.1. Lineage (GTDB taxonomy): Bacteria > Actinomycetota > Coriobacteriia > Coriobacteriales > Coriobacteriaceae > Collinsella. The sequence goes on along the minus strand of URCS01000062.1, from coordinate 2,011 downwards.
ACCGGGCTTGAGGAATGGGCTTGGGCCTACACATGCGGCCTGCTGGCCCTGCTGCTCATCGTCTTGGAATACAAGGGAGCGCCCGCCCCGCAAGTAAAGGCAGGCGCTCAAAGAAAGAAGGTTGCCGGAGATGGAACCAACCGAACCCGACGTGTCCAGTCTAAACCAGTCCCCGCGCGACTTCCAAGCCATATCCGCCTATCTGAGGGCGGTTGCCGACTACCGGCGTTACCTGAACTTCCTGCGTTGGATGCAGGACAACGATCTGGAGCCAACCGGCTTCTACAAGGGGGACGGCGTGCCGCGCGACTTGAGCGGCCATCCGTTCGAGCCGTTGGACTGGAAAGGAGTTAGCAGGTTATGAGCGTCATGACGAAGCGAAAGCCCATGCCGAGCATGGAGAGTATGAGAGCCGACCGGGACGCCGACGAACTCGTGCGGCATATCTCGGAACTGGAAGGGTGGGGCGTGAAACTGGAGAAGGGCAAGACCGACTACCACGGGTTGCGCTCGATAGCGGACTTCCACACCAAGCGGCTCGAACAGGTCGATTACCTTTACGCGGGACTGGGCGCGATCCTGTTCAGCGGGCCTAACGACGTGGGCAAGTCGTCGGTCGTGGAACAGCTCGCCGCCCGCGTGCTGCTCGGCACCACCGAGGGAGTATGGGCGGGCCAGCCTTACGGTGTGCTGTTCATCATGAGCGAGGAAGACCCCGGCATGGTCAAGCAGGCCATGCAGGCGCACGGCGTGAGCCTGAACGTCATGCGGCAGCGCCTGTTCACCTATGTGACCAACGACAACGAGAACGTGAGCTCAAGCGACTACGACACCGTGGACCTGCCCGCCGACGTGCCCATGCTCCAACGCCTGTGCGAGCAGAACGATATCCGTATGGTGGTGTTCGACGCGCTCGCCGACTGTATGCCCGGCGTGAACCTGTACGCCTTGGATGAGGTGAACAAGGTGTTCAAGCCGCTTAACAAGTGGGGGGCCGAGGACGACATGCTGATCGTGGGAGTCCACCACAACAACAAGAGCCTTGACGGCAGCGCCAAGCAGGCCGTGGGCGGTTCCGCCGCGTTCACCAACAAGCCGCGTATCGTCGTGAGCCTCGATCAGGCCAAGGACGGCACCCGTGTAATGCAGTTGGTGAAGGTCAAGGGCCGTTCGGATAAGCCCAGCTACACGTATGAGTTCGAGACCCGCTTTGTGGACACCGACGACGGAGACCATAAGCCGGTCGGCATCGTCACGAGGATAAGCCCGACCGACAAGACCGTGGACGACGTGCGCAGCGAGAAGGCAATGCCGAAACCGGCAGACTCGGAGCGCGCGGACAACGGCGAAGTGGGCGACTGGCTGACCGACTATCTCGAAGACGGCCCGGCCACATTCAAGGACATAGCCACGGCGGCAGCGAAAGAGGGATACACCAAAAGCCAACTCGACCATGCACGACGCCGCGCTTCAGACCCTTGGATAGTGACCGAACGAGACCCCGACTATCAGGGACGCGGGAAACGCTATCTCTGGGAACTGTCACGAACGGCACCGAATACAACCGTATGATTACTCGCCTCGCAACCCTATTACTCTGATGGCGAGTAATAGGCGACTAATCGAAACACCAATGATTCCAACGGTTTTGATTACTCGCCAGATTACTCGCCACCACAGCAATAGAGCACATGGCGACTAATAAAGCCAAGGAAGCAACCATGAATGACATTCACGCCAAGAAGACCGCCCGGCCATTCACGCTCACCGTTCACGAGGTACGCCGTCAGCTCACCCCGACTTCCGCCGTCACCCTGTGCGGGCGGACGGTGGAGTTCGGGCCCGCTCAGATAGCCGTATGCGATACGGCGCGGCGGGCGGGAACCTACACGAAGGTCTCGTGCCCGCTGTGCGAGGCCGCAAGGTTCATCGACTCACTGCACATCAAAGGCACATGGATACAGCCCGCGTTCATCGGAGGCGACGCATGGTGAACATCGGCCCCCAATGG
>URCS01000061.1 GCA_900546455.1 uncultured Collinsella sp. | reverse complement strand
TGGCGGTTACCGCGGCGGACGTGGCGGCAACCAGGCCGGCTCCCGTGGCGGCCGTGCCGGCGGTCGCGATAACCGTGGCAGCTATGGTAACAATCGTGGCGGCAAGCGCGGCGGCAGCTCCCGTCGTCCCGGTGACGGCGGCGGCAAGCGCAAGTAGCACGCGCATCGTACGATAGAGTGAGGCGAACCAAGGGCCCGAGCAGCCAACGCTCGTGGCCCTTTTGTTTGCCGCATCCGACCGTTGGTCCGGTGTGATTTGCTCAGGAATGCACCTGGAGGATGCTGAAGGCCCGTTTTCAGCCATGCGGAAATGGGTCCCATGGGGTGCGCCGTGCATTTTTTGGAGTATTCTGCAGATCGAGTTGCCTGCATACGATTCGACGCCACCAGCGGTGGCCTTCGGAAATCTCTGGCGAGCGTTTTGAGTCAGACTTTTCCGTTTTCCGGTGCAAAGGTGCGTCATTCTCGTTATATCGGAACCCAAAATGATGCAGCGCCCTACATTTGCCCGCTCGCGGCGGTGTTGGCACGAGCGCGTTGCAGAATACTCCGTTTTTTGCACGGTCCGGGATGGGGTACCTCAGGAGAACACAGCGGTATCATGTAAATATATGCAATCTGTAACGGAAATTATGCAAATCGATGAGGCAGACAGCATAGTTTGGTGCAAAGGGGTCAGGTTAATCTGCACCAGGTTGGTGGAAACAAACCTGACCCCTTTGCGCTAAACCGGGGTGTCCCCGCGCGCCGTATACTCTGTCTAAGCATGCGGGCGGCTTGGTGTGTTACCAAGCGTAGGGGAGGATGTTCGATGAGCATGTTCGAAATTGTGTTTAGTCCGACGGGCGGAACGGAGAAAGTGTCTGGTCTTGTGACCGGGGTGCTGGATGGGAATATCGTTACCGTCGATCTGACCGATAGCGGGTTGGATTTCCACGGGGTCTCGATGGCGAAGGGCGACGTTGCGGTTATCTCCGTCCCATCATATGCTGGCAGGGTTCCAGCTGTGGCGGTTGAGCGACTGGGAATGGTGCGTGGCAACGGAGCTCGGGCTGTTTTGGTTTGTGTTTACGGGGGCCGCGCGTTTGAGGATACGCTTATTGAGCTGGAAGACGTTGCGAAGCGTGCCGGATTTGGGGTGGTTGCAGCGGTTTCTGCCATTGCCGAGCATTCTGTTGCTCGTCAGTTTGCTGCTGGGCGACCGGATGCGCAGGATGTGGCGCAACTTTCAGAGTTTGCGCAGCGAATCCGGCAAAAGCTACTGGACGGGGCTGCGTCCGAGCCCTCTATTCCCGGCAATCGTCCTTATAAGCAAGCTGGAGGCCACAGTATGGTGCCCCATGCAACGGAGGATTGCGTCTCCTGCGGTGCTTGCGCTGCGTTGTGCCCTGTTCGAGCTATCGACAAGGACGATCCAAGGCAGGTGGATGGCGAGGCGTGCATCTCCTGCATGCGTTGCGTCTCCGTATGCTCGCAGAATGCTCGCAAACTTGACCCTAACAAACTTGCCGCCGTTACCCAGATGCTGAGCAAGGCTTGCGTCGAGCGCAGGGAATGTGAGATCTTCATCTAACGCAGGCGAGATTGGTGCATTGGGGTCAGGTTATTCTGCACCAAGTTGGTGCAAAGTAACCTGTCCCCAATGCACCAAACAAGGAGTGTCCCTGCGTGCCGGCAGAAATGGATCGTCGCTAAGTGCCGCCTAAATACCGTTTATCGAAGAAAAAATACCGTTCATCGGTCATAATGGTTGTTCCGGCTTTGGGCTTGTCTACAATAGCTCCCGTAAAAAGAAATGCGGAAGGTTACCGAGTCCCTCGGACGTGGGCCTAACCAAAGTCTTTGAACGGGTGTGTCTCTATGGATGCATTCGCTTGATTTTGGTTGGGCTATATTTATGAAGGGACATACCACCATGGGTTTCTTTTCTCGCCTGATGGGCGGTTCGGGTGAGCAGAAGACTGCAGCTTCCGAGTTCGAAATTCTCGCTCCCGTTTCCGGCGAGCTTGTTCATCTAGAAAATACCAATGACCCCGCTTTTAGCAGCCGTGCCGTGGGCGATGGCGTTGCCGTGGTTCCCCAAGAGGGAACGGTGTGCGCTCCTGTTTCCGGCACCGTCGCGGCGCTGTTTCCGACTGAGCACGCGCTGGGCATCATGTCCGACGACAGCTCTGCTCAGGTGATGCTGCATATCGGAATCGACACTGTTAAGCTTGAGGGCAAGGGCTTCCATGCGCTTGTTGCCCAGGGTGACCATGTCGACGCGGGCCAGCCCCTCGTCGAGGTCGATTTCGACGTGGTCCGCGCCGCCGGCTTCGATCCCACGGTCTTCGTTATCGTGTGCGAGCGCTCGGAGAACTCGACTCTTCGTGAGCATGCTTCCGGCCCTGTTGCTGTTAAAGAGCCTGTCGTCTGGCTTTCCGAGTAAATTCTTGTGATGGGTACCGTGGTTATCAAGCGAGTTTTTAACAACAACGTCGCAATGGTCACTTCGGACGATGGCTCCGAGCTCATCGTCATCGGTCGAGGCCTCTGCTTTGGCCGTCATGCCGGCGATGCCATCGACGAGGCGTCGATCGAAAAGACCTACGCGTTGCAGGAGGGAACTTCTCAGGACTCGCGTACGATTGACCGCTTGGCACATCTTTTGGAGTCCATCCCCACCGTCAACCTCGTGATTGCCGAGGACATTGTTCAGATGCTCCGTCGAGAGTTCAATGTTGATATCAACGACAAGATTCTCATTGCTCTCGCAGACCATATCAGCCTTGCTTTGGAGCGTGAGCGCAAGGGCGTCTCCTGTGAGAATCCGTTGCTGCTCGAGATCCAGCAGTTCTATCGCAAGGAGTATGCACTTGCGGGCCGTGCACTGCAGATTATCAAGGAGTATATGGGCATCCAGATGAGCGAAGAAGAGCAGGGTTTTATTACGCTGCATATCGTCAACGCCACCATGCCGCAACGCTCCGATCGTTTGATTGTTTCGGTCCAGCTTGTTCGCGACGTGCTTGCGATTGTTTCTGAGCGCTATTCTACGACCCTCGATGACACCTCGCTGCCTTACGAACGTTTCGTTCGCCACCTGCAGTTTTTCGCACAGCGAGCGCTCGATCCTACGGCCGGGCAAATCAACGGAGACGCGCTGTTCCGAATCGATGAAACGGCGTATCCGTGCGCATTCTCGTGCGCGGACGCCATAGCCGCCCACTTGTCGTCTACCTATAACGTTGTCGTTACCGATGCCGAGAAGAGTTATCTCGCATATCACATTGTTAACCTGCTTGGAGAACCTGGTCTCTAGGCATAACGTGCCCACACATCGATTGATATAAGGCAAGGCTCACGGTCTTGTCCAGGGCACATCTGTCTTAATTTGCGGAAAAGGAAGGGGAGTACCGCTATGACCGCAAAAAAGAAGTTCAATTTCAAAGCGCCGTTGGAGGTGTTCGCGAAGTCGATCGTTCAGCCGATGATGTATCTCTCGGTTGCCGGCATCCTGCTCATCGTGGGCATCATTCTGACCAACAAGACCATCTGCGCTTTGGTCCCCGTACTGGGCTCCGGTCCGTTCCAGCTTGTGGGCGCCGTTGTCTACCAGTCGCTGATGTTTATCATCAACAACCTCTCGATTCTGTTCTGCGTGGGCATCGCCGGCGCCATGGCAAAGAAGAACAAGGGCCATGCTTCGTTGATCGCCCTGATGTCGTTCTTCCTGTTCCTGCAGGCTAACAACATCGTGCTCAACGCCACCGGCTCTCTTGCCGATGCGAGCGGCATGCTCGGCCTTACCGGAACCGGCCAGGCCACCGTTATGGGCATCCAGGTGCTTGATACCGGCGTGTTTGGCGGCATCATCCTGGGCTGCATCACCGGTGCCGTGTTCAACAAGTACTCGAACAAGCAGTTCCCCATTGCCCTTTCGATGTTCTCGGGCGTTCGCTTCCCGTTCCTGATCATGATCATCATTTCCTGGATCATGGGCGCTGGCTTCTGCATCGTTTGGCCTCCGGTTCAGGGTGCCATCTCCTCCGTTGCCGGCATCATTAAGGAGTCGGGCAACATCGGCCTGTTTATCTACGGCATGCTCAACAAGCTGCTCGTTCCCACCGGTCTGCACCACCTCATCTACACCCCGTTCCAGTTCTCCGATGTGGGTGGCACCCTGACGCTGGGCGATCAGGTTATCGCCGGCGCCTACCCCATCCGTGTTGCCGAGATGGCAATGACGGGCCAGCCCTTCTCCGATAGCACGTATTTCAACAGCTATACCTTCAACAACCTGTGGCCCTACATCGGTATCGGTCTCGCCTTTATCTTCACCGCTTACAAGGGGAACAAGGATAAGACCAAGGCCGTTATCATCCCGCTGATCATCACCGCCGTGCTCTCCTGTGTCACCGAGCCCATGGACTTCCTCTTTGTCTTTGCCGCTCCCGTGCTCTTTGTCGTTCACTCGGTTCTTTCCGGCATCTTCCTGGTTCTGCTCAAGGTCCTCTCCGTGCCCGCTTCGACTGCAGGCGGCATCATCAACATCGTGGTTTCCAACCTGGTCCTCGGTGTCGACAAGACCAACTGGCCGGTTATGCTGGTACTCGGAGTCGTCAACGCCGCTCTGTACTTCTTCCTCTTCACCTTCCTTATTAAGAAGCTCAACCTCCACACGCCTGGTCGCGAGGAGGAGTCCGAGCTCGCCGAGTCCGTTGCCGAGGGCGAGGCCGCCGCGTCTGTCGCGGTGAAGCAGGGCGCTGTTGCCGCGGCTCCCGCAGAGGGCGTCGATGCAGGTATTGCCGACCTGGTCGCAGGTCTTGGCGGCAAGGACAACATCGAGGAGCTCGAGAACTGCTTTACGCGTCTCCGCGTGAACGTTAAGAACCCGGACCTCATCAATGAGGACCTCATCAACCACGTGCCCAACAGCGGCATCAACCGCAACGGCAATAATATCCAGATCATCTTTGGCATGAAGGTCGCCGAGATGCGCGACAAGGTCGAAAACGCAATTGAGAAGGAGCAGTAAACAATGATCATTACTCTGTGTGGTGGCGGATCCACCTTTACCCCCGGCATCGTCAAGTCCATCGCCCTGCGCAAGGACGAGCTCGATGTTGACGAGATTCGTCTGTACGACATCAACGAGGAGCGCCAGCGCAAGATCGGCGTGCTCGTGGACTGGATTTTGCACGAGGACCTCGGCCTGGACATCAAGCTCACGGTGACTACCGACAAAAAGACGGCTTTTACCGACGCGAGCTTCGTGTTTGCCCAGATGCGCGTGGGCGGCTACGCCATGCGCGAGCAGGACGAGAAGATTCCGCTGCGTCACGGCTGCGTGGGTCAGGAGACTTGCGGTTGCGGCGGCCTTGCCTACGGCATGCGCACCATCTTCCCCATGGTCGAGCTGATCGATGACGTTGAGGAGTACGCCAAGAAGGACTACTGGATTCTCAACTACTCCAACCCTGCCGCCATCGTCTCCGAGGGCTGCCGTGTGCTGCGTCCCAACGCTCGTATCATCAACATCTGCGACATGCCGATCGCGATCATCGACGTGGTTTGCGCCGCGCTCGATATCGACAAGAAGGATGTTGAGTACGATTACTTTGGCCTCAACCACTTTGGTTGGTTCACCTCGATCCGCCACAAGGGCGAGGAGGTGCTCCCGCAGCTGCGCGAGTACATCAAGGAGCATGAGATTCTGCTGCCCGATTCGTACCTCAAGGGCATGGGCTCGCTCATGGCAAAGAAGCCCGAGGAGGCCACCGACGAGCACCCCGAGCAGAACCGCCACACCAAGGGCAGCTGGTACTACGTCTGGAAGGGCGAGTACGAGATCATGGAGTGCTTCCCGGAGTACCTGCCCAACACGTATCTGAACTACTACCTGCAGCAGAAGGAGTTCGTCGAGCACTCCAACCCCGAGCGCACCCGTGCTAACGAGGTTGAGGAGACGCGTGAGAAGAACCTCTTCGACGGTATCGATCACTACGAGAAGACGGGCGAGATCGACGAGAGCACGTTCTATGCGGGCAGCCACGGCGACTGGATTGCCGACCTGGCCATCGCTCTGAAGAACGACACCAAGCAGCGCTTCCTGGTCATTTGCGAGAACAAGGGCGCCATCCCCAACATGCCCTACGACGCTATGGTCGAGCTGCCTGCCTACATTGGCAAGAACGGCCCCGAGGTCATCAGCCGCGACAACATTCCGCTGTTCCAGCAGGGCCTCATGATGCAGCAGCTGAACTCCGAGAAGCTCATTGTCGAGGCTACGATCGAGGGTTCGTACGAGAAGGCGCTCAAGGCCTTTACGCTCAACAAGACCGTGCCGTCGATGAAGGTCGCCAAGGAGGTTCTCGACGACATGATCGAGGCCAACAAGGGTTACTGGCCCGAGCTTAGCTAAAGGTAGAAGGTCGCTGGCACAAAAGAGCTGCTGACCGCATACCTGGAGCAATGCCCCGTCCACGTGATTGCGTGGGCGGGGCATTGTCATTTGGTAACGCGTTTTATCAAATATGGCATTTATCTGCGGTAATGTTCTATTTCACCGCCGAGGGTGACATTTCATACCGCCTGCCGAACTGCGTGGAGACCTAACAACTTTTTAGGTCAGTGTTGTGCGTGTAGCAACTTCGCCCGGCCTCGCCTCCGGGCTGCCGCATGAGAGGGGATCTTATGGCACGACTGCACGTAATGGAACGCAGCCACGCTCAGGCCGTCATGGACGACCTACATGATGCGCTTGGGCGCCGTCTGGCGGTGAGTTCGCTCGCCCCGTGCCCCGTTGAGTTTACGGCGGCGCTCGTCAACCTGTGCTCCACCCAGAGCTGCGGCAAGTGCACGCCCTGCCGCGTGGGCCTGAGCGCGCTGAGCGACCTGCTCGCCGATGTGCTCGAGGGCCGCGCCGACGAGTCCACGCTCAACTTGATTGAGCGCACCGCCCGCACCATCTATCTTTCGAGCGACTGCGCCATCGGTTACGAGGCCGGCGCCATGGCACTCACCGCCATCTGCGGTTTCCGCGATGATTTTGAGCACCATATCCGCGAGCACTCCTGTGGCTTTGACCGCGAGGCCCGCGTCCCGTGCGTCTCGGGCTGCCCGGCGCACGTCGACATTCCCGGTTACATTTCGCTCGTCGAGGCCGGCCGCTATGCCGATGCCGTCAAGGTCATCCGCAAGAACAACCCGCTGCCGCTCGTTTGCGGCCTGGTGTGCGAGCATCCCTGCGAGATGCACTGCCGTCGCGGCATGGTCGACGATCCCATGAACATCCTTGCCCTCAAGCGTTTTGCCGTTGAGCACAGCGACCTCAACGATTACAAGCCCAGCGTGGTCGACAACACCGGCAAGCGCATCGCCGTGATTGGCGGCGGTCCGGCCGGCCTTTCCTGCGCCTACTACCTGGCCGTGATGGGCCATAAGGTGACGATCTTTGAGCAGCGTCATCACTTGGGCGGCATGTTGCGCTACGGCATCCCCAGCTACCGCCTGCCGCGCGAGCGCCTGCAGGCCGAGATCGACTGGATCTTGAGCGCCGGCATCGACGTGGAACTCGACCACTCCGTCAACGGCGAGGAGCTTGCCCGCCTGCGCGACGAGTTCGATGCCGTCTACCTGGCCATTGGCGCCCACAGCGATAAGAAGCTCGGCCTTCCGGGCGAAGAGGCGCCCGGCGTGGAGTCGGCCGTCAAGATGCTGCGTGCCATCGGCGACGACGAACTGCCCGACCTGAGCGGCCAGCGCGTGTGCGTCATCGGCGGCGGCAATGTGGCCATGGACGTGGCACGCTCTGCCGTGCGCTGCGGTGCCGAAAAGGTGAGCATCGTCTACCGCCGTCGCATCTGCGACATGACGGCCCAGGATGCCGAGATTGCCGGCGCCCAGGCCGAGGGCTGCGAGGTTCTGGAGCTCACGGCCCCGCTCGGTATCGAGACGGGCGAGGACGGTCGCGTGAGCGGCCTGCGCGTGCAACCGCAGATTATCGGCGAGCCCCGTCGTGGGCGTCCGGCCCCGCGTGCCGCCGCCACGTCCGAGCGCGTCATTCCCTGCGAGCGCGTGTTTGTGGCCATTGGCCAGGACATCGATTCCAAGCCGTTTGAGGAGATGGGCGTTGCCTGCAAGTGGGGCTGCGTGGTCACCGATTCGGATGGCGCCGTGCCTAACTTCGACGGCCTCTTTAGCGGCGGTGATTGCCAGACCGGTCCCGCCACCGTCATCCGGGCCATCAACGCCGGCCGCGTTGCTTCGGCAAATATCGACCGCTACCTGGGCTTTGACCACAAGATCAAGCTCGACGTTGAGCTGCCGACCGTGCAGTTTAAGGGCAAGCACGAGTGCGGCCGCTGCGAGCTGGGCGAGCGCGAGGCCGGCGAGCGCATCCACGATTGGAATCTGGTCGAGCAGGGCCTTACCGAGCAGGAGGCACGCCAGGAGGCAAGCCGCTGCCTGCGTTGCGACCACTTTGGCTTTGGCGCGTTCCGCGGAGGGAGGAACCTGGAATGGTAGAGCTCAACAACCCCACTGTCAGCGACAACACCGAAAGCGGAGCACTCAACATGGTCAAGCTCACTATCGATAATTGCGAGGTCGTGGTGCCCGAGCACACCACGATCCTGGACGCGGCCAAGTCCGCCGGCATCCAGATTCCCACCCTGTGCTACCTGCGCGATCTAAACGAGATCGGCGGCTGCCGCGTGTGCGTGGTCGAGGTTGAGGGCTGCGACCAGCTGGTTGCCGCCTGCAACAACTACGTGCTCGACGGCATGGTGGTCCACACCAACAGCCCCAAGGCCCGCGAGGCGCGTCGCACCAACGTGCAGCTGCTGCTGTCCCAGCACGACTCGCGCTGTACGAGCTGCGTGCGCAGCGGTAACTGCAACCTGCAGACCATCGCCAACGACCTGGGCATCTTCTATCTGCCGTACGAGCAGCACCTGGCGCGCGAGGGCTGGGATTTCGATTTCCCCATCATCCGCGATAACGACAAGTGCATCAAATGCATGCGCTGCATCAAGGTGTGCGAGAGCGTGCAGGGCTTAGGGATTTGGGATCTGACCAACCGCGCCACGCATACCGCCGTGGGCACCCGCGGGCGTGCGCCGATCGGCAAGACCGATTGCGTCGCGTGCGGCCAGTGCATCACGCATTGCCCGACGGGCGCCCTGCGCGAGCGTGACGATACCGAGACCGTGTTCGATGCCATCGCCGATCCCGACAAGATCGTGCTGGTGCAGATTGCGCCGGCCGTGCGTAGCGCCTGGGGCGAGGAGCTCGGCATTCCGCGCGAGGAGGCTACTGTCGAGCGCCTGGCTTGTGCGCTGCGCCGCGTGGGCTTTGAGTACGTGTTCGATACCGACTTCTCGGCCGACCTCACCATTATGGAGGAGGGCTCCGAGCTGCTCGAGCGCCTGGGTAAGGCCGCCAAGGGCGAGGGCGACAGCCGCAGCTGGCCCATGTTCACGAGCTGCTGCCCGGGCTGGGTACGCTTTGTGAAGGCGCGCTACCCGGAGTTTGTCGACAGCCTGTCCACGTCCAAGTCGCCGCAGCAGATGTTTGGCGCCATCGCCAAGACCTACTACGCCAAGGTGCTGGGCGTGGAGCCCGAGCGTCTGTTTGTGGTGTCCGTGATGCCGTGCACGGCCAAGAAGGCCGAGTGCGCGTTACCGAGCATGGTGGGCGAGGACGGTACGCCCGACGTTGACGTTGCGCTGACGGTGCGCGAGATGGTGCGCATGATCCGCGCGAACCACGTGAGCGTGGACACGTTGGTCGAGGAGCCGCTCGACACGCCGCTGGGCTTTGGCACGGGCGCGGGTGTGATCTTTGGCGCCACGGGCGGCGTGATGGAGGCTGCCGTGCGCTCGGCCTATTACCTGGTGACGGGCAAGAACCCCGACGCCGACTTCTTTACCGATGTGCGCGGCCTGGACGGCTGGAAGGAGGCCGTGGCCGGTATCGATGGCACCAAGGTGCGCGTCGCCGTGGCGCACGGGCTAGGCAACGCCGCCCGTCTGCTCGACGCGATTCGCGACGGCCGCGTGAGCTATGACTTCGTTGAGGTCATGGCATGCCCGGGCGGCTGCGTCGGTGGCGGCGGTCAGCCCATCCACGACGGCTGCGAGCTGGCAGCCGAGCGCGGTCAGGTGCTGTGGGGTCTGGATGCCGCTGCGGACATTCGCTTCTCGCACGAGAATCCCGATGTCCAGGCGTGCTACCGCGAGTTCTTGGGCGAGCCGCTCTCGCCGCTGGCCGAGGAGCTGCTGCATACCGACCATCACGCATGGACGATGCCCAACGAGGGGACGTGCTAGCGATGCGCGCGTTTGATGTTGAGATGTCGCGCCGGGGGT
>URCS01000060.1 GCA_900546455.1 uncultured Collinsella sp. | reverse complement strand
GCATACGAGATCATACGTGTGACTGGAGTTCAGACGTGTGCTCTTCCGATCTTCTGCCGAGGCTTCGCGCTGGATCTCGCTCGCGGGCGCTGCAGCCGCACTTGAGCCCACTGCCTCCAACGGCGACGTTGCCAAGGCCGCCGAACATGCCGCTGCAAAGCGCGCGGAGGTCCAGATCGAGCGGGTCAAGGTCGACTCGGCTGCTGCCGCCACGCTCGAGTCGTACTTCAACTTTGGCGCGTACGCGATTATCTCGTCGGTCATCGTATCGGTGGGGTTGGTGTTCTCGGGCATGAACGAGCCCGAGCGCGTGCGTCGTATGGATGCCGGCCCAATCTCCGAGCGCCAACGTTCGCTTGCCGTGTTTGCCGCCGCCGCCGTGCTTACCGTCTGCATCTGGTTTGTGTCGAGCATGATGGGCGTCGTGGGCTTTGCCGGCGCGGTCGCCGAGGTCGGCGTGGGCCGTGTGTGCCTGGCACTGGCGGCGACGTTTGCCCTGGCGTGCACGCCGCTGGCCGTTGGCTTTGCCCTTTCGAGCCTGGGTGCGCGCGAGGAGCTGCTCAATGGCGTGGGCAACCTGCTCGGCATGCTCATGACGTTTTTGGGCGGCGCTTGGATGCCGCTGTCGCTGATGGGCCCGGCCGTGCAGACCGTGGCGCACTTTGTGCCGACATATTGGGTGAACGACGCGATCGGCAAGGCGCTCGCGTCGGACCTGACGTCTGCCATGTTGGGCGACATCGCCTGCGACCTGGGCGTCACCGTGCTCTTCGCCGCCGCCATCGCCGCCGTAGGCCTAGCCCTCGCCCACAACAAATCCCGCGCCTAGCCACCTAGTCATCGGGTATTCATTGGGGACAGACTTAAACGGCCAAGAGTGGTCATTGGGGACAGACTTAAACGACTAGTCTTTGGGGACAGTCTTTGCCGATTCGCCGGCTCGCCGGCCGGGTTGGCAAGGACTGTTCCCGGCTGCCGGCAGGAAGGGAACGTCCCTAACTGCCGGGTGGCGAAAGAGTGTCCCTAGCGGCTAGTCGTTCAAGAACGTCCCCAGCGACTAGTCATTTAAGAACGTCCCCAATGACTAGCCTGAAATAAATTTTAGGCCTCGCCCCAAAATAGTTCGCCAAGGTTTACTATTACGTTCATAAAGTAGTACGAGGCTAACAATGGGGGATACCATGGCAACGCAGGAAGCCTACGTCCAGGTTAAGGATCTCAAAAAGCACTACGGCGACGGCGACGCGCGCCTGACGGTGCTCGACGGCATCGACACGTCCATCAATCGCGGCGAGATCTGCGTCATGCTGGGCCCCTCGGGTTCGGGCAAATCGACCTTCCTTAACCTGACCGGCGGCCTAGAAGATGCCGACGGCGGCTCCATTATGGTGGACGGCTGCGACCTCACGGTGCTCAAGCCCGCCGACCTGGGCGAGTATCGCCGCCGCGAGCTGGGCTTTGTCTTCCAGTTCTACAACCTGGTGCCTGATCTCACCATCAAGGAAAACATCGAGGTCACGGCGCACCTGTCCAAAAACCCGCTCAGCGTCGACGACCTGCTGCGCTCGCTGGGCCTCTATGAACATCGCAACAAGTTCCCGCGCCAGGTCTCGGGCGGTCAGCAGCAGCGCTGTGCCATCGGTCGTGCGCTCGTCAAAAACCCGGGCCTGCTGCTGTGCGACGAGCCCACGGGTGCGCTCGATTACAAGACATCCAAGGAAATCCTGCAGCTCATGGAGGACGTCAACCGTACCTATGGCTGCACCATCATCATCGTTACCCACAACGCCGCTATCGCCCGCATGGCCAATCGCGTGCTGCGCCTGCGCGACGGGCGTATCGTCGAGGACGAGCTCAATGAGTCGCCGGTCGCGGCCGCCGAGCTCGATTGGTAGGCGGCGCCATGACACCTCTCGCAAAACGACTCCCGCGCGAGCTGCGCCGCAATATCGGCAAGTACCTGGGCATCTTTCTGCTTATGTGCGGAAGTATCGCCCTCACGTCGGGCTTTTTGCTCGCGGCGCATTCCATCGGTTGCCTTATCGACGACATGCGCGATGCGTACACGATTGAGGACGGCCGCGTGACCACCTCCTTCGAGGCCACTAAAGACCAGCTCAAGGCCGCCGAGGACGCGGCCGACGACGTCGGCGGCGTCACGCTCTACAAGAATTTCTCCATCGACGCCATCATCAAAAAGACCGCCGGCGACGACGGCACCAAGCGCACGCTGCGCACCTATGCGCATCGCACCAAGGTCGATATCGCGTCCTACTGTGAGGGCAAGGAGCCCAAGGCGGATGACGAGGTGGCCATCGACCGTGTCTTCGCCACCAACAACGACCTCGCCGTGGGCGATAAGGTTGAGCTTGAGGGCCGCACCTACACCATCTGCGGCATCATGACCCAGCCCGATAGCCAGGCGCTGTTCCTCAACAATTCGGACTTTACGGTGAACACCATCACGTACGGCGTGGCCGAGGTCACCGATGAAGGCTTTGCCGCGCTCGAGGATGCCGGCGGCGCACCCGCCTACACCTATTCCTTTACCTTTACCGATCGCGACCTCTCCACCGCGGATCGCATCGATGCGGAGCAGGATATGGTCGAGGCGCTGACCGATGCCGATGCGCGCGTGGATGACCTCATCGACGCCGATTCCAACCAGGGCATTGGCTATGCGCGCGACGACGTAGACGGCGACTCCATGATGTGGATGACGCTGCTCGACATCATCATCGTGATCATGGCGTTCGTCTTTGTGGTCCTTACCGACGCCGCCATCGAGGAGGAGAGTGCCATCATCGGCACGCTGCTCGCCAGCGGCTATCGCCGTCGCGAGATCGTCCTGCACTACCTCGCGCTTCCCGCCATCGTGGGCGTGCTCGCGGCGCTGTTGGGCACTGCGCTCGGCGTTGTGTTCTTTACCGAGCCCATGCGCAGCCTCTATTACGGTTCGTACAGTCTGCCGCCCTTCCAGGTGTACTGGAGCTGGGAGATCTTTGTGAAGTGCGCCGTGGTTCCCGCTGCCGCGCTCATCCTCATCACGTTGGTGGGTCTGCTTCGCAAGATGGGCAAGACGCCGTTGCAGTTCCTTCGTCACGAGGCGAGCGGCAAATCGGGCACCAAGCGTGGCCTGCAGCTGCCGGAGCGCATGGGCTTTGTCTCGCGCTTCCGCCTGCGCATCTTCCTGCGCAACCTTGGCAACTTTGCCACGCTCTTCGTGGGTATCGCGTTTGCGTCGCTGCTACTGCTCTTTGGCCTGGCGATTCTGCCCACGATGACGCACTATGCGGACAACCTCGAGACGAGCCTGGTCGCCGAGCACCAGTACACGCTCAAGGCCCCGCTGGAACTCGAGGGCACCGTCGAGGAGCGCGAGCAGTGGTCGGCGCTCGAGCGCTTGCAGTCGGTTGACGGCGCACTCCTCACCGCCGCCCGGGATGCCGATGACGAGCTTGACGACGCGGCCGATGCTGCGCAGGCGGCGGCCGATGCCGCGACCGCATCTCCGTCTGCCGAGAGCCTGGCCGCAGCGCAGGATGCGCTTGCCAAGGTCCAGGACAAGAAGGATGCGCTTTATGCGCGTCTCGATGACCTTGCCGATGCCCTCGGCTGCAACCGCGATGAGGCCATCGACCTGATCGACAAGGCCTCTAAGATCGACACCGACAACGACGATATCCACCCGGTCAATACGACCGACAACGGCGCGGGCGCAATTGCACAGGCCGAGAAATACGCCATCTACCAGCTGCAATACGATCGCGGCGATGGAAATGGCGAGGAGACGATTTCCGTCTACGGCATTTCATCCAATTCGCGCTATTGGAAAGACCTCAACGTCGGCGACGGCCGTGTCGTCTTTGGCGGCGGCCTACTCGACAAGTTTGGCTGGAACGAGGGGCAGGAGGTTAAGCTTCGCGACAAGTACGAGGGCAAGAATTATTCCCTTGAGTACGCGGGCAAGGACTGTGCCTGGGGCTCCAAGTCGGACATGAATATCTATATGAGTATCGACGACTTTAACGAGCTGTTCGGCAACGACGCTGCCTACTTTAACGGCTATGTGAGCGACGAGAAGCTCGACCTCGATGCTCGTTACTTTGCCGGCGACACCACGCCCGACGACATGCGCGCCGTGGGCGACCAGTTCATCGGCATGATGAGCAAAATGATCGGCATGATGGTTGGCCTCGCGGTGTTTATCTTCCTGCTGTTTATGTACCTGCTGACCAAGGCTGTTATCGACCATAGCGCCCGGTCGATTAGCTACATGAAGGTCTTTGGCTATCGAGATAGCGAGATCTCGCATCTGTACATCCGCTCGATCACGCTGTGCGTGGCGGCGTCGCTCGTGCTGAGCCTGCCGGTGATCATCGGCTCGCTCACGGCTATCTTCCGCTCCATGTTGCTTGCCTACAACGGCAATATCGAGATCTACGTGCCCGCTTGGTCCATGGCTGCATGCGTCGGCATTGGCTTTGCGACCTACCTGGTCGTGGCGCTGCTGCATACGCGCTCCATCAGGCGTGTGAGCCTCTCCGAGGCGCTCAAGGTTCAGGAATAGGAGGGCTCATGGCCAGATCGGCAGAAGAGCTCAAGCAGCTTTCCGTCAAAGAGTTCACCGAGGCGGCGAAGATCTACGAGTCCGGCCATGCCGGGATCTACGAGATGTGCAAGGACGACTATCCGCAGATGCTCGAGGAGCTCGCGCTCGAGCCGTTCGAGGACGTGCTCGACGTGGGGTGCGGAACCGGAGCAGTCCTGGAGCTGCTGCACGGGGAATACCCGGGCAAGCACCTGACGGGGCTCGATCTCACGCCCAAAATGATCGAGGCGGCATGCGCCAAGCAGCTCGGAAACGTCCGCTTCGTCGTCGGGGACGCCGAAGCCCTGCCCTTCGAGCCGCAAAGCTTCGACGCCGCGCTCTGCTCCAACAGCTTCCATCACTATCCGCACCCCGAGAGGTTCTTCGCCGAGGCGGCCCGAGTCCTGCGCCCCGGCGGGCGCCTGATTCTCCGCGACTACACGTCGAGCGACTTCGTGGTATGGCTCATGAACACCTTTGAGCTGCCGTTGGCGCGCCTCGCGGGTCACGGTGATGTCCGGATCTGCAAGGTGTCCGAGCTTCGCGCGCTCGCCGAGAGGGCCGGATTCCTCCTGCTCAAGCTCGAGGCGCAGAAAGGCTTCCGTGCCCACCTGGTTGCGCGCAAGCCCTCCTAGGCCGACCATACATCACACGCATTTTGGGACGGGGGATTTTGTCCCACGCGACGCCTTTCCTGCCAGACGCCGATGACGTGCTGCATGCCCAGGCTCACGCAGGCGATGGTGACCCAGCAGCAGGCGCCCAGCAAGAGTGGTCATTGGGGACAGACTTAAATGACTAGTCATCGGGGGCAGTCTTTGCCGATTCGCCGGTTCGCCGGCCGGGCTGGCAAGGGCTGTCCCCAACTGCCGAGTGTCGAAAGAGTGTCCCCAATGACTAGGTGCCATACTTGACTTTAACTCTGCTTTAACTGGTACCATCCTCTATGTCTGTAACGCCATATAGACCGAGGGGATAGATTTATGACCGCAACTGCACCCGCAGCACCCGCCAGGGTGTACTTCACCAACCTGCGCACGCATGCTCGCGAGAGCCAGCTCGACAAGCTCAAGCGCCTCATCCGCCGCGCCGGTATTGAGCAGATCGACTTTGAGAACAAGTTCGTTGCTATCAAGATTCACTTTGGCGAGCTGGGCAACCTGAGCTTTTTGCGCCCCAACTACGCCCGCGCCGTCGCGGACGTAGTGAAGGAGCTGGGCGGTAAGCCCTTCCTCACCGACTGCAACACGCTCTACGTCGGTAGCCGCAAAAACGCGCTCGAGCACATCGATACCGCCTATCAGAACGGCTTTACCCCGTATGCCACGGGCTGCCAGATCATTATTGCCGACGGCCTCAAGGGTACCGACGAGGCGCTCGTCCCGGTCGAGGGCGGCGAGTACGTGCACGAGGCCAAGATCGGTCAGGCGCTCATGGATGCCGATATCGTGATCAGCCTCACCCACTTTAAGGGTCATGAGCAGGCCGGTTTTGGCGGCGCCATGAAGAACCTGGGCATGGGCGGCGGCAGCCGTGCCGGCAAGATGGAGCAGCATGCCGCCGGCAAGCCGAACGTCGCGGCCGAGCACTGCATTGGCTGCCGTGCCTGCGAAAAGATCTGCGCACACAACGCTATCTCGTTCGACGACACCCGCGAGCGCGAGCTTGCCAACGGCAACACCCGCACGGTCCACGTCGCTGCCATCGACCACGATCGCTGCGTGGGCTGCGGCCGCTGCATTGCGGCATGCAACCAGGACTGCATCAAGCCCGGCTATGACGCCGCGGCCGACGTGCTCAACTGCAAGATCGCCGAGTACACCAAGGCCGTCGTCGACGGCCGCCCGAGCTTCCACATCTCGCTTGCCATGGATATCAGCCCCAACTGCGATTGCCATCCCGAAAACGACACACCTATCGTCAACGACATCGGCATGTTCGCGAGCTTCGACCCGGTCGCCATCGACCAGGCCTGCGCCGATGCCGTCATGGCGTCCGAGCCGCTGTCCAACACCGAGCTCACCGATAGCGCGGCCAAGATGGAGCATAACCACGAGCATCTGGAGGGCGAGCAGGCGCACGACCCCTTCTGCATCACGCATCCCGACACCGACTGGCGCGCGTGCATCGCGCATGCCGAGAAGATCGGCTTGGGCACGAGCGAGTACGAGCTCATCGAGGTCAAGTAGCGCCTAGATATTGGACAAAACAAGCGCATTTGTAGCGCAACGTTAGCAAATGCCGCTCGTGAGCACAGCGCCCACGGGCGGCATTTCGGAAGTGCGGTGAAAAATCGAATACCGCCGACCACAAACCGTTTTTTGGCAACAAAACCCCTGATAAATTGTTGGTAAAACTGCGGTCTGGTCGGCAGTTCCAGATTTTGCCGCATACTTCCGAAAATAGGGGGCCAGATAAAGCCCCAGACGTTGCTTTTTACCTAAAAATACTCGTCGAGGAAGTTGTCGACTGTGTTCCAGTAGAGCTCGGGGTCAACTTGCGCACTCTTGGCGTGGGTGGCGCCATGGATGGTGAGCTTTTGCTTGACCTTGCTGGCGCACGCGTCGTAGTTTTGGTCGAGCATACTGTACGGCACAAAGGTGTCCTGGTCGCCGTGGATAAACAGCATGGGAACCGTCGCGTGTTTGAGTTGCTCCACGCTGCTCGCCTTATGAAAGTCGTAGCCTGCGCGCACGTTGCACACCAAGTTTGCCACATCGAGCAAGGGAAAGCTGGGCAGGCCGAACACGTCCTTGAGCTGCAGAGAAAACTCGTCCCAGACACTCGTGTAACCGCAGTCCTCGATAATGCATTTCACGTTTGCGGGCAGAGATTCCCCCGCGACGTTCATGGCGGTTGCCGCACCCATCGACTCGCCAAAGACCAGGATGCGCGCCCCGGGGTCAGCCTGAACGATTCGCTCGATCCATGCGACGATGTCGAGGCGCTCGGGCCAGCCCATGCCGATATAGTCGCCGCCGGAGCGCTCGTGGGCGCGGGCGGCGGGCGCGAGCACGTTCATGCCGCGGTCGTGGAATCGCTTGACGTATCGGGCCATACCGATGGGCTCGTTGGTATATCCATGCAGGCAGACGGCGTAGTCGTGCGTGCTCTCCGAAGCAGCAAAATACCAAGCGGCAAGTTCGGTTCCGTCATCTGCGGTGAGGCTGCTGCCCTTGCGGTTCTCCTTAAACCACGCCCGCGCCTCGGTGTCCTCGGCATCCGGCTGTTCACCTTTTTTGTCGTTCTTGCTATCCTGCATCATCTTCATGGTGTACGGCGCTTGGGGGTTCATGGCAAAGTCAAACAAAAAGTTGCCGGCAAATCCGAGCAGCGCAACGACAACCACCAGTGCAACGATGCCGGCTATCTTGAGCTTTCGATGGGAACGTGCGTTTTGAGCCATGCGGTATTCTCCTATAAGATGTTAATACATCAACATTTAATGCAAGCGCATTATGGACGTTCGCCGTTGATGCGTCAACAGGCAAAGAATGGGTAAACAAAGGGTCACGTATGGTGCAAATTTCGCACGTACCTAGACGCTTTGATATAGTGTTGAGAACTCTTTACATTGGAGGATGTAACCGGCATGTCCGATTCGAGCGACAGTTCTAAGCCGCGACCCAAGACCGCGGCCGTTCCACACTACACGGTGGGCGAGGAGATCATGAACTCCGTCACCCATGGTGTCGGCTGCCTGCTGGGTATCGCGGGCTTGGTGCTCCTGATCGTATTCGCTGCCCTGCGCGGCGGAGGTCCGGCCCACATGGCCGCGGCGATTGTCTATGGTGTCAGCATTATTCTTGAATATCTGGCCTCCACGCTCTACCACGCGATTCAGCCCGCGGGCGCCAAGCGCGTGTTTCGCATCATCGACCACAGCTGCATCTACCTGCTCATAGCCGGTAGCTATACGCCGTTTTGCCTCATCACGCTTGCAAACGACGGCGGTCCTATGCTGTTCTTTGCCGTGTGGGCCATCGCCATTATCGGCATCGCCCTCGAGTGCTTTATGCGCGAGCGTCAGCCGCACTGGGTAAGCGGCTTGGTCTACCTGCTGATGGGCTGGCTTGTCGTCTTTAAGCTGCCCGAACTTGTGGCGCTGCTCAACCCCGTGGCACTTGCCCTGCTCGCCGTCGGTGGCGTGTGCTATACCGTGGGCGTGCCGTTCTATATCGCCAAAAACGTGCGCTATCTGCACAGTGTTTTCCACTTGTGGGTGCTCGCCGGCAGCATCTTCCAGTTCATGGCGGTGATCCTCTTCGTAATCTAGCGACCGCGCCTGTGCCCGCGGCCCATCCAGATGGCCGCTGGGCGCAATTGCCGTATCCGCCATCAACGTTTTACCCTGACGTCCCGAATCTTGGAGGTTCGAGAAACTCCCGATGGACATAACCATCTCCCTTATTACCACGCTCGTCCTGACGCTTATCAACGGCTACTTCTCCATGTCCGAGATGGCCCTTACCACGGCTAAGCGCGCCGTGTTGGAGCACGATGCCGAGGAGGGCGATAAGCGCGCCGAGCGCGCCGTCCAGCTCGCCGCCGACTCCGACCAGCTGTTGGCCACCATCCAGGTCGCCATCACGCTCGTGGGCTTCGCCTCGTCCGCCGTCGCGTCGACGAGCCTGTCCGACCCGCTTGCCACGTGGCTCATGAGCTTTGGCATCGCGCCGCTTTCCGCCATCGCGCGCGGCCTAGCGCCGGTCATCATCACCGTCGCCGTCGCCTTTGTGTCCATCGTGATCGGCGAGCTCGTGCCCAAGCGCATCGGCCTCGCTAACGCCGAGGGCGTATCCAAGCAGGTCGTGGGACCGCTCTCCGTGTTCCAAAAGATCGCCCGTCCGCTCGTGTGGCTGACCGGTGCCTGCTCCGACGGCCTGGCCCGTATCCTGCGCATCAAGAGCGCCGATGACCGCCAGAACGTCTCGGAGGAAGAGATTAAGTACATGGTCTCGGAGCAGGACGACCTGCTCGACGAGGAAAAGCGCATGATCCACGAGATCTTCGACCTGGGTGACACCGTGGCTCGCGAGGTCATGGTGCCGCGCGTGGACACCACCATGTGCGAGGACGACGAGACGGTCGCCGACGTGCTGTCCACCATGCGCCAGACCGGCTTCAGCCGCATCCCCGTCTATCACGAGGACCCCGACAATGTCGCGGGCATTGCGCACATCAAGGACCTGATCCAGCCCGCGCTCGACGGCAAAGGCGACCAGCCCATCGCCGGCTTTTTGCGCGACGCCACCTTTGTGCCCGATACCAAGGACATCCTGCCGCTGCTGTCCGAGATGCAGACCTCGCACGACCAGATCGTGGTCGTCGTGGACGAGTACGGCGGCACGGCCGGCATCATCACCATCGAGGACATCGTCGAGGAGATCGTCGGCGAAATCGAGGACGAGTTCGACCCCGACAACAAGTACCTCACGCGTCTTTCGCGTCGCGAGTGGCTCGTCGATGGGCGTTTTTCGTGCGATGACGCGATTGAGCTTGGTTGGCCGCTCGAGGAAAGCGATGATTATGAGACCATCGCCGGCTGGATTTTGGAGCTTTGCGACTCGGTGCCCGACATCGGAGAGGTGTTTGAGGTCGCAGGGTACAAGTTCAAGGTACAGTCGATGCGTGGCCAGCGCATCTCGCTCATTCGCGTGATCGCTCCGGCCGAAACCGATAAGAAGGATTCCGAGTCTTCGGCAGAGAAGCCGGCGGCGTCGGGTGCGGGCTCTGTGGATCCGCACGATGGCGACGAGTAGGGCAAGGACGAGTAGGGGAGAGTTATGGCAGGCCTGTTCAACATCCTTAAGGTCACCGTCAGCGAGGACAAGATTTGCGCGCACGTGCTGGTGAACCCCGGCATGCCGCTCATGACCTCGGAGGATATCGAGGCCACGGCGCGCGTGTACTACCTGGTGCCGGCGATTGCCAAGCACCTGTGCCTGGGCGATTCGGGTCGCGAGTTCCAGGACTGCATGGGCCAGACCGAGCTTTGCCACCTGCTGGAGCACGTGACGGTCGAGCTCATGAACGAGACCGGTCTTGCCGGCAGCATCTCGTGCGGCCGCACGCGCGTGAGCGAGCATGACGAGCGTGTCTTTGAGGTTGAGCTTTCGTGTCCCGATGACGCGTTGGCCATCGGCGCGCTGTCGTCGGCGACCTTTATGATGGACTGGGCGTACCTGCACGCCGACCAGCCGGCCCCCGACGTGGAAGGCACGGTCGCGGGCCTGCGCAACCTGGTGCTGGGCATGCGTGCCGAGGCCGAGGGCAAGGACCCGCACGAGGCCGTTGCCGCTGCGAACGGCGAGGACGTGGCCGAGGATGCGCCCGAGGGCGACGCTCCTGCCGACGCCGACACCGAGCCCGTTGCCGAGGCGCCTGCCGAGCCCGAGTCTGCGGAGCCCCAAGGCGTCCCGAGCTTTGACGACGAGCCG
>URCS01000059.1 GCA_900546455.1 uncultured Collinsella sp. | reverse complement strand
GAGCCCGCGGACAGGCCGGCCCCGACAGAGGGGAGGCGCCGCGCGCTCGGGCGGCGCGCCAGGGAGATAGTGGACGAGATAGTCGAGAGGCGCGGTCTCAAGAAGGAGTAACATCGGGACTTGCAGCGACGGACCTCAGGACGCTCTTACACCACGTCTGCGCGCGCCACCCAAAATCGAAACCAAATTGAGCCAATCCACCGCAAAAAACGTTTGTACCCGTGCTTCTCGCGGCGGATTGACACTACAAAGCGGCCAAAATGTCGGTCAGATTATCGATAACGGCATCGGCTCGCGATTGATCGAGGTTGACGCCCTCGTGCGGACGCAGCGCCAGGACTCGGGCGCCGGAGCGCTTGCCAGCCTCGATCCCCAAAGGCGAATCCTCGATAACCAGGCACTCGGCAGACTCCACCCCCAGCGCCTCCATGGCACGCAGGTAGATCTCGGGGTCGGGCTTAAACGCACTGCACTCGTGACCGCTGATGGTGTAATCCAGCACATCGGCGATGCCGGCAATCTCCACCAGCTCGTCGATCAGCTCGCGATAGGACGAGCTCGCGATGGCGCACTTCACGCCGCGCTCGTGCAGCTCACGCATCACCGGCTCCGTCTGCTCGTTGAGCAGATCGGCATACGGAACGGGGTGGTCCGGGCTGTAAACCTGCTTGTACTCCACGCGCAGGCGTTCGCGCAGCTCAATATCGTCGGGCACCAGCGCCTCCCAAATGGCAGGCTCGTTAGACCCCGAAAGATCGGGAATCTCGTCAAAGTGGAACCCCTTCTCTTCCATAAACGCCACGCGACGACGGTTGTAGAACCACTCGGTATCGACCAGCACGCCGTCCATATCAAACAGCACTGCCTTGATCATACGCATCTCCTCCCACCTGCCAAAAAGGGACAGGTTTATTTTGGTAGGTTTTATCTGGGGTTTTATGACGCGGCAGACACGCCCTCCCCAGAGCAAAAAAGGGGACAGGGCGCAAACCCCATCCCCTCTCAATCAACCCGTAAGGTCTACTTACTTGTGATTAGTAGGAAAGCTTCCACATGTAGCGACGCATGGTCAGCGGGTGCTGACGGGCCTCGGCGATCTGGTTGCCGTACTCGCGCATAACGGCGAGGTGCAGCAGCGGGTTGAAGTAGGTGACGACGCTCGCGGGCACGGCGTCAGCCAGGCCGTAGTCCTTGGAGTCGATCAGAGCGACCTTGGCGCCCATGCGCTTAAGGAAGGTGAGGGCGCGGGCGTCCATCGGACGGGTAGCGCCATCGGACATGAAGAAGACGTAGGGCTTACCCTCGGTGGAAACCTCGAACGGGCCGTGGAAGTACTCGCCGGTGTTGTAGGCGGCGGCGTCGATCCACTGCATCTCGGTGAACAGGAAGGCGGCGTGAGAATAAGCCATCTTCTCGGAGGCACCGGAAGCCATGAAGTAGATCATCTTGTCGTCCTTGAAGTCCTCGGCGAACTTCTTGGCGAGCTTCTTGCAGGACTGAGCAGCGTTCTCGCAGAGCTCAAAGACGTTGGTGAGGCCGGTGATCATGTCCTCGTAGTGGTCATAGCCCTCGGTCTGCTGAAGGATCTCGACAGCAAGAGCGATGGCGTAGCCGGGCTTCTCGCACTTGGCAGCGAAGTTGGCGTGGAAGCCGTGAACGATGACGTAGTCAGCGTCGACGGTCAGAGCGGAGCCAGCCTTGTTGGTGAGGGAGACGACCGGGCAGTTGTGCTTCTTGGCGGTCTTGTTGGCCTCGACGGTCTCGGGCGTGGAGCCACCGAGGGAGCAGGTGATCACGAAGGTGTGCTCGTTGACCCAGGAAGGCGTGTCGTAGTTGAACTCGTTAGCAGTGAAGATCTGAACGTTCAGCTTGTCCGTGTTGTTGGCCAGGAAGTACTTGGCGGGGTAAAGGTCGGACATGGAGGCACCGCAGCCGACGAAAGCGACGCTGTGGATCTCGTGGTTGGACAGGACGTCAGCGACGATCTGCTTAGGGAGGTTAAGGTCGATCTCGTACATCTGACACATTCCTTTCAATTTTTGCGGCGCCACATTGCCGGGCGCTCGCAGGGTTACCGTGGTTTGGACCGAGTCGCCGGCCCGTTGAGGATGCGACAAAGGGACTGTCCCATTGTCGCATTTTGGGGATGGAAGCCTGCCTGGGGTATGGGATGCCAGGCAGGCCCCCGGGGGAAAGCGGTTAGGCGCTTAGTCGCGACTAGGCCAGGATGCCGACCGCGGAGAGGGCGATGCCGCCCACAATGGCGATCACGAGAAGCCAACCGGTGTTGACGTTCTTCTTGATGAGCCAGTACATAAGGCCGGTGAGGCCAAGGGAGATCATCTGGGGCATCATGCTGTCCAGGATGTCCTGGATCACGACGGTGCCGTCAGCGAACTGCAGCGGGGTGGTGGCGCCGATCAGCGTGGCGATCATGCCGCCCACGGACATAAGACCCACGATGCCGCAGACATACATGAGCTTCTCCATGAGGTCGCCGCCCTGAAGCTTGCTCAGGTACTCGTGGCCGCCCTGATATCCCATCTTGGCTGCGAACCAAGTAATCAGCACGGAGGGGACGATGGAGATGAGAAGGGCCAGGATCGGGCCCATGATGGAGCCCTGCTGAGCCAGCTGAACGCCCAAGCCAAAGGCGATAACGCGGATGGTGCCCTGGAAGAAGGAGTCACCGATGCCGGAAAGCGGGCCCATAAGGGAGGTCTTGACCGCGTTAATCGAATCGGGGTTGAAGTTCTCGGGATCCTTGGCGTACTCCTCCTCCATGGAGGCGGCGAGGCCCAGGATGAAAGCGCTCGTCTGCGGGGTGCAGTTGTAGAACGCCATGTGACGGTGGTAAGCCTCTTTCTTAGCAGCAAGCTGCTTGGGGTCGGACTCGTCCGGATAGAGGCGATCGAGCGTGGGAACCATACCGTAGAGGAAGCCCATGTTCATCTGACGCTCGTAGTTCCAAGAGGCCTGGATGGCCCAGGAGCGCCAGAAGAACTGGCTGACCTTCTTGTTCAGGGACACGTCCTTGGTTGCGGTTGCCATAGTGTGTTCCTCCTTAGTCTTCGTCGTCTTCGAGCGGATCGTAGTCGGAATCGACACCGGCGGCTGCATGGGAACCGTTGAACTTGAAGCCCATGAAGACGACAGCCAGGCACACACCGATCAGAGCGACCGCGATGACGGACAGGTTGAGGTAAGCGGCGAGCAGGAAACCGATGAACAGGAACGGAGTCATACCCTTCTTGATCATCATGGTGAGCAGCAGGGCCAAGCCGTAGGCGGTCATGATCTTGGTCGAAACGTTAAGACCAGTGGACAGCCACTCGGGAACCATGTTGACGATGGCCTGAACCAGGTCGGTGCCAACAAAGACGGCGAGGAAGATCGGCAGGAAGTACATGATGGCGTACAAACCGGAGCCGGCGCAGATGTGCATACGGTAGGCGGTCTTGAACTTTCCGTTATCAATCGCGTTATCTGCCACATGGGTGAGGACGGCGATGATGGAACGGAACACGATGCCGAGGAGCTGACCCAGGACGGCGACCGGGATGGCGATCGTCATGGCGGTCTCGGCAGAAGCATCGGTCAGGCACGCAAAGGCAGCGGCCACGATGCCGCCCAGGACCATATCGGGCGGAACGGCGGCGCCGACCTGCACCAGGCCCATGGACACGAGCTCGACGGCGGCACCGACGGCAAGGCCGGTGGGCACATCGCCCAGCAGCAGACCGACGAGCGTGGCGCCAACGAGGGGCTGCTCGAAGTTAAGACGACCGAGCAGGCGGGAGTCCCACATGCAGAACACGCCGACGAGGCCGACGAGCACCGCACTGATGAACGTATTCATACCCTTCTCCTTTCAGTCAGGCAAAAGCCTGGTTGATTACAGCTTGGCGTCGATGTCGACGCTCTGATACGTAGGGGTCTGCTGAACATAGAGCTTGATGCCCATGTCGAGCAGCTGGTTGACGTCGGCCTTCTGGGTGGCGTCGAGGAAGACGGAGCTGTCCTTGCCTCCGACCTGATCGGCACCGTCGTGGTTGGCGGTGGCGCCCAGGTTGATGGCGTCGAGCTTGTAGCCCTGGCAGAACTGCAGCATCTCGGCGGTGTTGCCAAAGACGAACATGACGCGCTCGCCGAGGGTGTTGAGCTTGTCCATCTTGGCGAGGGCACGCTCGACGGTGAAGACGTTCAGGCGCACGCCCTGGGGCTTGGCCAGCTTAAGAGCGCCCTTCTTGATGTCATCGTTGGCGGCAGCGTTGTCGACGACGATGATGCGCTCGGCCTGAACCTTGGTGGTCCAGGTAAAGACGACCTGGCCGTGCAGCAGACGGTAGTCAAGACGTGCGAGGACGATCTTGGCGGGACCGGAGCTGTGACGGGACGCCTTGGCCTTCTTGGCGGGAGCCGCGGCGGGCTGGGCCGGTGCGTTGGGGTTGGTCAGACCGGTGCGGGCCTCGTTGATGAGGGCCGCGAGCTCGGCGCCCTCGACGGGGACGGGGCTCATAGCGAGCGTGAGCGCCAGCGGGATGTTGAAACCGCTGACAACCGTGAACTTCGTGCCGTTCTTGGAAAGCTCGACCATGTTGTTGTTGACCGAGCTGCCGAGCATATCGGTCAGCACATAGACGGTGTCGTCCGCGTTGAACGTGGCGATCATGGCGTCCACCTTATTGGTGATGGGCTCCTTGTCGTCACGAGCAAGTGACACGACGTGGACGTTCGACACGTCGCCGAGAACCATCTCGAGCGTGTCTTTGGCGCCTGCGGCCAGGCCGCCATGAGATGCGAGAATGATCTGATTCATCTTGCCTCCTCCTTTTCGTTATGGTCATTATAACGTCTTATACGTTGCTTATATTGCTAATTAGTATAAAGACCGTTCGCGGGTGAAAATCGACCGTTGACGGGTTTAACGTACTTGAAACGTTGGCGCAGGGTAGGCCGGCGCTGGCTGGATAACCCGAGGTCAGACCCTGCGCGCAATCCTCTATCGCACAAAGTACCAGGGGCTTTCCTGCACGGTGGGCTCCAGCGCGATGCCGGTGCGCTCCTTAAACAGATCCATGTCCTGCGATTTCTCCGTCCACCACGCGTTGGGCTTAAAGGTCATGCTCTCAACAACATGACCGACAAACACGCTGTTGCGCAGCTTGGAGAAATCGGTGTTCATGATCAGGATGGACGCGAGCACCAGCACGATGCCCAGGACCTTGATCGCGCCGGCGGGCTCGGCGTAGACACCAATGCCCAACAGTACGGTGACGACCGTCTCGAATGACATTACGACGGGAACTTTCGATGTCTCGAGCCCCATGGACAGACCCTGCATATATAAGATGTAGGCCACAGCTGTGGGGATGAGTCCAAAGCCAAGGAACAGCAGCAGCAGCTGTGGCGACATTGCCGCGGCGACATCCGGCCACGGAGCCGCGATAGCCGCCATAACCGCACCGCCAAAAACAAAGCCCCAAAACGTGACAGCCAGCGGGTGGACCGTCTTGGTTGCTATCCGGCTAAACACCGCGAGCGACGCACCACAAAGGCCTGCAATCACGCCCGACGTGACGCCCCAAACCGAAAAATGGAAACCGGAAAGGTCGCCATTGGTCACTGCAAGCACGCAGCCAACGATGTTAAAGACAATGGCAACGAGCTTGTTGGGGGTCACGTCCTCGCGATAAAGTACGCGGCCGAGCATGACACCAAACACCGGCGAGGTGTAAAGCAGCACCGAGGCCGTGGACATGCCGACCTCGCCCATGCACTCGTAATAGCAGGTGTTGGCGGCGGCCAGACCGACGATACCGACAAGCGCGCAGGGGACGAGCTCTTTGGGGCTTGCCTTGAACAGGGCCAGCGGACCCTGAGCCACGGTAGACCCCTCACCCGGACGGCAGCCCATAAACATCAGGACCGGTGCCAAGATAAGCGCTCCGACCAACAAGCGAAAGGCAGCCATGCTCTGGGATGAAACGCCCATGGCCGAGATGCCGTTTACAAAGATTCCGATGCTGCCCCACATAAGCGCGGCGACCAGCACCAGCACATAGCCCAGATTGCTTTTCTTCAACGCAGCCTCCTCGGTATTGTTTCCAATATGTTTCACACTACGTTATAGTCGTTATATACATTTTTCAAGACACAAATCGGCGAGCGGGAAAATCCGCTCGCCCACACACTCATTGGGTACTCATTGGGGACGCACTTAAATGACTAGTCGTTGGGGACGTTCCTGAATGACTAGTCGTTTAAGAACGTCCCCAACGACTAGGACTGTCCCCAAATGCCACATCTGGACCAAGGCGACGCCGATGCTTTGGCAACGCCAGCGAAAACCCACCTGAGCGAGCAAGGTGCCTTGAAGCGAAGCGGCATTGACCTTCTGGTCATGCCGCTGAAGCTGAAAGGCAGATTGCCGCTCAGGCGGGTTTGCAGCGTCGGCCCGTTACGCGGTTTGGTAAAACCGCGTAACTCTTAGTAGTCCAGCTTCCACATGTAGCGGCGCGTCATGTAGTCCTTGTGGGTGACGGCGGAAAGCGCACGCATGTAGACGTTGTTGAGGATCGGGGCAAAGATCAGGTGGTTGAAGTACTCGCTCACGCTGTCCTTGATGTCGTTGAGGCCGAGCTCCTTGGCGTCGAGCTGATAGACGCGCTCGCCACCGTACTGGTTGACGAAGCGGATGCCGCGCTCGTCGTTGCAGCGGCTGCGGCCGACGCTGATGAGCTGGAACAGCGAGGTGCGCTTGTCCAGGATCTCGAAGGGGCCATGGAAGAAATCGCAGGTGTTGATGGTGCAAGAGTCGATCTGCAGCATCTCCTGCACGTTGCAGATGCTAAAGACGTAGGCGGCACCAAAGAGCGGGCCCTGGGCCATGACGTTGATGCAGGGCTTGTCGGCGTTCTGCTCGGCCCACTTGGCAGCGAGCGGACGGGTGTACTCGACGGCCTTGCGATAGATGGGGTCGACCAAGTCAAACGCGGCCATAGCGGTCTCGTACTCGGCATAGCCCTCGGTCTGCTGCGTGAGCTCCATGGCGATCATGGTCACGACGGCGGAGTTGGTGCGACCCATGCAGGACTCGTCGACGGCCAGGCTGTCGTACTGGATCTTGTAGTCGCAGACCTCGGTAAGGCCGGACTCGTCAACATAGATGGCGATGGTGCTGGCGCCGTGGTCCTTGGCGACCTGGGCGGCAACGATGGTCTCCTTGGTGCCGCGCATGGACACGACGACGGCCAGGGTGTTCTCGTTGACGTAGGCCGGGGTGGCGTGCACGAACTCGTTGCTGGTGTAGCTGGAGCTCACGACCTGCGTGGCCTCGTGCTCCATAAAGTACTGGGCAGGATAGTTGCCGCCGTTGGATCCGCCAGCGCCAATCCACACGACGCGCTTGATGCCGCCCTTGTCTGCCTTGTCAGCCAAAACCTGGGAGACGACATCCTTAACCTGTTCCTGAGTAGTCATCGTGCATCAGCCTTTCTTCTCGTTTGATGCTCTCGATGGCATACAAGTTACATACATGTTTTGGTTATGTCGACTAGTTGTATGCTATATTTGTCTTAGATATTTTGCTGATGCGGTTTTCGACAACTGGCTACCAGCGGTTTTGTTGTTGTATTGAATACATGCTTGCTTAGATAGGCATACAAGTTGGATACAGGTTGATCACATGAACGCTTCGTCTAAAAAGAAACTGAACCAATACGAGCGCTTGGCGGGCATGTTGCGTGACCGCATCGCCGCCGGCATCTACGCACGCGGAGACAAGCTGCCGTCCGAGATGGAACTCATGGACGAATCGGGGCTGTCGCGCAGCACCGTGCGCCACGCCCTTAAGGTTCTCGTTGATGAGGGCCTGGTGCGCACCGAGCGCGGGCGTGGCGCCTTTGTGGCAGACACGCCCGCGCTCCACGAGAACAACCTAGTGTTTTCGAGCTATACCAAGCAGGTCGAAGGTCAGGGCATGAAGCCCACCACGCGCACCGTGGACTCGGGCTTTGCCAAGGCGGCCGGCAGCATAGCTAAGTTCTTTGACGCCGCCGTGGGCAGCAAGCTCGTCAAACTTGTCCGTCTGCGCTACCTGGACGACGTGCCGCTGTGCCTGGAGACCACCTACCTGCCGCCAAGCTTCGAGACGCTCATCGATCGCGATATCAACGGTTCGCTCTACGCGACGCTGCGCCAAGAATTCCATCGCGCGCCGGCACAGGGGCATAAGACCTTTGAGGTGTGCTACGCCTCGCAAAACGAGGCGTTTTTGCTCAACGTCGAGCGCGGGCAGGCACTAATCCTGATCACCGACTACGTCTACGACACCGACGGCCGCCCGCTCCACGTCTCCAAGCGCATCCAGCGCACCGACCGCGCCAAATACACCGAGCCCATCGGCTAACCAACACCAAAACCACCACAAAGGGGACAGGCACCTTTGTGGTGGTTTTAGGCGAGGAGGTCGGGGAACCAGGTTGGCTTAGGTTGGTTAGGGACGCGCTCGGCCAGGACCAGCTCCATCCAGCACATGTCGTACCAGCGGCCGAACTTTTGGGCGCAGCGGTCGAAGGCGCCCACCAGGCGATATCCCATATGGGCATGGAAATCCTGGCTGTTGTGCGTCAGGTACTCGTCGTCCTTGTCGTGCGGCACGGCAATGAGCGCGCACATGTTGGTGATGCCCATCGCGATCAGACATTGCTTGAGCGCGTCGTGCAGCTTGCGGCCCAGCCCGCCGTGGCGCACATCGCGCGCCAGGTAGATCGATGTCTCGACCGACCAGTCGTACGCCTCGCGGCTGTTAAGCGAACTCACGTAGGCATAGCCTACCGGACGCCCGTCCAACTCCATCACCAAATATGGATAGCGCTTGAGCGTACGCTCGATGCGCCCAGCGAACTCCTCAACGCTCGGCACCTCGTATTCGCAGGTAATCGCCGTCTGGCGCACATACGGCTCATAGATGGCAAGCAACGCCGGCGCATCATCGGGCGTCGCCAGGCGAATCGTCGGCTCGGACATCTCGGTCATACAACCCTTCTCCCCAAAAGCAAAGGCCGCCCTGCGCCAAGCTCAGGCGCAGGGCGGCCCCTTGTCATTACATCAGGCTACAGGACAGCCGCCAACGCGTCGATATCCTCCTGCGTCGTGGCCCAGCTGGTGCAAAAGCGCACCACCGTGTGAGTATCGTCGTACTTTTCCCAGTACTCGATCGAGGCATGCTCGCGAATGCGGGCCATGTCCTCGTTGGGCAGAATCACAAACTGCTGGTTGGTCGGCGTCTCCAAGAAGAACTGGTAGCCGCGCTCGTGCAGCACGCGACGCAGCGCCTGAGCGGTCTCAATCGCCTGGCGACCAATCTCAAAATACAGGCCATCGGTAAAAAGGGCCTCGAACTGCACACCCGTCAGGCGGCCCTTGGCAAGCAGCGCGCCGTGCTGCTTAATACGCGGAATGGGATGCGCCGGGGTGTGCATGCCGCAAAACACCACAGCCTCGCCGCACAGAGCGCCGCACTTGGTGCCGCCGATGTAGAACACGTCGCACAGCTGCGCCAGCTCGGGCAGGGTAATGTCGCACTCATCGGCCGCCAGCGCATAGGCCAGGCGGGCGCCATCCACAAACAGCGGAATCTCGCGCTTCTGGCACACTGCATGGATCGCCGCGAGCTCGGCCTTGGAGTACAGCGTGCCGTACTCGGTCGATAGACTCACGTACACGGCGCCCGGGAACACCGTGTGCTCGTAGCTCTCGTTTTCGTAGAACACCTGGATATAGTTCTCGAGGTCCTCGGCGTGCATCTTGCCCTCGTAGCCGGGGATGGTGAGCACCTTGTGGCCGCCAAACTCGATGGCGCCTGCCTCGTGACAGGCGACGTGGCCGGTCTCGGCAGCAACGACGCCCTCGTACGGCGCAAGCAACATGTCGATCACCGTCGCGTTGGCCTGCGTGCCGCCCACCAGAAAAAACACGTCGGCATCGGGGGCCTGACAGGCCTCGCGGATAAGTTGCTTGGCACGCTCGGTGTGCGCATCGGTACCGTAGCCGGGCTGCGGCTCCATATTGGTGTCGACAAGCGCCTGCAGCACCGCCGGATGTGCACCGTGGGAATAGTCGTTGTTAAACGCGAGCATGGCAATCCTCTCTTACCGGGTATCGGCCAGATGATTCAAACGGGGCTATTGTACGCCGTTGGGATAGGCGATGCGCGCGGCAAGGCACTCAAGTGCCAGTACCAGGGCAAAACCGCAGCTCACGTCACTCAAAAAGTGCGCTCCAATCACGATGCGCCCAAAGGCGACGAGCGCCGCGATCACAGCCGCCGCCCAAAAGATCACGCGGCGACGCGAAGGTTTTTCCTTAAAGGCTGCCGCGGGAAGCCCGGCGAGCATAAGGCCAATCGCCGCATGCGCCGTGTGTCCGCTCGCAAACGACTTGAACCCGTCCTTAATCACGCCGGCGGCGATATAGGCCCACTTGTCGGGGTTGCCGATCACCCACCACGGCTGAAAATTGAGCCCCGGCGTGACCTCGATCACGCGCATGCGCGGGCGCGACCATAACGGCTTAACAATGACGTTGAGGATGATGGCCTGAGCGACCCACACGGCAAGCACCATCAACGCCCAGCGCGTAAGCTCGTCGGGCTCGGTCGTGCGCGTGAGGCGGTAGGCGATGAAGTTGGCTGCGATAACCAACGCAAACGTCAGAACCAGCTGAAACGCAATAAGCTTGCCGCCGACGCGCAGCGATCCGATAATCTCGTAGCCGACCAGACCCACGTTGATCAAAACGCCCAGCGCAGCGAGCCACTTGCTCGCCTTGGAATCGGGGCGTGCCGAGCGCACGAGCATAACGCCCGCGATGCTCGCCGTCAGCTCGAACGGCAGCTCACCGGCCGCCTCGACAAAGCGACCGTACATGCTGCCGATGTTGAACAGCGCACTCGAGATCTGATAATCGAAGAAGCTGCCCACGCCCAGACAAAGGCACAGGACAACCGCGATAATGGCGACATCTTTCTTGTAGATGTATCCGAACATGCTTTCCTTTCGGTCGGGCGAAGGGCAGTCAACCTGCAATGTGGGTGAGACGAAGATGGCTTTGTCCCGTAAATACCCTTACAGGTTGAGCATAAGTAAGCGAAAACGTTCCATTTGTGGCAAGGTGGCCCGAAGGAGGAGGGAAGCGTACTTGCGTACGCGACCGACGAGTGAGGGTCAGATTGCCCAAATGGGGCGTTTGCAGCGTCGACCCGTTAGTCGTCGTCGCTAGCACCCAGCTGCTGCAGCAGCATGAGCGCCGCGGCCACCGGGCCGGTGCCGTCGTTGGCGTCGAGGCCGCGACCCAGGCCGCTG
>URCS01000058.1 GCA_900546455.1 uncultured Collinsella sp. | reverse complement strand
TACGCGACCGACGATTGAACGTCAGATTGCCGCTTAGGGGCGTTTGCAGCGTCGAGCAGTTACGGCGTTTGGTAAAACGCCGTAACTTAAACGGCCTGTGCCAGCTTCTCGGCTCGCTCGGCGGCGGCGAGCGCCTCGATGACGGTGCCGAGCTGATCGCCCAGAAGGACGCCGTTGTAGGTGGAGTTGAAACCGATGCGGTGATCGGTCACGCGGTCCTGGGGCTGGTTGTAGGTACGGATCTTCTCGGAACGGTTGCCGTGGCCGATCTGGCTCTGGCGCTCGGCACCGAGCTCGGCCTGCTGCTTCTCGAGTTCCATCTCGTACAGACGGGCGCGCAGCATCTGCATGCAGACCTCGCGGTTCTGGATCTGGGAACGCTGCTCCTGCGACTGCACCACGGTGTTGGTGGGCAGGTGGGTGATGCGCACGGCGGAGTAGGTGGTGTTAACGCACTGACCGCCAGGGCCGGAGGCGCAGTAGGTGTCGATGCGCAGGTCGGACTGGTTGATCTGGACGTCGATCTCCTCGGCCTCGGGAAGTACGGCGACGGTAGCCGTGGAGGTCTGAATGCGGCCCTGGGACTCAGTCTTGGGAACGCGCTGGACGCGGTGCACGCCGGACTCGAACTTCATGACGGAGTAGACGCGGTCGCCCTCGACCTTGAACTCGATGGACTTAAAGCCACCGGCCTCGCTGGGGCTGGAATCGAGCACGGTAGTCTTCCAGCCGCGCGACTCGCAAAAGCGCTGGTACATCTTGTACAGATCGCCGGCGAAGATGGCCGCCTCGTCGCCACCGGCGGCGGAGCGGATCTCGACGATGGTGTTCTTGTCGTCGTTGGGGTCGCTCGGGATGAGCATGTACTTGATGTCTTCCTCGAGCTGGGGAAGCTTGGCCTCGTTTTCGGAGATGTCCATCTGGAGCATCTCCTTCTCATCGGCATCGGTGGTATCGTGCAGCATTTCCTTGGCAGCCTCGATGTCATCGAGCGCGCCGATGTACTCGCGCGAGGCGGCAATGAGGTCGGACTGGTGCGCGTACTCCTTGTTGAGACGCGTGAACTCCTTGATATCGGAGGCGACGGCCGGGTCGGAAAGCTTCTTCTCGAGCTCCTCGTAGGCCTTGATGATCTTTTCGAGCTTGTCGCGCATGACGGACTCCTTTATATGCGTGAAGGCGAAAATCGGCAGAATTGATGGGGCGCGGGGCGCCGCTGCGGGGGTAAGTCCAGCTAGAGCATGTCGATCTTCAGATACATGCGCATCCCTTCGCGTATGGGGTACATAGTTGCGGTCTAACCCATATATGATAGCGTGCGCAGGCAAACCTGCATATAACCCGCACGGAATCCGACAAAGGGACAGTCCCTTTGTCGGATTCTAAAGCGTATGGAGTAGGGCGATGAGGAAGCGAACACCCTGGAGGTAGGCGCGGCGGGTGATGCGCTCGTTGGTGCCGTGGACGCCTCGGTCGCACTCGTCATCATCGACCACAAAGGCCGAGAAGCGAATGCACTCAGGGCAAATGTGCTGGTAGTTGGCAGCGTCGGTCGCACCGATCACGGTCGAGGGCACAATTGCCACTGGCTCGAATGATCCGTTTTCCTCCATCCCCTTTGGATCACGGAAATAGCGGACGGCGATGGAGCGAACCGCCTCGAGACCGGGACCACCGATGCGCGGGGACGGCGAGGGTTCGGAGCTGCCGGGGCCCAGCTCCACTTTGACACGACCGGCAAGGTCCGCCCCGGCAACCGCCTCACGGCAGCGCGCCACAACGTCGGCCACGCTCGTGCCCTCGAGCATGCGGAAGTTAATGTTGGCCCACATATCCTGCGGCATTACGTTGGCGCCGGTGCTGCCACCCTCGATCTGCGTGGGCGCGCAGGTGGTCGTCACCAGCGGATAGAGCTTTTTGCTGGCGAGGCAATCGCGGACAATGGCATCCCCGTTGGCGGCAATTTCATCGGCCGTGTAGAGCCCCAACTCGACGAGTTGGGCGGCAAGCAAGTCGGTCACGCGCGTCGGCCACTCGATATCGCAGATTGCGGTGATGGCACGGCTGAGCACCTCGAGTGAAGTGCCCCCGTAGGGGTTGGAGGAATGCCCGCCCTCGCTACGCGTCCTCAACACGATATCGGCGTAGCCCTTCTCCGCGAGATCGGCATGCATAAGCCAGCCCTCGCCCGCGCCGTACTCGGCAGCCGGAACGATGCGGTAGTCGCCCTCGTCGATCAGGTACTCAAGCTCAATGCCGCGCTCTTCGAGCACGCGGCCGATGGCACCCGCACCGAACTGCGTGGTTTCCTCGTCCTGGCCAAAAGCCAGCAGCAGGGTGCGCTCGTGCTCCCAGCCGTGTGCGAGCGCATACTCAACCGCCTCGAGAATGCCTGCGACCTGGTCTTTCATATCGATGGCGCCGCGACCCCAAATGTAGGTGTCGTCCACATGTCCGCTAAAGGGGACATGCGTCCAGTCAGCCTCGGTGCCGGGTACCACGGGAACCACGTCCATGTGGCCCATGAGCATGACGGGTTTGAGGGCAGGGTCGGAACCGCTAAGCGTCACCAATAGCGAATGGTCGATAAGCTCGACCTTACCCGCCGTAAATACGTGCGGCCAAGCCTGCTGCATATACGCGCGCAGGTCGTCGAACGGCTGCCAGTTCACCGCCTCGGCATCCATACTCGAGATGGTCGGAAACGACAGCACGCGGCCCAGGCGCTCGCACGCACCAGCCTCGTCCAGATCGGCAAAATCATCCTCATGCGCAAAAAAGCGCCAAACCTCGGCCATGACATCCTTTCGATTGTGACGACAAGGGCCGCCCCACCGGAGCGGCCCTGCCACATAAGCGTTTGCGGTCGGTTATTTGTCCTCGAGATAACGCGAGAGGAACTCGCGCGTGCGCTGATGTTTGGGGTTGCCGAAGAGCTCGGCCGGCGCGGCATCCTCGAGCACCACGCCCTTGTCCATAAAGACCACGCGGTCGGACACCGTGCGGGCAAAGGTCATCTCGTGCGTGACGACGACCATGGTCATGCCGTCGGCAGCGAGCTTGCGCATGACCTCGAGCACCTCGCCCACGATCTCGGGGTCGAGTGCGGAGGTCGGCTCGTCGAACAGCATGATCTGCGGATTCATGCATAGGGCACGAGCGATGGCCACGCGCTGCTTTTGACCGCCGGACAGGCGACCCACGGCGGCGTGCGCGAACTTCTCGAGCCCCACACTCGTCAAATGCTCCATCGCGACCTTCTCGGCCTCGGCCTTGCTCATTTTTTTGAGCGTGACGGGCGCAAGCGTGCAGTTGTCGAGCACATCCATGTTGTTGAACAGGTTAAAGCCCTGGAACACCATGCCGATGTCCTCACGCAGCTTGTTAATGTTGCAGCGCTCGGCCGTGAGGTCCTGGCCGTGGAACCAGATGTGGCCCGCGTCCGGGGTCTCGAGCAGATTGAGGCAGCGCAGGAAGGTCGACTTGCCCGAGCCCGAGGCGCCGATAATGGTGACGACCTCGCCGGGGTTAACGGACAGGTCGATGCCCTTGAGTACCTCGAGCGAGCCGAAGCTCTTGCGCAGGCCCTCGACGCGGATGAGCGGCTCATTGGTCTGTGCGGCGGCCGCAACGCCGGTAGTGGCGGTATCTGCCATGATGATTCTCCTCGTCTTAAGCCTAGTTAGAGCTGGGCAGCGTGGCCGGAGCCTCGGCACCGAGCTTTTTGCCAAAGGCTTCGAGCAGGCGGCTCGCCACGAGCGTCAGGATCAGGTAGACCACGAGCGCCACGCAGTAGACCTCCATCTGGCGGTAGTACACGCCGGCGACCGTGGTAGTAGCGTACATAAGGTCGAACACGCCGATGACCGAGAGCACCGACGAATCCTTGATGTTGATGATGAGCTCGTTGGTGAGCGCCGGAATCGCATTTTTAATGCCCTGGGGGAACACGACTTTGCGCATGGCCTGCCACTGCGACAGGCCCAGCGATCGCGCCGCCTCGGCTTGGCCGGAATCGATGGACTCGATGCCGCCGCGCAGGACCTCCATCATGTAGGCGGTGGAGTTGAGCGAGATGGTGACGAGGCCGGCGGTGAAGGTGCTCCAGATCTGGTTGGCCTGGGCGGTCTCGAAGCCCATGCCGCGCAAAACGGTGAAGCCCGCGTAATAGATGAGCAGGCCCTGGACCATCATGGGCGTGCCGCGCACGATGGTGGAGTAGACGGTCGCAAAGCCGCGGCCGATACTCTTAACGAAGCGCACCAGGTCGTTATCCACGCGGTCGAACGTCTGAATGCGTAGGAACACGAAGAGCAGCGCCAGGAAGAATGCGATGACGGTGCCGAAGGTGGCAAGCGCGATGGTGATCTCGATACCGCGAATGAAGAAGTCCCCGCTCTTGTAGGTCATGTAGACCAGGCTCGACAAAAAGTCGCTGGGGTTGGAATCCGAGACAATGCTCACCTGCACCAGGTCGATAAACGACATGACGCAGCGGTCGATAAAGAAAACTGCCGCGATGGCGACCACGACGTAGCTGCCCAGGCGTGCGCCACGACGGCAGCGCTCGGATGCGAACGGCGACTTTTCGCGATAGTCGTTCCAGTGCATGAGCTTGGTGACCAGCGCCGCCGCCGACACGACGAGCCAGGCCCAAAGGATTGCCCAGAGGCAGTCTTGGAAGATACCGGTGGGGGCCAAGAAGCTCAGCGGCGTGGGGTTGCGTTGGCTAAACGCCAGGCCGAGCGCCGCGATAACACTCGTGCCCAGGTATACATAACGGTGGTCGGCCTTGATAAAGGAGGCCAGGCGATTAATGGTTTTCATGCTGCCTCCCTATGCCGGCTGACGGTCGAGGCACGCGTCCCACATTTGGTCGCGCTCCTCTTGGCTAATGCCCTTGAGTGTCTTGTCGATGAGCTTAAGCAGCTTGTCCGAGCCCTTGCGGCAACCGACATTTGCCGTGACCTCCTGCTTAAAGCCCTCGCCCTCGGCAAACTGGATGGGGACGATACCGGGATTTTGGGCCATATAGCCCTTCTCATTCTCGGTGTTGTAAGTCACGGCGTCGCAGGTGCCCTGCAGCAGATTCGAAAACACCGTGGGGACCGAGTCGACCGGGTTTTTGTGGACAACGCCCGGGATCTCGTCGATGACGGTATCGAGCATGGTGTCCTTTTGCCCGAGCACCGTAGCGCCGCTAAAGTCGCTGAGCTTGGTCGCGTTTTGGTAGGGGGAACCCTCTTTTACGAACAGGCCAAAGTAGCCAATGAAGTACGGATCGGAAAAGCCGACGGACTCCTCGCGCTCGGGCGTGGCGCTCATGCCGGCAATGATGAGGTCGATCTGGCCGTTGTTGAGCGAATCGATAAGACCCGAGAAGCCCTGCTTGACGGCGACGGGCTCGCCACCGAGGGCCTTGCAGACGATCTTGGCGATCTGCACGTCGTAACCATCGGCATAGGCGCCCTGCACGTTGTCGATGGGGATAGTGTACTTGCTGGCTTCGGAGACCTGCCAGTTGTACGGGGCGTAGGCCGCCTCCATGCCGATGCGGATCTTGTCCTTGCCGATCACGGAATCGGACAGGTCGTCGCGACCGCCGCCCGTCGTGGGCTGGGCCACTTCCAGCGTGGAGGGGCGCTGGCAACCGGCAAGTGCGCCGGCGACGACGGAAGCGCTCGCAGCAAACGCACTGCCTAAGAAGATACGACGGCTGCACACCGGCTGTGGATGCGCGTCGCGTTGATGGGGAGAATGCATAATCTGCCTTCCCTGTTGAATCGTATGCTGACGACTTAACAGGATATACGCCAGCAACTAGCAGCGCAGCACAAGCTCGAAAAATTAATAGACACACGGTAATCATTGGGGACGCCGATGTTTTGGCAATGCCGGTGAGCGACGTCCAGAGCGACAAGTGGCATGAAAAAGGCAAGGCATGACCAGAAGGTCTATGCCTTGCCTTTTGAATGACAACT
Source organism: uncultured Collinsella sp. (assembly GCA_900546455.1). Taxonomy (GTDB): domain Bacteria; phylum Actinomycetota; class Coriobacteriia; order Coriobacteriales; family Coriobacteriaceae; genus Collinsella. The sequence continues at coordinate 5,596 of URCS01000058.1, read as the reverse complement.
TGTCGCTCTGGACGACGCGCAGCATCGACCGAGCGGCGGAACCTCTAGAGCAAGGTAACGCTAAAACTGCGCTTGTCCGTCTCGCCCGGGGCCAGGGTGATGGTGTTGACCTTGTGCTCAAAGACATCGTCCTCGGTGTCCATGGTGGTGTGACCGGTCCAGGGCTCGAGCGCCACAAACGGGGCGTCGTTGGCGGCAGACCACACGCCGATGTACTTAAAGCCCTCAAAGTCGATCTTGACGCCGTGGCCAGACTTGCGGCCGCGCAGCGTGAGCGTGGAGCCCGGGGCATCGGTGAACATGATGGCATCGTTATCGAAGCTGCGGTGCGTGATGGGCAGCACGTCCGAGTTGTCGGGGGCCTTGTAGCTACCCTCGAACGTCATAAGACCGTCGGGCGTGATGATGGGGGCCTCGTTGGTCCAAGCCTCGGTAAATGCCAGCTCGTAATCCTCGAACGTCTCGTCCTCGGCACCGGGAGCCGGTACGTTAAACGCGGGGTGGCCGCCCACCGAGAACGGCAGGTCCACGTCGCCGGTATTGGTGACGGCAAAGGTCTGGGTAAGTGTGGCGTCACCAGTCAGGGCATAGGTCATGTTGAGCTTAAAGTGGAACGGGAAGGCCTTGAGCGACTCGGGCGTGTCGGTGATCTCGTACGTTACCGAGGAGCCGTCCTCCGAAACCTCGACCAGCTTGTGCTCGACGATGCGCGCGAGTCCGTGGCGCGGCATCTCGCAGGCGCCGGCCGCAGACGTTGCCGTGTTGTTGCGCAGCGAGCCCACAATGGGGAACAGGATGGGCGCGTGCTTGCCCCAAAAGGCGGGGTCGCCCTGCCACAGATACTCGTTGCCGTTGAGGGCAAGGCTCGTGAGCTGGGCGCCCATGGAATCGATGGCCGCGGTGAGGCCGCCGCGCTTGATGGTAGTGACGGTAGACATGCTACTTCCTCCAAAAGTAAACAATAGTGTCGAGGGCTATTGTCCCACTCTTGGCGGCGGGACGGGACGGCAGGCGATTATTGAGTAGCCATAGCGGAATGAGCGGCGAGCGCCTACTGGGTATCTACGTAAAGGTCGAACCCGCCCTGCGGTGTGGTGTCGACCGTATCGGGCGCCTGCGAGTTAAAGCTCACGGGAACCATGCGCTTTGAGGCGCGGAAGCGCGTGCCGTCGGTGGCGACGGGCGGTTCATCGACGGTGAGCTCGTAGTCTCCGGGCTTAAGTTCGATGCCGTCACCAGCGGAATTGACGTATTGATACTCGTCAATCGTCTGCCCTTTGAGCGTGCGCCCCACGATGTGGATGAGCATTTGGCTGTCGCCGCGCGCGGTGTCCCACGTCGCGCCGTCCTTGACCTCGACCGACACATGTACCGAGCGCGTGCGGCCGAGCGATTGCTCGACAGACATCTCGACCTTGGCGGCGTCTTTTCGCTGTTGTTCGACATGGCTCCAGACGTTTCCAATTACCGAGCAGGCGGTAACACCGGCCATAAAGGCGATAAGGATGGGGCCGAGCGGCGAGCGGCGTCCTGCATCTTCCTCGCGAGACAGATTGGGGCGACGTGTGGGTGCGGGCGCCTGAGCGCCCTGCGAGGGCACGTCGAGAATGCTGAAGGATGCCGTGCTGTCGGGATCGATAGTGTGGCGCGGCTGCGGGGTCTTTGCCGGCGAGATCGACATGTCGGCTGGCTCGCCGAGCGTGGCCGTAGCGTCGGCCTTGGCCTCGTCTGCCTCGGCCTGGGCCCAAGCTTGTTCGAAGGTCAGGGGCTCGACGGGGTCGAGGGCGGCGTCCGAGTCGGCGGCGGCGTTGCCGGTCTCGTCCTCGTCGCTCGACACGTCACGCGGCGCGGGCTCGTCCCACCCCTCGTCCGGAGCCTCACCCTCGCTATACCACCATTCAAAGTTATCGATATCCATACGGGGCGCCCCTTAGGCCTCGCAAATAAACACTCGCTAGTCTTATACCCCCAGACGACACCGAAGCTCACCCGCGCCGGACACGAAAACCGTCACAACATTCGACGCTTTTCCTCGAATTCGAGATTTTCATCGAATGTTGTGATGGTTTGGGCGACTGGCCGGCAGCGCAATGTGACAAAGGGACTGCCCCTTTGTCACATTCTGTTAGAGTTGCAGGAAGTGAATCCCGCTTATTCATGCGACATTGGAGTGACAACCTTGACCGCCGCAACCACGCCTAAAAGTAAGCCAACCGCCGCCGCGCTCTCCCCCGCGCGCACCAAGCTCTGCCTGGCGCTGCTCGTGCTGTTGGGATTCTCGCTCGGCTGCTCCGAGTTCGTGGTCATCGGCATCGAAAGCGACTTGGCAACGGAACTCGGCATATCACTTGCCACTGCGGGCCAGCTCATCAGCGTGTTTGCGCTCGTCTACGCTATCGCGACGCCGGTGCTCGCGCTCAGCACGGGGCGATTCCGCCGCTACCAGCTGCTCGTGTGCTATAGCGTCGTCTTTGTGCTCGGCAACCTGGTCATGGCGTTGGCTCCCAACTTCCAGGTGCTGTTTATCTCACGCATTGCCCTGGGCTCTGTCTCGGGTGCGCTGCTCGCCGTGGGCGTGACGTACATCCCTGAGCTGCTATCCCCGCAGCAAACCTCACTTGCCATCTCGGTCGTGTACGGCGCGTTTTCCGTGGCGATGGTCTTTGTGACCTCGATTGGCAAGTTTGTGGCCGACACACTCGATTGGCACGTGGCCATGTACGGCACGCTGACCTTTGCCGTTTTGATCTGTAGCGCGCTCGTGGCGTTTATGCCTCGCGCCGGGCAGACCGATGAGCCCGCCACCTTCCGCGAGCAGGCGGGGCTACTACGCGAGCCGAGTATCATCACCGGCATGCTCATCTTCTTGTTTGGCGTGGGCTCGGTCTACGTATTCTACGGCTACGTGACGCCTTATCTGGAGCAGGTGCTGGGCATGGATACCGTTCAGGCGAGCACCACACTTATGGCCTATGGCGTGTTCTGCCTGATCTCGAACATCCTGGGCGGATGGATCGATGCGCGTTTTGGCATGAAGGCGCTGCTGGTTACGTTTGTGCTGCAGGCGGCGGCACTGCTCGGGCTGTTTGCCGTGGGCGCCGCCATGCCGCTCGCGCTGGTCTTTGTCTTTAGCCTGGCGATGCTCATGTACCTGTTCTCGGTGTCGTGCATCACGCACTTTATGGACGTGGCACGCAGCCGCCATCCCAAGTCGATGGTACTCGCAAGTTCGGTTGAGCCCATGGCGTTTAACGTCGGCATCTCGTTTGGCACCGCAGTGGGCGGCGCCGTGGTAAGCGGAGTTGGCATTGCATATGTAGGCGCGGTCGGTGCCGTGTTCTCGCTTGTGGCCTGGGCGCTCACGCTGGTGACGATTAAGTTGGCTCGCTGGGAGCGCCGTCGTCAATCAGCACAGCCCCGGATGCAGGCATAGGGGCGAACATAGCCCAAGGTGGCGAGCAACCGGTGAAAACCGTCCCATACGAGTAGTGTTTATCCGCCTGCAAGCTCCAGCAGTGCAATTTCGTGTACTTCAGATACACACTTTTCCACTATTTCGTGTATTCCAAGTACATGAAATCATACTAAACTATGTATCTGAAGTACACGAAATTGGAAAGGCGGCCCCATGCGCAGATCAATCGAATCCGTTATCGAATCATGGGCGACAAAGGACGCGTCGCGCCCCATCCTCATCCGTGGTGCGCGACGCGTAGGCAAAACGTACGTTGCCGAGGAAATCGGCAGACGAATCGCCGGCGATGCGTTTGTCAAACTCGACTTTCAGACCGATCTTGAGCTGATCGCTCCGCTGTTCGACTGTCCCACCGACGACGTTGACGCCATCGTGGCGCGAATCTCAGACTATAAACGCACCCCCATTCGCAAAGAAACCGCCTTCATCCTGTTTGACGAGGTGCAGCTCTGCGAACGGGCGCTCAACTCGCTTCGCTTTTTTTCGGGTTCGGGCTGGCGCATATGCGCGACCGGCAGTCAGCTCGGCGTCGCCACGCGCAAGCGCAAGTTGCCTTTTCCCAGCGGCGTTCGTCAAGAGACCATGCATCCTATGTCGTTCGAGGAGTTTCTCTGGGCGCTCGACGAGGAGCAGATGGCCAATGCCATTCGTACCCACGCCGGCACGCTCGAGACCTACGCCGCGCACCAAGCCGCGCTCAGCCTGTTTCATCGATACCAGATCGTGGGCGGCATGCCCGCCGCCGTCAACGCATATCGCAAGACGTTATCCATCGAGGATGCGCGCGTCGAGCAGCGCGAAATCGACGAGACCTATACCGCCGATATGACCGACCCCGAAAACGGGATCAGCGGCGTGGCGGCGCGCAAGGTCTGGCGCTCCATTCCGTCCCAGCTGCTGAGATCGTCCACAAAAAAATTCAAGTACTCCGAGGTCGAACGCGGAGGCCGTCGCGCCAAGCTTATCGAGCCGCTCGACTGGCTCGAAGGCGCCGGCATCATATCGGTCAACAACCTGACCGAAGGCATCGAGCCTCCCCTCGTTCCCTTCGACGACGAAGATGGAAGTTTCTTTAAGGTCTATCTTCTCGATACCGGCCTCATGTTCTACAAACTCGGCATCAACCCGCGGCTCTGGCTCGACCTCAAAGAGGATTCCGCCATAGCGCTATCTTCCGACTTCCGAGGCGCCCTGGCGGAAAACTCGGTCATGCAAGCATTTTCGGGCAATAGCTTGCAGACGTATTACTGGGTGCCGCCGTCGTCTTGGAAGACGACCGGCGAGCTCGATTTTTTACTTCAGACCGACCGTATGGAAATTGTGCCCGTCGAAGTAAAGTCCGCACGTAACGTGCGCGCGAGAACCCTCGGGTCGTTTATGGACAAAGCCCGATCGCCATATGCCTACATTTTGTCCGAGAACAATTTTTCCCGCAGCGAAACCGATGACGGGCGCGAGCTGCGCCACCTCCCCTTGTACGCAGCGGGCTTTATTGGAGCAAACTGCCTCAAGAGCAGTCTGTAAGCCCTGCGCGACCGCCTAGAAAGGAAGCCGCTCATGCAACGCATTCTTTTTATCTGCTATGGAAATATCTGTCGCTCGACGATGGCTGAGTCGGTGTTTACCGAGCTCGTGCGCCGCGCTGGGCGCGAGGGCGAGTTTGTCATTGACTCCGCTGCGACCTCAACTGAGGAGATCGGCAACCCGCCGCATCATGGCACGGTCGCCAAGCTGCGCGAAGTCGGGATTCCCGTCGTTGCGCACCGTGCCCGCCAGGTGCGTCGCGCGGAGTATGGCGACTGGGATCACATTGTCTATATGGATGCTGAGAACGCGCGGGGCCTGCGTCGCATCTTTGGCGACGCAGGCCCCGACGGAAAGATTACGCGCTTGCTCGATTGGACCGAGTGTCCCGGCGACGTGGCCGACCCCTGGTACACCGGCAATTTCGATGCCACCTACCGCGATGTGCTCGCCGGTTGCACCGCTATGCTCGAGCAGCTGTAGGTTCGTGGGCGCACGAACCGCGCCCACGGCATAAATCGAGCGTAGATTTTCTCCCACTTGGGGGTGCGGACGATTTCTTGGACCGCGCCTAGGCGTATCCAAGCTTCCTGCGGT
>URCS01000057.1 GCA_900546455.1 uncultured Collinsella sp. | reverse complement strand
GTGTGCTCTTCCGATCTACGTGCTCGTGGGCACGCAGGCGCTCGACCGTGGCGGCCTCGACGGCGCCGACCTCGGCAGTCACGCGCTCGCCCATCTGAATCATGCGCTTGAGCTCGTCGTTGGTGCCCTGCGCCAGCACGCGCCCGCCGTCCATGATCATGATGCGGCTGCAGATCTGCTCGACTTCCTCCATGTAATGGCTGGTATACACCACTGTGGCGCCCTCGTCGCGCAAGCGGCAGATGCCCTCCAGGATGGCGTTTCGGCTCTGTGGGTCGACTGCCACCGTGGGCTCGTCAAAGAAGATGAGCTCGGGCTTGTGCGCGATGCCGCAGGCAATGTTGAGGCGACGCGCCAGGCCGCCCGAGAGCTTGCCGGGGCGAAACTTGGTAAAGTCGCCCAAGCCCACAAGGTCGATGGCCTCGTCCACCAGCGCGCGGCGGCGCTTGCGGTCGTTGACGTAGAGACTGCAGAAATAGTCGATATTCTCGCGCACGGTGAGTTCGTCGAACACTGCCACCTGCTGCGGCACCACACCGATGCGGCGCTTGAGGTCGTAGCGGGCGGGCGTCATGGGCTCGCCGAACAGCTCGATGGTGCCCTTGTCGTAGGCGAGCAGCTGCAGGATGCAGTTGATGGACGTGGTCTTGCCCGAGCCGTTGGGGCCCAGCAGGCCAAAGATCTCGCCGGGGGCGATGCTCAGGTTAAAGTGGTCGAGCGCGATAAGGTCGTCGTAGCGCTTGACGAGGTTTTCGACGTGGACAATATCTGTCATGAGGCGGCCCTTCTGTTGATTGCGGCCCGGTACGATTGCATCATCGCAGGAGCCGGCGGCGCGCGCCAGTGAGCTTTGTCACGAGTGTAGGGCTTGGTCGCGCGGCCCGCCGGTGCCCCCGCTTTGCCGCGTGGGAGGAATGTCACGGTTGCTCCGGGTGGCGCCTCCCCCATGCGCGGCATCGCGTACAATACCCGTATGAACAGGCTTTTCGACAAATCGATCGTGCTGGCGTGCTGTATTGCGGCCGCCATGGGCCTTGCCGTGGACGCTCGTCTGGTTGTGGCGTTTTGCCTTGGCATTATTGCCACCTCGCTGGCCGAGGTCACACAGGGGAAACGCACCCGGCGCGCGAGCGAGGCCGCGAGCTGCGCTTACATCATCGCGGCCGTCTTCGTACCGCCGCTTGTGCCGTTTGCGCCCCTCGCCTTCTATGACATCGCGCGGCGCGTGCGCCGCGAACGCATCTGGCCCGCGCTGGCGATTGGCGCAGTGTTTGTCTGCGCGCTTATCGCGGACCTTCGCACCGACGCGCTCGCCGCCCGAACGCTCCTGCTGACCGCCATCCTTTCGGTTGCCGCCACCCTGCTATCGCTACGTACCGCCCAGTTGGAGCGCGAGCAGCAGCGCATGCGCCGCACCCGCGACGAGCTGCAGGAACGAGCCCTCGCGCTCGAAGCGCGCAACCGCGATCTTGCCGATCGCCAGGACTACGAAGTCGAGCTCGCGACGCTCGCCGAACGCGCCCGCATCGCGCGCGAGATCCACGATAACGTCGGGCACCAGCTCACGCGCGCCTCACTGCAGGCCGAAGCCCTACGCGTGGTCCACGCCGACGAGCCTGGCGTCGCCGCCGATTTCGCCGACGTTAAACGCACGGTTGACGAGGCGCTCCAGCTTGTGCGCACCAGCGTCCACGCGCTCAACGACAACGCCATCGACCTCTCCGTGCAGCTCGAGCGCATCGTTGAAGGCGCACGCTCGGACGGCGGTCCGCAGATTGAGCTTGAAGTTATGACCGAACATGCGCCCGCAAACGTCGCGAACTGCTTTGCGGCGGTCCTGCGCGAGGCACTCTCCAACACCATGCGCCACGCTTGCGCTCATGCTGTCACCGTACGATGCATGGAACATCCGTCGTTTTACCAGCTCATCGTTACCGACGATGGCACGGGCGGGGCCCAAGCAAGCGGCCGCAGCGCCGCGGAGGGCATGGGGCTCGCCTCCATGCGCGAGCGTATCGAGGCGCTTGGCGGCACCTTCACCGCCGGTCCGCGTGACGGCACCGGCGGCTGGCGCGTGTTTGCCACCATTCCCAAACAGCAAGGAGATGAGGACCGATGAGGCTCATCGTTGTCGACGACGACCGCTTGGTGGTCGATTCGCTCAAGATTATCCTGGGCGCCCAGCCGCAGATCGAGGTGGTGGGCACCGGCGCCAATGGCGACGACGCAGTGGCTCTCTATGCCGAACACGCACCCGATATCGCGCTGCTCGATATTCAAATGCCGGGGCGCGACGGGCTTTCGGCAGCGCGCGAAATCCTCGAGCACGACCCCGCGGCGCGCGTGGTGTTTCTGACGACATTCTCGGATGACGAGTACATAGTGTCGGCGCTCAAGCTGGGCGCCCGCGGCTACCTGATCAAGACCGATGTCGCCGCCATTCCACCGGCGTTGGCGCAGGTCATGGACGGCAAACGCGTGCTCGGGGGCAAGGCGATCGAGGACATCGATTTTGACGGAACGGACGTCGAGGTGGGCACGCCCCACCGGCCCGCGGCCTTTGCCAGCCTGACCGACCGCGAGTTCGAAGTCGCCGAGCTCATCGCCCGCGGCCTCGACAACAAGGAGATCGCCGCCACCGCCTACATGGGCGAAGGCACCGTGCGCAACCACATCAGCTCGATCCTTGCAAAGATGGGCCTACGCAACCGAACGCAGATCGCCATCGCCTATCTGCGAGGGTAATTACCCAACGTCCGACCGCCCCGGCATAGCAAAATGGCTGCTACCGATTTAATGCCATTTCAAAACTATGCCGGTTTACTACGATGAATCGCCCGCCTTCGACCACGGTAAATTGCGCGCTTGCAAAACCGCAGGTAGAACGCTTGCAATATTTAGAAAAATGCAGTCATGGTCGGGAATGTCGAATTTATCGTAGTAAACCGGCATAGTTTTGTTCGGGCGGCCCCGCACGAGTGTCTCCGCCAGCCTCGCGGGACCAAAATGATCCGTTTTCCTCCGTCCCCAAGGGATCAGCCGGAACCGCCCGCCACGAAATCGGCCCATCTACTACGTTTAGTCCAGTACCCCCGACCATAACCGCTTTTCATGAAAAATCGCAGGCGTTCTACTTGCGGTTTTCATTTCGCATTACTTGTTGTGGTCAAGGGCTGCCGCCTAAACGTAGTAGATGGGCCCATTTCGTGGCGCCCCCGGCGCACAAAAGTGCCGCCACGGAGAAGGGAGACGTCTCCGTGGCGGCTGGGGGTGGGGTGGGGGCTATGTTTTGGCTCCCCGCCAGCGGCCCGGGGCCCTTGGCCCCGGGCGCTGTCAGTTTGCCTAGCGCTTACGGATACCCCAGACCAGGGCTCCAACGCCGGCCATGGCGATGACAAATGCCATGAGCAGCGCGGCTGCCTGCTGGTCACCCGTGGTGGGCAGATAGCCCTTAACCGTCTTGACGATGTTCGTCACGGTCTTGGGCGTGCCGGGGTCGGGCGTCGGCACGGGCGTTTCGGGCTTCTTGTACGTGTTGTTAAACACGATGCCCTCGACGCTCTTGTCGCCCTTGGTATAGGCGACGCTCGCCTTGAGGTTACCCTCGCCGCCATCGACCACGTTGACGGTCGCGGTATAGACGGACTTGTCGTAAGTCATACCGGCCTCGTCGCCCTTGACCTCGCTGATGGTGTAGACGTACGTTCCGGGCTCGTTGTACTCGAACTTGTCGAAGTTGATCTTGCCGTCGGCATCGTTGGTGACGGTGGACTCGATGTCCTCGCCAACGAGCTTAAAGCTAAACTCGTCCTTCTTGAGCTCGCGTCCCTCGAGTACCTTGATGGCGCCGATGGAGACCTGCGTGGGCATGGCATGATACTTGTTGGTAAAGCCAGCGGACTCGGTAGTTCCCTCGAGCTTGTGCGTCGCGGTCAGCGTGCCGTTGCCGTTGTCGGAGACGGTGGTCACGACGGTGTAGGTCGTGCCGTCATAGGTGACACCCTTGTACAGGCCGAGCGCGTTGGGGCAAGCCTCGCGCAGCATGTACGTGTGCGTGCCGGGCGCCTCGTAGCGGATCGGGCTCAGCGTCACGTTGCCGTTGGCGTCGTTGGTGCCGCTCGCGACAACCACGCCGTCCTCGAGCAGCTCAAACGTGAACTCGCCAGCTGCAAGGTCGCGTCCGGTCAGACGCTTGACCGTCTTGACCTGGTCGGTCACGGAAGAATCGGTAGGCGTCACGCTGTAGGTGTTGGCGAACGTGAAGGCCGCACCATCGTCGCCTTCGCGCTTGACGCTCAGATGTCCGGCACCGTCGTCAGTCACGGTGTAGGAAACCTTGCGCATAGCGTTGGCGTCGTTGGTCACGCCAGGGGCGCTACCGGACTCGGTCACCGTGTAGGTAAAGGTGTGCGAGCGCGGAGTAGCGGCGGCAGGCTCGTTCTCGTCCTCGGATTCATCAGCGTTAACGTCAACGTCGGCCTCGTCGGTCTCTGCCTCGTCGGCATTCGCCTCATCAGCGTCAGCTTCATCGGTTTCAGTCTCGTCGGTTGCGTCGTCCGTCACGCCCAGGGCGCGGTTGAGGTCCTCGAGCGTAAAGTGGATCTTGCCAAAGTCCACGTTGCCGGCCGCGTCGTTGGTTGCGGTCGCGTGCTCGGGCATCGGGGCGCTCGCCTCGTCGGCGGTCACGGTGAAGGTGAACTTGCTCGCAATGTCGGCCGGGGTCAGGCCCTCGGCAGCTTGGAGCTTCTTGGTGCCGGCGAGTGCGGCATCAACGGCATCGGTGCCGTAGACGTTCTCGAACAGGGGCTCAATGCCGTCGTAGACGGGCGTTGCCGTCAGGGTTCCGTCGCCGTTATCGACGACAATGACCTTAAAGCTAAAGCTCGGCGTTGCGGCCGTGATGCCCTTGGCTGCGAGCTGCGGCGTGAACTCAAAGGCGGTGTAACCGATGGTCCATGCAAGCTTGGCATCCTTATCGGTGCGGATAGCGCGCTTGGCGTTTACCAAGTCGGCGAGCATCTCGGTGGTGTAATGCAGGGAACCGAAACTTACATGCCCATTAACGTTGGTAGTGCATGTACCCCCAATGGCTTCCTTCTCACCTGCGTAGGCGATGCCAAAGTAGAACTCGCCGTCGGCCATCGGGCGACCGGTCAGGGTCTTGGTGGCAACGACCAGAGCAGCGGTACCACCAGTCGTAGCGCTATAGCGGTTGACGAACGGGACCACAGCGCTCTCGACCGCAGCGGCACCAGTCTTGTACTCGGTCACCAGCGGCGTACCCTCGGAACCGCCAGAAACAGTCGTCGTGGCGGTGAGCGTACCGGCGGTGTCGTCGGCGATGGCGATCGTCACGGTGCGGACAGCGTCGTCGTAGGTGTAGCCGGGCTGGCCGTCGTTCTTCTCGGCCACGGTGTATGTAAAGGTCTTACCGGCGTCAGCCTGCGTAAACTTGACCTCATGGCCAGCCAGAATGTCGATCAGACCGACCGTTCCTTCTGCCGTCGCAGGGGACTTGAATTCGTTGGCGACGGGCAGTAGGCCAAGCGCGTTGGCCGAAGCCTCGTCGGCGGGCGTCACGGTAAAGGTGAACTGGCCCTCGGTCATGGGACGTCCGGAGAGGGTCTTGCTGAGCTTAAGGCCGCCGGCCGCGGTGTAGTTAAGCTCAGTGCGATACTTGTTGGTAAAGCGTCCGTTTTCCTTCTTGGTGACGTTGGCGGTCAGGGTACCGTTGCCGTCCTCGGTCACGGTCACTTCGGCGGTCGCGACATGGGCGTCATACGTCATGCCGACCGTGCTGCCCGCGTTCTCGCGGATCTCGTACTTGTAGGTTCCGGCAGCCGTGTAGTGAATCTTGCCGAACTTGATGGCGGCGATGCCGTCCTTCGCGTCGCGCTTGCTCACGGTTACGGTTGCAGGATTGGGCAGCGGGGTGCCGTCGGGAGCGGTGATGGTAAAGCTGAACTCGTCCCCATCCGTCCACTCGCGACCGTCGATGGCCTTGCTCAGGCCAAAGTCGAGGTCTGCATCGAGCGGGGTTACGCTGTAGGCGTTGGTGAACTCGGCGGGCTTGTCGCCCTTCAAGACATGCTCGGCCTTGAGCGTGCCGTCGCCGTTGTCGGTAATGGTGGTCTCGATGGTGAACTTGGCGTCGCTGTAGGTGATGCCCTTGCTGATGGTTCCGCCGTTGGCCTCGCGCAGCGTGTAGGTGTGCTTGCCGGGCTTGTCGTAGGTGATCTTGTCCATTGCAATCTTGCCGTCGGCAGTGTTGGTGCCCTTGGCAACGACCACGTCGCCCTCGACGAGCTCAAAGCTAAACTCGCCGGCCTTGAGGCCGAGCTCGCGCCCGGTCAGGACCTTGGTCGCGGTGATCTGGTCGGTGACACTCGTCTTGATAGACGTCACGTTATAGGCATTGGTGAACGTAAATGCCACATCGCCGTCCGGGTTACGGGATACACTCAGCTTACCCTTGCCGTTATCAGTCACGGTGAAGGAAACCTCGCGCGACGGCTTGGCGTCGTTGGTCACGCCAGCGACCTCGCCGGACTCGGTCACGGTGTAGGTAAAGGTGTGCTCGCGCTTCTCGGGCTTCTCGCCCACAGCCTTGTTAAGGTCGTCGAGCGTAAAGGTGATCTTGCCAAAGTCGACCTTGCCGTCGGCGTCGTTGTGCACGCTCCTGCTCGCAGGCATAGGCGCGCCCTCTTCGCCGATCACGGTAAAGGTGAACTTGCCGGTGATGTCGGCCGGGGTCAGGCCTTTGGGAACCTGCAGATTCTTCTTACCCACAAGCGGTGTCTCGGCAGTATTCGTGGTGTAGGCGTTCTTGAACTCGATGCTCTTGGCTTCCTTGGCTTCCTTGGCGCCCTTTAGCTCATGCGTTGCCACCAGCTGGCCCTTGCCGTTATCGGTGATGGTCGTCACGATGGTGTAGGTCTTGCTGTCGTAAGTGATGCCATTGCCGGCGTCGCCCGGGACCTCGCGCAGCCTGTAGGTGTGCTGGCCGATCTCGGTGTACCTGATGGGGCTGAACGTCACCTTACCGTTGGCGTTGTTTGTAACGGTCTCGACAGGCTTGAATTCCTTATCCACGATCTCGGCCAGCTCGAAGCTGAACTCGCCGGCCGTAAGGTCGCGCCCGGTCAGAGACTTGGTCACGTCAATCTTGTCGGTAACGCTAGACTCAACAGGCTCCGCAGTGTAGACGTTCTTGAACTCGGTCTCATCGGCTTCGCTCCAGGCCACCTTCACGTCAGCGCTGAGCACGCCCTTCTTGTTGGGCGTGACCGTCACGGTGATTTTCGCGACGTTCTTGCTGTAGGCAATGCCGTCAACCGTGGTCCCGGCGTTCTTTTCGCTGACCTTGTAGACATACGTGCCAGGCTCGTTGTATTTGATCGTGCCGAAGCCGATGGCCGCCTTGCCGTTGTCCAAATCGTCCTTGGTCACAGACACAGCCACGGGCGCCGTCGCGGACTCGGGCATCGGGGCGCCGTCCTCGGACGTCAGCCCAAACTCAAACGTGTCCTCCTTCGTCCACTCGCGGCCCACGAGCACCTTGGTCAGGCCAAAGCCGGCCTCGGTATCCTTGGTATCCACCGTTGCCGGCGTCATGTCGTACTTATAGCTAATCTTGCCGTTGTTGCCCAGGTAGGAGTTGACATGCGTCGCGGTCGCCTTGGCAGACGTGTTGTTCCACTTGGGGTTGAGCACGTCGGTCGCGGTGCGAGTCTCGTTGTTCTCCTTGATGGTGTGGAGCTCATCGATAAAGGCCAGGCGTGCGGTTCCCACAGTAAACACCAAGTTACCGTTCTCATCGGAAACAATCGCGCCGTCGAACTTCGCGGCGTCGCCGCCGATGAACTCGATGACGTCGGTGGCGGGCTTGGCCTCGCCGTTCTCGCCCTGCTCCTCAAACTCATCCTTGTAGTAATACTTACCATCAGCAGTCAGCGAGCCCTTTGCCGGCTTCGTGCATTCCTCATCCGTGTAAATGGGCGTCTGCTTCTGGAAGTAGTAGTAGCGGTTGGTGTCGGCCGGCTCAAAGGTCGCAACCGTATCGCCCAGCGCGCCGCCGCTCCACTTGTTCGCGAAGAAGCTTACGGTCTTGGAGTCGTTCTCCGCGGTGGGCGTGTTTTTCTCGATGTAATCCTTGAGCCCCGTTACCTTCTCGGGCGTAAACAGGTTGTCGAGCGCGACCTTCTTCACGCTCGAGGCATACTTCACCTGGATGGGCTTAACGTTGTCGACCGAAAGCTTACCGTTTACGGTCTTAAAGTGGCTCAGCGGAATCAACGACGCTGGAATGTTGACCGTTACGATATCGCCCTTCCGGGGATTGTCATCGCCGGCACGCTGCACGGTAATGAGCAGGTCTTTTGCCTTACCGGTGAACTCATACGTATCGGTATTGGTTTCTTTGTTGAACGTCTTGCTCGTCTTGGTAAACGGCGTGCCGTTGATAACGACCTCGGTGAAGCTGTCGACCTGCATAAAGTCGCCCAGCTCATCGGTAAACGTGATGTAGCCGGACTTGGTCTCGTCGTAGCCCTTGTGGATTTCGGTCGGATAAGGCGGCTCCGACGTAATGGCCTGTGAGATGTCGTCGAAGACCTTCTTGAGCTCATCGGCATCGGTCGCCGACTTGTAATAATCGGAGTTTTCCACGCGCGCACCAAGCTTATCGCTCGTATACGACATGGCGCTGGGATAGTTACTCGACACGGCGTGCATGAACTTATTTACGTCGCTCGTTCCCTCCTTCGAGGGATCGGCAGCGGGATCCGCCCCATTAAAGATACCGATGGTATAGACGGTAGCCTTGCTGTCCTTCATATCCTTGGCAGCCGTCACGGCATCGTTGGCGACCTTAGAATCAAATTCGCTGTAGCTCGTTGGCTTGCCGTCGGTAAAGAACACAACGATCTTCTTGGCGCCTGCACGACCGGAAGGAATATCCCTAGCCAGTTCCAGACCATAGTCGGCCTGCGTGGCACCGGCGGGCTTGATTTCATCAATTTTATTCTTGAGATCGGTTGCCTTGCCGCCAGAACAATCGGTCAGGCCCTCCACTACCTGCGAGTAGTTGTACCAATATCGCCCTTGGCGGTACTGGTCATTGCCGACCTTTTCAGTCATATCACCAGCAAACTTAACGATGGCAACCTTATGCTGTCTATCGACACCCTCGATACCTTCGTTTTGTTTGGCGATGGTGTCGATAAAGCTGTTCGCAGCGTTCTTCAGTGCATCGATACGCTGGGTGGAATCTCCACTACCCATAGGATCATTCATCGAGCCGGATGCATCCAGCACTAGCACGATGTCAAGCGGCGTGGTAACCGTCACGGTTGAATTGGATGTCGAAGACATAGCCGAAAGCGTAGTCAAGAAATCCGACTCTTCGTTTTCTCCGGTTGCCTCAACCGTTTTGTCGGTCCAGATTCGACCGACGTTTTGAGTCGTCACCTTATTGCCGCTGTGGCCGGCTGCCCATTTTTCCCAGCGTCCGCTGGTGTCGGGGTCGACGACCGTTGGCCTGATCACTGTCGGCCCGTCCATTCCGGTACTGGACCTGGCGTTGGCCTCGGGCAGCATGGCGAATGCTGCGGCCGGCAGCACCAGCACTACGGCCAGTATCACCGCCAAGAGGCCCCTCGTGTACTTACCCATCGCGTCTCCCTTCTCGCAGGTTCAGACCTTGCATCAGCCTAAAGTTACGAAATGAGACACAGTTAGGGCAGGTGACACACGTTTCAGATTCGGTTTTGGGCGTGAGACAAATGTCTCACCAAAGTTGAGACACAGCGTTTTTGCAGGAAAACGGGTGCGACTCGGAGCCGACAGGCCAAAATGATCCGCTTTCCTCCGTCCCCGGGGGATCAGTTGGCAGCGCTCGCCACGAAACCGGCCCATCTACTACGTTTGACCCAATACCCCCAACCACAACCACGTTTTACGAAAAACCGCAGGCGTTCTACCTGCGGTTTTCTTTTCGCGTTTTTCACTATGGTTGAGGGTAGCCGCCCAAACGTAGTAGATGGGCCCATTTCGTGGCAAACGGGTCGCGCAGACGCCCCCGCAAGGCCAAAATGATCCGTTTTCCTCCGTCCCCGAGGGATCAGGGGCTGTTACTGATACGGTGCCATTTCAAAACTATGCCGGATTACGGGGCCAAAGTCGGAACCCTCATCCATGCCCCTTATTTTTGAAAAACAGCAGGCCATCTACCTGCGGGTTTGTTTTTGCGATTTTCGGTATGGTCGGGAGTTCGCAATTCAGCCCCGTAAACCGGCATAGTTTTGTTCGCGGCGGCCCAACCGCACGTTCACGCGCGGGGCCGGTGGGGCAATTTTGCCCCACCGGCCCCATTCCAGAGCTACTCCAGCTTGGTTTCTACCGTGGGAGTCTTGTCCGCCGCGACTGGAGTGCGGGCGGTGTCCATAGTCAGGCAGTGCTTGGGGCAGCTTTCGATGCACTCACCGCACACCACGCAGGCATACGGGTCGATCGACCACGTTCCGCCCTTGCGATCGACCGCGAGCGCGCCCGCCGGGCAACGACGCGCGCACATGCCGCAGCAGATGCACACGTCCATGTCGTTGACGATATGCCCGCGCAAGCGCTCGGGTGCCGTCAGCTTCTCCTGCGGATAGCGCACCGTGACCGGCTGCTTGACCATAGAACCTAAGGCCGTCTTGGCAAATGTCAGTAAACTCATGCCGCGCCTACCTTTCCGTGCAGCTAATGCAGGGGTCGATGGTCAGGATAATCATGGGCACGTTGGCAAGGAGCACGCCCTGCAGCGCATGTGTCAGACCCGCCAGGTTCTGCGACGTCGGCGTGCGCACGCGGAAGCGGTCCAGGTTCTTGGTGCCGTTACCGCGCACATAGTAATACGCCTCGCCGCGCGGCTGCTCAATCACAACCTCGCCGCGTGCGCCGTCGGCCGGTGTAAGCTTGGTGCGCCCGCCTATCCCGTCGTGCGGAATCTTGCCCACAAGCTCCTTGATGATGTCCATGGCCTGCGTGACCTCGGCACAACGAACCTGGCAGCGGGCATAGCAGTCGCCATCGGTGGCAACGATGGGCTCAAACGTGGCCAGGTCCGCATAGGCGCCGTCGCCAAACATGCGCACGTCATAGTCCACGCCCGAGGCACGACCGAACGGGCCGACCATCGAAAGCTCCAGCGCGTCTTTCTTGCTAATCATGCCCACGCCATGCAGGCGCTCGCCGCAGCTGTTGTCGTCCAAAAACGTATGCACCAGGGCCTCGTAGTCAGGACGCATGGCATCGAGCGTCTGGACAATGCCCGCCAGCTCGGAGTCCTCGATATCGTGCTTAAGGCCGCCGATCTCGTTAATCGACAGAATCACGCGCCCGCCGCAAGTGCTCTCAAAAATCTTGAGTATCTGCTCGCGCAGGGTCCATGACCGATAGAACAGCGCCTCGAAGCCAAAGGCGTCGGCGAGCAGACCCAGCCACAGCAGATGCGAGTGAATGCGCGAAAGCTCGTGCAGAATGGTGCGGATATACCGCACGCGACCAGGCACCTCGATGCCGAGCATGCGCTCGCAGGCGCTGGCATAGCCGCAGTTGTGGCCCACGGCGCAGATGCCGCAGATGCGCTCGGCGATGTAGCCAAACTGATGCATGTCGCGCTTTTCGGTGAGCTTCTCGAGCCCGCGGTGCACAAAGCCGATCTGAGGAATTGCCTCGATGACGCGGTCATCCTCGATCACCAGGTCCAGATGAAGCGGCTCGGGCAGCACCGGGTGCTGCGGGCCAAACGGAATAACGGAGCGATGTGCCATGGACCTTACGCCTCCTTTTTCTGCTTGTCGCGGGCGGCCTTGGCGGCAAGCGCCGCGCGGACCTTGGCCGCTTTCTCGGGATCCATGGCGGCGAGCTTTGCCTCCATCTCGGCAGCCTTGAGCGCGGCCTTGGCAGCGGCATCGTCATGCTGAGTATCGGAGCCGGCAGCCGCAGC
>URCS01000056.1 GCA_900546455.1 uncultured Collinsella sp. | reverse complement strand
ATCCAAGGGTTATACCCTAAGAGCAAACCACCCCTTTTAGGGGTGGTTTTGATTTTACGTGAGCTGGGTATAAGCATTACCACAGTCAACTGCTTTAGAAGCGAGGAGTGCATATGAGCACGTACGCAATTAAGGCTGACAAGTTCTTCTTGCCGGCAGGCCCGCAACTGGGCGGCTATCTTATGGTCGAGGATGGCGTTTTTGGCGCCTGGCAGGCCGACGAGCCCTCTTGCGAGATTAAGGACTACACGGGATCGTGGATCGCACCGGGTATGGTCGATACTCACATCCATGGCTTCTACAACCACTCAACTACCGATAACGATCCCGAGGGCATCGATATCAGCTCAACCGAGCTCGCCCGTCGCGGTACCACCAGCTGGCTGCCCACGACGTTCACCGATGGCGTCGAACAGATCAAGGACGCCTGCGCTGCTATCGCCAAGGCGGACGAGGGCCGCGGCCCCGACTTCTGCGGTGCCCGCATTCAGGGCATCTACCTGGAGGGCCCCTTCTTTACCATGAAGCACGTGGGCGCGCAGAACCCCGCTTACCTGATTGACCCCTCCGAGGAGGTTTTCGACCAGTGGCAGGAGGCTGCGGGCGGTCGCATCGTTAAGAGCGCCATGGCCGCCGAGCGCGACGGTGCCGCTGCTTATGCGGCTGCTCTGAACGCCAAGGGCGTGGTGACCAGCATCGGTCACTCCGACGCCACCTACGATGAGTGCATCGCCGCTATCAATGCCGGTGCCAGCTGCTTTACGCATACCTATAACGGCCAGCGCGGTCTGCATCACCGTGAGCCCGGTGTCGTGGGTGCTGCCATGTCTACGCCCGAGACCTACGCCGAGATCATCTGTGACGGCAAGCACGTAAACCCTGCCGCCATCAAGGCGCTGCTGCAGGCAAAGGGCTGGCAGCACACGGTACTCATCACCGACTGCCTGGGTTGCGGCGGCATGCCCGAGGGCAGCTACACCAGTGGCGGCATGGACGTCATCATGAAGGACAACCTGTGCTGGCTCGCCGACGGCAAGAGCATTGCCGGCTCGGTGCTCACGCTTGCCCAGGGCGTCAAGAACATCGTCGACTGGGGCATCGCCAGCGCCGATATCGCCATTCGCATGGCAACTGAGGTGCCGGCACGCTCCGCGCACATCGAGGATAAGTGCGGCAGCATCATGCCGGGTCGCGACGCCGACTTTGTCGTGTTCGACCATGAGCTCACCCTCGTCGAGACGTATGTTGGCGGTCAGAGCGTCGGCAACGCCTTTACCGAGTAACGATAGAAAAAGACGGCGGGCCCGAATCTGCTCGGACCCGCCGTATGGGTTAAACGCTCAAAAGCACCTTAACAGTTACAGCTTGTTAGCGATCTTCTTTGCCGTGCGCTTGACGCCGGCCACAAGACCCCCCGCGGGATGCTCCTTTTCGTATGCTAGACGCTTCTCGCGCTTGGCGTACTCTTCGACGATGATGTCGCCATACTCGTCTTCGATCTTGTCGAAGAAGTCGACGGCGCCCTTAATTTCCTCAGCGGTCGGGTGTCCCTTTTGGACACCGCCGGTGAGTTTGAACGGCCCCCACGTATCAAAGCCGGGGCAGCCGTAGACACCCATAAAGATGGCCTGCCTCATGCGGCAGATGCCATCGATATCCTTGCCGTACCACTTGTTTTTGCCACCGTAGGTCATAAGGCCAAACACCTTGTCCTGCGGCTGCAGCACGTTCGTGAGCACGCGTGCCATGTCCTTGTCGATCTCGGAGTAATAGATGCCCGTGGCGACACCGATCAGATGATATTCGTGCAGGTTGGGATACTCGTTTTTACCGAGCGTCTTCACATCGAGGGTATCGATCTCGGGGTGTGCCTCGACGATGGCGTCCACGAGCTTTTTCGTATTGCCGTGATGGCGCGAGGCGTAGAGGATGATGGTTCGCATAAGAAGGCCTTTCAGCTGTAATTGCATCAATGTCTGTATGGTACCCCGTTACATGGCTGGGATACCGGACGCATCGATGAACGTGCGGGTTTGTCCTTTGGTTAGGGCCGAGACGGGTACTTGCGAGCAAAAAGCAGTTGTTCGAAAGGATGGGCAATGGAATACGCTCTCTCCAACGATTCGATTTCTATTAAGGTGTCCACGGCCGGTGGTTCGTTTACCTCGATCGAGGCCGGAGGTCGCGAGTATCTGTGGCAGGGCGATCCCGCCGTGTGGTCCGGCCAGGCACCGATTTGCTTCCCGATTTGCGGAGGCTTGCGCGACAACAGCGCCATGACATTTGCCGGGCATCATGTAAAGCTCGCTCGCCACGGGTTTGCGCGCAAACAGGAGTGGAAGCTGTTGAGCCAAGGCGAGAACGAGCTGGCGATGTGCCTGGCTTCGGAGGATAACGCCGCGCTGCTGAGCGATTATCCGTACCCGTTTAAGCTTGTCGCTCGTTATACGCTTGAGGGGGATGCCGTGCGCGTCTCCTATGAGGTGACCAACGAGGGAACCGAGGACATGCCGTTCTTTATCGGCGGTCATCCCGGCTTTAGGTGTCCGCTCGATGAGGGCGAGGCCTATACGGACTACGAGTTGCGCTTTGAGAAAGACGAGGCTGCGGAGCTCTGCACCGCCGTTCCCTCGACTGGATTGATTGACGTGGCAAACCGCTCCAAGAACCCCATGGTGGGAAAGACGCTGCCCCTGTCGCACGAGCTCTTCGATTTTGCGGAGACCATCTTTGACGTGCTCGAGAGCCGCCAGGTCACGCTTTCTAAGAAGGGGGAGGACAAGGGCGTTCGCCTGAGCTTCGAGGGCTTCCCGTATCTCATTGTGTGGAGTAAGCCCGAGGGCGATTTTGTGGCAGTTGAACCCTGGGGCGGCCTCTCGACCTGCTCCGATGAGGACGACGTACTTGAGCATAAGCGCGGCTGCCTTGTCGCCAAGCCCAAGGAGACCGTCGTTCGCTCGTTCACGATTGAGATTCTGTAGTCGCATGTAGCCAATTCGTTTTGCAAGGCATAAGGAGCCTGCGAGATAAGGAGCTAGAAATGATCCTCACCGTTACGATGAACCCGTCCGTCGATACGCGCTATCAGCTCGATGAGCTCATTATCGACGACGTCAACCGCGTGACGCCCGAAAAGACCGCCGGCGGTAAGGGCCTCAACGTGGCCCGCGTCCTGGGCCAGCTGGGCGACGATGTCGTGGCAACCGGCCTGCTTGGTGGTCATATGGGCGCCTATATGGCCGAGCTCATGGATGCCAACGGCATTAAGAATGATTTTGTGCCCATCAAGGGCGAGACCCGCATCTGCCTCAATATCCTTCATGCTGGCAACCAGACCGAGTTGCTCGAGAGCGGCCCGACGATTGCCCCCGAGGAACTCGATGCCTTTACCGCCAAGTTCGCCGAGCTTGCGAGCAAGGCCGATGTCGTTACCATCTCGGGTTCGCTGCCCCGCGGCGTCGAGGCGGACTACTATGCTAAGATCACGGGCATTGCCGAGAACGCCGGCGCCAAGGTGCTGCTCGATACCTCGGGTGCCTCGCTTGAGGCTGCGCTCAAGTCCGAGGTCAAGCCTGAGCTGGTTAAGCCTAACCTGACCGAAATTAACGGCCTTCTGGGCACGAGCTTTACCACCGACGATGTGGACGAGCTCCGTTCCGCGCTCGCCTCTGACGCCCGCTTCTCCGATATCCCCTGGGTCGTCGTATCCATGGGTGCTGCCGGCTCAGTTGGCTTCCACAATGGCCGTGCGTTCCGCGCCAAGACCCCCGATATCCCCGCCGTTAACGCTACGGGCTCTGGCGATTCGACCATTGCCGGCTTCGCACATGCGATTGCTGCCGGCGCCGACGACGAGACGGTGCTGCGTACCGCCAACACCTGCGGCAAGCTCAATGCCATGGATCCCATGACTGGCCACTTGGTTATGGATCGTTGGGACGAGGTTTACAACGGCGTTGTCGTGACCGAGCTGTAGGAGCTTGTGCTGCGGCCCCGGCATCGGTTGCTAGCTCATGTCGCCGACAGGTGCAGTAGCATTATGCCGGGGCGCGACGCCGACACTGTCGTGTTCAATCCCGACCTTACCCTGGTCGAGACGCATGTGGGTGGCAACAGCGTCGGTAATGCGTTTGCCGAGTAGCCGCCAAAGAAACGATCCGAGAGGGGATTTAGATGATTTACGGTGCATTGGGCGATATCGAGGAGTACCGTGGAATGCTCAAGGGCCTCGACGTGCTGATCGATTGGCTCGAGGAGAACGATCCGGCGAAGCTCGAGGTCGGCAGCCATCCGATTCTGGGCGACAAGGTCTTTGCGAACGTCATGGCTCCCACGACGCGTCCCGAAGCCGAGGCTCACTATGAGACGCATCAGCGCTATCACGACCTGCAGATCGACGTCGAGGGTCGCGAGGCCTTTAAGGTTGCCACGGGCAGCCTGACGCTGGTTCAGGAGTTTGACGAGAAGGACGACTACGATCTGGTCGATTCCGACGCCTCGATCGCCGGCGATCTTGCTGACGACAAGTTTGCGCTGTTTGTTGCCGGCGAGCCTCACATGCCCACGCTCGAGTTCCCGGGCGATGGCGCGCAGCCGGTCAAGAAGATCTGCTTTAAGCTGCTTGCAGACGCTTACTGGGAGGAGTAACGAGCCGCTCGGCTGAGCTGTTCGTTTTGCGAGCGTTATCCCTTGGAGGAACGCGCTTGGGCCCCGCTGATCGCGGTTCCTTTGGGGATTGCGGTTGGCGGGGCTTTTGTTGAGTAGGAGAGTTTCCGGCGGCGTTGTGCTTGGATTGGCGGAAGCGCGCCCGAAATCAGCAACAAAAAAGCCGCCCGAAGGCGGCTATCTTGTGCAATGGAGCCAGCGACCGGGCTCGAACCGGTGACCCCCGCTTTACGAGAGCGGTGCTCTACCAACTGAGCTACGCTGGCGGCCATGTGATGGCGCAACTGAGGCGTCAACGGCTGTCTATGATACGGGACATCGCAAATCCGCGCAAGTGTTCTGACGGCTTTTCTCACTTTAAATGCACTAATATTGGAGACGCGATGTCTTGCTCTTACGGGTCTCAAACAGAATGGGGCAGCGATGACTCAACCCAAGATTCTTCTCGCACGCATCGACGACCGTTTCATTTACGGACAAGACGTTGAGCTGTGGAACAAAGCCGTGGGTTCCAACCTTGTCCTAATCGTCAACGATGAGATCGCGGCAGATTCGCGCCAATGGGCACCCATGAGGGTGGCGGCGCCAGAAGGCGTTTGGACGCGGTTTTTCTCGGTGCAAAGGACCATCGACGTCATTCATACCGCAACGCCTCGCCAATTGATTCTGATCATGGTGGCCTCACCCTCCGATGCGCTCGCGCTGGTTAAGGGCGGTGTGCCGATCACCAAGATCAGCATTGGTCATATGCAGGCAGGGGAGGGCAAGCGTCCCGCAACGCCCGCAGTTGCCGTAGACGACACAGACGTCGCTGTTCTCAGAGAGCTGCAAAAGCTCGGCATAGAACTAGAAATCCGCTATCTCCCCAGTTCCGCCCCCGACCCCATCGGCAATCTGTTCAACTGATCCCTTGGGGACGGAGGAAAACGGATCATTTTGCCTTCGTAGGGGATCTGTGTGGCGCTGTCCGCCAAAACTATGCCGGTTTACTACGATGAATTGCTTATCGCCGAGCATGCCAAATTTGCAGAGAATAAAACCGCAGGTAGACGAGTTGCTAATTTTTTATAAACCAGCGCGTGGTCGGACATAGTGGGTTCATCGTAGTAATTCGGCATAGTTTTGTTATGTCACCAATTCGGTGGCATCGAAAAGAAGGATTTAGGCATGAAGCAGCGCCCGTTGGCGGTGGTGCCGGCGGGCGTTGCTGTGCGAGATGTCGCGTTGTGGGCCTAGTGCCTCATAAAGTGGTATTCGATCACATTGCTGTAGGGGTGACCCGGGCCCACAATGCCCTGCGGGAACAGCGGCTGGTGCGGCGTGTCGGGGTACATCTCGGCCTCGAGGGCAAAGCCGGCGCCCCAGCCATAGTTGGCATCGTCCTTGGCGTGCTCGTCGCCCAGCCAGTTGCCGGTGTAGAGCTGCACGCCCGGTGCGGTGGTGTAGTAGTCCAGCTCGCGGCCGGTCCACATCTCCTCGACGTGCATCGCGCGGCGCAGATTACGGCCGTACTGATAGCCATCGATACACAGACAGTGATCGTAGCCACGGGCCTGCTTAATCTGCGGGTCGTCGGCCTCCATGCCGGGAGCGACAGGGCGCAGCTCGCGAAAGTCAAACGGCGTGCCCTCGACCGGAGCAATCTCGCCGGTGGGGATATTCTGCTCGTTAATGGGCAGGTAGTGGGCAGCGTTAGCGACAAAGAAGTGCTCGCAGTCCATGCCGGCGTTATGACCGGCAAGGTTGAAGTACGTGTGGTTGGTCATGGACACGTAGGTGGCGCGGTCGCTCTCGCAGCCATACTCGACACGAAAGACGCCGGTGCGCGTCACGGTAAACACGGCCGTAAAAGTGCGGTTGCCGGGCAGGCCCAGCTCGCCATCCTCAAGCGAGGTGGTCATGCGAACGGCGTTGTGAGTCTCGTCGAGTTCAACGTCCCACACGCGTTTATGCAGGCCGTGCTCAAGGTCGCTGTGCAGGTTGTTGGCGCCTTCGTTGGCCGGCATATGCCAGTCCGTGCCAGCGATAGTGATCGTGGCACCTGCAGTGCGGTTGGCCACGGGGCCGATGGTCGCGCCAAAGCAGGCGGGGTTGTCAAAGTAATCCTCGAGCTTATCGAAGCCCAGCACCACATCGCGCACGTTGCCGGGAATGTCGGGCACGTCGATGCCCAACACGGTAGCGCCATAGTCCATAATGCGAACGCAGATCTCGGGCCCGTTGAGGGTGTAACGATGAACGGGGGTACCGCAAGGCGCGGTGCCGAAAAGCTCGGAAGTGATCATTTGGTTCCTAACATCGAGGTATTCCGACAAACTGTAGCGCGAACACGCGAGATTATCACTACACCCCACTAAAGCAGGGGGTATTTTTCTCAAAAAAGTGATGATTGGAGCTGTGCGGGTGTTCATTTTTGACGCGCACGAGTCTGATACAATTTGTTCGTTACTGTTTGAATGATATGCGCGCAAAGAACGGCGAGGATTCATCGTGATTAAAGCAGAGCGACAGGATAAGGTTCGTCAGCTGCTCGAAGAGCAGGGCACGGTCTCGGTCAAGGAGATTTCGGATGCGCTGGGCGTTTCGGATATGACGATTCGCCGCGACCTCGAAGAACTTGCGAGCCTGGGTGAGATCGAGCGCGTGCACGGTGGCGCCCGTAGCGCACAGGGGCGTCCCCATGCTATGTTGCGCCATGAGTATTCGCACAGCGAAAAGCGCACTAAGCATGCCGAGGAAAAGCTGCAGATTGCGCGCCGTGCTGTGGAGCTTATCGAGGAGGGCTCGACCATCTTTTTGGGTACGGGCACTACGGTGGAACAGATGGCCTCGATGCTGCCGGCGTGTCGCCTGCGCATTGTGACCAACTCGCTTTCGGTGTTTAACCTGCTCGAGTCGCGCGAAGACTGCGACCTGTGCCTCGTGGGCGGTATGTACCGTCGCCGCACCGCCGCTTTTGTGGGGCCAACGGCCGAGGATACCCTGCGTGCGTTGGGCATCGACGCGGCGTTTATCGGCGCCAACGGCATTCTGGATGGCGACGTATCTACGTCCAACATGGACGAGGGCCGTATCCAGCAGCTCGCCTTTAGCAAGGCCGACTCACGCTATCTGATCGCCGATTCCAGCAAGATCGGCAAGCGCGACTTCTACACCTTCTGTCGCTTGGACAGCCTGGATGCCGTGGTGTGCGAACCGGGTATCGCCGCCGAGAATCGTGCCGCCATCGAGGAGCATACGCAGGTCATTTGCTAGCTAGCGCTACGGGATTGCCAACAGGCGATGCGGGAGGACTTTTACCTCCTGTCATTGTGGAAACCGGTGCGTCAGCGCTACGCGATATGACGCGCAAATGAGGACCCCACAATCAAATCGTCTCAACCTGTAACATCTAGACGTCCAAAACCGGTCTTAGTGTTACAGATTGAGACAATTCGGCGGGGTCTACCTTGTTTGTCTCGATCTGTAACGGTTAGGACTTAAAAACTCGGCTACGTGTTACAGATCGAGACAAAAGAAAAAGAACATTAGGACTTGAAAATAAAGTTTTGATAAGGGACCCGCCCAGTTAAGACGGTGCGGCAGACAATTGAGATTAGTTTGCCTCCGGAGTCGTAAGCATAATGAGTCAGTTCGATGACCGGAAGTTTTGCAACACCATAATTACTGGCTTCGGAATCGCTAAGCTGACGTGCTCTATAGCTTTCCCTAACAGATTGGATAGACTTGGACAAGTCGTCCATGATTCTGCTAAATGCCTGAAAATCTAACTGGTTATTCGGAACGCGCGACTTTGAAATGAAGAACGTATCAGCGCCTATGAAGCTGCCTTCAAGTTCGTAGGTCAATTCAAGACGCTGAATTTCATCGCGACTTTGACATCCAAATTGTTGGAGCATCATTACGGAAATTGGACGACCTGATGTGAGGCCGCCGAAATGTTTGGTGATGGCATCCGGATCAACGCCATCGCAATGGCTTGCAAAGTCAAAGTCTAAAAGTGAATTGAGTTCGCTAACGCGTTTCGGTGCAACAAACGATCCCTTACCTTGGATTCGATAGATACTTCCACGACGCTCCAGCTCACTCATGGCAAGTCGGACGGTTGTTCTGCTTACGGCGTATTCGTCGCAGAGTTCCATTTCTGTTGGAAGTTTATCGTCTGCTTGATATTCATCGACGATCTGCTTGAGCAGCGCGTCGGTGAGCTGTAAATAGAGTGGCCGTTTTTCGTGTGTATCGAGCATTAGAGCCTCAGTTTGCATGTTGGTTATACCTGATGGTTGCCTCAGTCGGGATGTAACGTGGGCAAGGTAACCTTAACGTATCACAGAGCGGCTCAGCATGACGATCTGATGCCTGTATCCACGAAGGGCTTGTCCGAGCGTGAAGATATTCTGGGGCAGGCAAATACCGTTCATGGAGTCCCCGATATGTTGGAGGTCAGCGCCGGCTGCTTTTGCTGCAAGGCCTATTTTCTTAATGGTCTCGCTGTCGCAGGAGTCTTGACTCGTCCCGTTCGCCGCCATGACGAGAACCTTCTCTTCAATTGACTTGCCTACGTTGTGGGATCGTACAAAGTCTACGATGGCGCGCAGGTCTGCTTCTTGGAAGCAAGGGACGGTGTAGGGGGCTGGCACGAGAAGGATATCGACGCCGAGGTCAACAAACTTGCGCGCAATTTCGAGCGTCATGACAGGTTCCGCAACGCCCGCTCCATGCATTTTTCCGGCTATGACCAGGCCATTGAAATGCTCTTT
Source organism: uncultured Collinsella sp. (assembly GCA_900546455.1). Taxonomy (GTDB): domain Bacteria; phylum Actinomycetota; class Coriobacteriia; order Coriobacteriales; family Coriobacteriaceae; genus Collinsella. Next base: position 2,660 of record URCS01000056.1, on the reverse strand, counting down.
GGAGAGTTTAATCGAATGGGCGATTGCATCGTTGGAGACGCCGGTTCCAGGGTTGCCCGTCAGGCAGATAAAATCAAATCCGAGTTCGTTAGCCTTTTCTAAGGTCTTGGGAGAGACGCGACGACCCATGGGGATTTCCGTTCGGGATTCAGACATCTCTGCCTCGTTATCAACTGGCTCCAGATTGACGCCAATGGGCCTTCCGCATGCTCGCTTCACCCAAGTGACCGGGTTTTCATTGAGATCATCTGGAATACCGGCAATAACTGGATCGAACACATCGAGCGCGTTAAACAGAAGCAGGTCGGCACCTGCGGCACGTTCGATTTCTGCATTAGTAACGCCGCCGAGAAATTGGGAAGAGGGTACGTTTTCCGCCATGATGGTACGTCCCTCGGAAGCCAGAATTGCCTGTTTTAGATCCATGGGTGACGTGGCGGCAAAATCGGATGCGGACATGTTCAGTAATCGTTTGGGCATTGTTACTTCCTTTGACTAGAACGACAGGCTTGTGACATTGTCTCTAATATTGTTACAACAATATATTCAATATGTTATATCCAATCGGTGAACGGTTGCAAACTTATTGTACTGCTCGGAAAAAATAGCCTTTAGCTGGGAAAACATTATATTAATCAACTACCGTTCACCGAATAAGTATTTGAATTCTTGACATATCGACAAAGCGGAAAAAGAATTGGTTATGACAAATCGCGCAAATGATATTACATTTCGCACAAGAACGTATTCACTTACATAAGTGGATACAAACGGGGACGACGACGGTTGAGTCCGGATAAATCGTTACGTGCCCGGGAATCATGAAAGGATGTGTTATGGACGCTATCGTCAAATTCCTTGAAAAACACCAGCCCCTCTTCGACAAAATCTCGAGGAACATTTATCTGGTGGCGATCAAGGATGGCTTTCTCTCGAATATGCCAATTGTGCTGTTCTCGAGCCTGTTCCTTCTTCTTTCGACGCTCCCTGCCTATGTAGGCATCACGCTTCCGTCTGAGGTGCTGGATTTCTTCAATAAAATCTATGCATATACCATGGGGCTTCTTGGCATTATGGTGGCCGGCACCACGGCGAGCTCACTTGCCATGTCGATGAACCGTCGCATGCCTTCGGGCAAATCTCTCAACCCCACCTCGTGCATGGTTTGTGCCATGTGCGGCATGCTCTTGCTATCGGTGACGAACGATGTTGTCTCGATTGGCGGAGCAGATACATCTGTTTTTGAAACCGGCTATATGGGAACCAAGGGTTTTCTCGCTGCGTTCGTAGCCGCATTCTTGACCGTTAATATCTATAAGGTGTGCATTAGCCATAATGTGACGATCAAGCTCCCCAAAGAGGTCCCTGGCTCTATTGCGCAGAGTTTTCGCGATATCTTTGCATTTGGGTTTTCGATCCTTGCATGCGCTTTTATCGATCTCGCGAGCCGCAAGCTGCTTGCTGTGCCGTTCGCCAATTTGGTATCCGCTCTCATCTCGCCGCTGTTCTCCGCGGTCGACACCTATCCTGGCATGGCGCTTATCGAAGGCGCCGTCGCACTTTTCCAATTTATGGGTATCCACGGTGCTTCGGTTGTCATGAGTCCGATCAATGCTGCGCTCTACGGCAATACCGTTACCAATCTTGAGGTTTTCCAAGCAGGTGGACACCCGTCAATTGCTCTCACGCAGGACTTTACAAGTTTCATCGGCGGTCTGGGCGGTTCTGGCTGCACGTTCATCGTTCCTATTATCCTGATCATGTTTATGCGCTCCAAGCAGCTTAAAGCCATGGGCAAGGCATCGATTGTCCCGGTGATTTTTGGAGTTAACGAGCCCGTTATCTTCGGTATGCCGATTGTTCTCAATCCCTATATGTTCGTGCCCTTCCTAGTGGCTCCTATGGTCAACGCCATTATCGGTAAATTTTTCATTGACGTCATTGGAATGAACGCCCCCATGTATACCATGCCGTGGGCGCTTCCCGGCCCAATTGGTGCGTTCCTCACCACGGGTCTCGATCTGCGTTCTCTCGTATTGATGGCAGTGCTGTTGGTCGTTGACTTTGTGATTTACTATCCGTTCTGCAAGGCGTATGACCATCAGCTTTGTTTGGAAGAGTCTGCAAAGGAGACTGCAGGAACCTCGGATGCAGATGCTATTGCCGCACAGGAAAATGTCGCAAAAGCTCTCGAGGCGGTAAAGGACAAGGCGGAGCAGATCCGCGTGCTTGTGCTTTGCCAGGGTGCCGGCACTTCGACTCTCTTGGCAAATGCTCTTCGCGAAGGTGCCGCTGCTAAGGGTATCGATCTGGTTTCTCAGTCCGGTGCGTACGGAAGCCACTATGAGACGATGGATCAGTACAACGTGATTGTTCTGGCACCCCAGGCACGCATGTACTATGACGCTATGAAGGCCGATACCGATCGCCTTGGAATTAAACTGCTCACCACAAGGGGCAAGGAGTATATCGACCTTACCAACGATCCCGAAGGTGCAATTGACTGGATCGTTCAGGAGCTGGCCAAATAGTGGATTCACTCCGTCGTTGATTCGTCGGTGTATGGTACGGCCCCGCAGCTTATTGAGCTGCGGGGCCGTATTTCGTTAGAGGCTTTAGCCTGTGCGGGGCGCGCAGCGCGCCGCATCAGAAACCACCCG
>URCS01000055.1 GCA_900546455.1 uncultured Collinsella sp. | reverse complement strand
AGCGTGCCGAGGCCTTTGCCGACGAGCTTTCGCGACGCGGCCTTGCGGGCGAGGTCGTCACCCTGGCCGATGGTGGCGCCTCGGGCGTCGGCCGCTTGGACGAGACCATCCGCGGCTATGCAGGCAAAAAGCTCGGCCTCATTGCCGTCAACGGTCTGGTCTTCCTGCGTCTGACCGAGGCGCTGGCGCAGCTTGGTCCCTCGCTGCCGGCGGGGCTCAAGATCGCGACGTTTGACGACTACCCCTGGAACCATGTGCTCTTTGGCGGCGTGACCACGGCCGCGCAGGACACCCTGGCGATTGCCGAACGCGTGGTCGAGCGCCTCTCCGAGCGCATCGACGTTGTTACCACCACGGTAGGCGAGGCAGCAAGACTGGCGCCTAAGCGCATCGAGATCCCCGGCCATATCGAACACCGCGCCTCAACCTCACGCTAGCCTGTGTGATAATATATAGACAATGTCATACAGGAGGTATCCATGGCTGCGTCTGTACTGAGTGTGCGAGTGGACTCGTCAATTAAAGATTCATTTGCCGAGCTATGCGAAGAACTCGGCATGACTTCGTCTGTTGCGGTCAATATGTTTATGAGGCAGATGCTGCGCGAGCGTTCGCTGCCGTTTGTTCCTTCACTTGGTAAAAACCAAGCGAGCGAAAACGTCGTTGCAGACATTTTGGATATTGCTCAGATTGAGTCCGCCGTCCGCGAGGCGGCCAGCCCGATTCCCGCCATCAAAACCGTGGTCCTTTTTGGCTCGTATGCCCGTGGTGAGGCGCGTGTCGATAGCGATATCGATTTGCGTCTCGAGGTCGATCGCGAGCATGGCTTTGGTCTTTTCGCGTTGTCGGCGTTTGGTGAGGCGGTGCGCAAAGAAACTGGAAGGCAGGTTGACCTCGTCTCGAGTGATCATCTTGATAGCGATCTTGCCGCGGCAATCGAGCGCGAAGGAGTGATTGTTTATGATCGCGCGTAAGTCAGACAGCCTTCGCGCGCAAGAGGTCTTGGAGGCTATCTTCGAAACGAACGAGCGCATCAAGGCTTTTGATATCACCGAGGACCAGTTTCTGCATGCGAATGATGTGCGGACGAGGGCGTTGGCGGACTCCCTTTTGATGTGTGCGCTTAGGGTGACGGAAGAAGCGGGCAAGCTGTCGGAGCGCTCGCAGCGTCTTCATCCCGAAATTGAGTGGCGTGGAATTATCGGCATGAGAAATTATCTTGCGCATGATTACGGCAATGTCGACCGCTCGGTTGTATGGGATGCGGTGACGATGGAGTTCCCTACGCTGGAACGAGCTTGTAGACAAATTGTCTCCGAATCTGAACGCTAGCCACTCGTTCGCAACTGCCTGTTCGCGCACGTTTTTTGAGCGCTTGATACGCTTTAACCCTGCGGAAACATTTTTCTGCGATAGTATCTGCGATATAGACCAGTCGAAACCCGCCCGAAAGAAAGGGGAGCGACATGAACCAGCAGAACATCGATTACGTACTCCGCTCCGTAGAGCAGCGTGACATCCGCTTTGTGCGTCTGTGGTTTGTCGACATTCTCGGCCGCCTCAAGAACTTTGCCATTAGCCCCGAGGACCTCGAGGTCGCTTTTGAGGAGGGTATTGGCTTTGACGGCTCCGCCATCGAGGGTTTTGCCACGCCCGAGGAAGCCGACATGCTGGCGTTTCCCGATGCTTCGACCTTCCAGATCCTGCCGTGGCGCCCGAGTCACAACGGCGTCGCCCGCGTGTTTTGCGACGTGTGCACTCCCGATTGCAAGCCCTTTGTCGGCGACCCGCGCGATGCCCTGCGCCGCATGTTCCGCAAGGCCGAGAAGGCCGGCTATCTGCTCAACGTGGGCGCCGAGCTGGAGTATTACTACTTCCCCGACGAGCACACCCCCGAGCCGCTCGACAACGTGGGCTACTTCGATCTTTCGGTGAGCGATGCCGCCCGCGACCTGCGCCGCAACACGGTCCTCACGCTCGAGAAGATGTCCGTGCCCGTGGAGTACACCTTCCACGCCGCCGGTCGCTCGCAGCACGGCATGAGCCTGCGCCACGCCGAGGCCCTGAGCATGTCCGACGCCATCACCACGGCCAAACTCATCATTAAGCAGCAGGCCTACGAGAGCGGTTGCCACGCCTCCTTTATGCCCAAGCCGTTGGCGGGCGAGGACGGCAGCGCCATGTTTTTGCATCAGTCGCTGTTCAACCACGACGGCAACAACGTCTTTTGGGGCGAGGACGACGAGAAGTACCATCTCTCCGACGTCGCCAAGCACTATATGGCCGGCATTCTGGCGCATGCCCGCGAGATCAGCGCCATCACCAACCCAACGGTCAACTCGTACAAGCGCATCACCACGGGCGGCGACTCCGTGCCGCAGTACGCCACGTGGGGCCTGCGTAACCGCGCGAGTATGGTCCGCATTCCGGTCTACAAGCCCGGCAAGCAGCTGTCCACGCGCATCGAGCTTCGTAGCCCCGACCCCATGGCCAATCCGTACCTGGTCAACGCCGTCACGCTGGCGGCTGGTCTCGATGGCATCGAGCGCAAGCTGGAGCTCCCGCCCGAGGCCACGGCCGAGACGCTCAAGCTCACCGACCGTCAGATGCTCGAGGCCGGCTACACGCCGCTGCCGCGCTCGCTCAAAGAGGCGCTCGACGTGTTTGAGGACTCGCAGTTTATGAAGGATGCCCTCGGCGAGCACATCCACAGTTTCTTCCTTAAAAAGAAGCGCGACGAGTGGCATAAGTTTGAGTCCACGATCACCGAGTGGGAGATTAAGCATTATCTGGCGAACTCCTAATCGCGCTGGCTTGTTCCAGTACGATTGAGCTCATTTCTTTGGAGGCCGATATGTCCGAAAAGAGTGCCCTGTTCATGGCGCGCACGACGCGCTTCCACGAGTTTGCCCGCAGTTTGACGACCACCCTGGGTGTCGAGGTGAGCCTGGCAACCCCCGATTCGCCGACTGCGGCGCACGACTTTGACCTGCTGATCCTCGATTCCGACGGCATCCGCAGCGACCGTATCGATCAGATTGCCAAGTGGCTTGACGATCGTGGCGGCGTCCCCATGTTGGTGATCGTCGACGACGAGGCGCTCGGTACCTTGCGCCTGCCCAATCACGCGCATGCCGACTTTGTATGCCCCACGGCGACACCCAACGAGCTCAAGGCTCGTGCGCAGCGCCTGATGGGCGAGGAGGAGACCGTCACCGCCGACGATGTGCTCAACATCGATAACCTCGAGATTAACCTGGCTACCTACCAGGTGACGCTCGATGATGAGCCCATCGACCTGACGCTGATGGAGTACTCGCTGCTGAGCTTTTTGGCGACGCACCCCAACCGCGCCTACAGCCGCGAGGTGCTGCTGCACCGCGTGTGGGGCTTTGAGTACTGCGGTGGCACGCGCACCGTCGATGTGCACATTCGACGCATCCGCTCCAAGGTAGGCCCGCAGATCGCGGCACACATCACCACCGTCCGCGGCGTGGGCTATCTGTTTAAGGACTAGATTTCCACCACAAAGGGGACAGGCACCTTTGTGGTGGTTTTGCCGTAGGCCGGGTCCTTTCGGGTCTGCAGCAGAACTTAAGCCTTCCTAAAAGATTGCGTTCTCATACACGTTCGCCCGCATATTGGGGTACAACTCAACGTGAACAATGATGGCCCGCCACATGTTTGGCGGGCCTTTGGTTATTTGACGAAAGGATCGCAGCTATGAGCGAGTACGATTCCCAGCGTCCCCAGGATGCGGGCAACGCCGGCGAGACCCAGCAGCAGCCGCGCGTGCAGGTGGAGTCGACGCCTGCCGACAGCAACATTCCCTACGTGCAGGCCTACGACACGCAGACCGGCAAGCCGCTGGGTGGCCAGCAGGTCGTGAACAAGCACACGGTGGTCAAGACCAAGACCAAAAAGCTGCCGATCTTTATTACGGCGCTTGCCGGCTGTGCCTGCGGAGCCCTGCTGGTCATTGCGCTCATTATGAGCGGCACGCTCGATATCGGTGGCGGCAATAATGCCGTGACGGCGGGTGCTTCGGGTTCGTCGACGCAAAAGATCACCATTGACTCCGAGGATACCACGCTGGCCGAGGCCGTTTCTGCCAAGGCATTGCCCTCCGTGGTTTCCATTACCGCCACTTCGAGCGGTAGCCAGAATGGCTCGCTTTCGCAGTCTGCCGACGAGTCGGACAGCTCGGGCAGCGTCGGCTCGGGCGTGGTGCTCGATACCGAGGGCCACATCCTCACCAACAACCACGTGGTCGACGGCTACGACCAGTACGTGGTGACCATGGACGACGGCACCACCTACGAGGCCGAGTTCGTGGGCAACGACGCCTCGAGCGACCTGGCCGTCATCAAGCTCAAGGATGCCGACGCCTCCAAGCTCACGCCGATCGAGATCGGTGATTCCTCCAAGCTCAACGTGGGCGAGTGGGTCATGGCCATCGGCTCGCCGTTCGGCAACGAGCAGTCTGTCTCCACGGGCATTGTGTCGGCACTGTATCGCTCCACGGCCATGAGCTCTACCAACGGTAACACTATCTATGCCAACATGATCCAGACCGATGCCGCCATCAACCCGGGCAACTCGGGTGGCGCGCTCGTTAACGACAATGGTGAGCTGGTGGGCATCAACTCGCTCATCGAGAGCTATTCGGGCTCCAGCTCGGGCGTGGGCTTTGCTATTCCCGTTAACTACGCCAAGAACATTGCCGACCAGATCATCGGCGGCAAGACGCCGGTTCATCCGTATCTGGGCGCCACACTTTCGAGCGTCAATGCGCTTAACGCCCGCACCAACAAGCTGAGCACCGATAGCGGCGCGTATGTGGCGAGCGTCGTTGAGGATGGTCCTGCTGCTAAGGCCGGAATTCAGGAGGGCGACGTCATCACCAAGCTGGGCGACGACGAGATCACGAGCGCCGATGGCCTGATCATCGCACTGCGCAGCCACGAGGTGGGCGAGAAGGTCGAGATCACGCTTATGCGCGGCAAGGACGAGAAGAAGGTCACGGTCGAGCTGGGCTCCGATGAGGAGTTGCAGAACCAGCAGCAGGACGACAGCTCGACCGACACCGGCAACGGCGGTATTACCGACGAGCAGCTGCGCCAGTATCTGGAGGAGCTGCTGGGCCAGCAGGGCCAGGGCTACGGCCAGGGTTACTAACGAGCCGTATCGCACATACCGATGCCAGAGGGGCTGTCCCATCAACGCGGGACAGCCCCTCTCTACTTATTGATCCGTTGGGGACGGAGGAAAACGGGTCATTTAGAGCTGATAAGAGCATGGTTTGATTGCGCGACCCACCCCGGTCTGGCGGCTGCCGATTCGGTGCGGTTCGAAAGGGCTATTCGGCCCCGTTGCGACCGGTGGTAATCTTGTATCCGTTTGAAATCGAGCGAAGGAGTGCCGCTATGGAGCAATCGAGTCTGTTTGGTGACGGCGTGGACATCGATACCGAAACGTCTACGACTGCGGAAGCCACCGCGCCGACCGATGCCCGTGCCCAGGCGGCAGCGCGCGCGGCCGAGCTGCGCCACGAGCTCGACTACCACGCCTATCGCTACTACATGCTCGACGCACCCGAGATCACGGACGCCGCCTTCGACAAAATGCTCGTTGAGCTGCAGGAAATCGAGGCGGCCTATCCCGATCTGGTGACGCCCGACAGCTATACCCAGCGCGTGGGCGGCTACGTGAGCGAGCAGTTTACGCCGGTCACGCACATGGCACGCATGTATTCCATGGACGATGCCATGGATCTGGACGAACTCGACGCATGGCTCCAGCGCACCGAGGATGCGCTCGGTGCCGGCAGCGTCACCTATACCTGCGAGCTTAAGATCGACGGTCTGGGCGTGGCCCTTACCTACCAAAACGGCACCTTCGTACGTGCGGCCACACGTGGCGATGGCACCACGGGCGAGGATGTGTCGCTCAACGTGCGCACCATCAAGGATGTGCCCATGCACCTGTCCGAGCCGGCGCTCGCCCACATGGGCGCCGACCGCGAGCGTACCATTGAGGTGCGCGGCGAGGTCTACATGCCTAAGGGCAGCTTTGTTCGTCTGAACGACGAGGCCGATGCCGAGGGTCGCGACCCCTTCGCCAACCCGCGCAACGCTGCCGCCGGCAGCCTGCGCCAAAAGGACCCCAAGATCACGGCACGCCGCGATCTTGCCACCTTTATCTATGCCATCGCCGATACCGATCCGCTGCACGTCCACAGCCAGCGCGAGTTCCTCGACTGGCTGCGCAACGCTGGCTTTAGCGTCAACCCTAACGTTGCCCGTTGCGCCACGCCCGCCGAGGTCCACGAGTTCTGTGCCCAGGCGCTTGAGCACCGCGGTGACCTGGACTACGACATCGACGGCGTGGTCGTAAAGGTCGATAGCTTCCAACAGCAGCTCGACCTGGGCTTTACCGCCCGCGCGCCGCGCTGGGCCATTGCCTTTAAGTTCCCGCCCGAGGAAAAGCAGACCATCCTGCGCGAGATTCGCATCCAGGTGGGCCGCACCGGTGTGCTCACGCCGGTCGCCGAGTTCGACCCGGTGACGGTTGCCGGCTCCACCATCGCGCGCGCCACGCTGCACAACATCGACGAGATCCGTCGCAAAAACGTGCGCGAGGGCGACACCATCATCGTGCACAAGGCGGGTGACGTGATTCCCGAGGTTGTGGGCCCGGTGCTCGACAAGCGCCCGGCCGATTCGGTTGACTGGCACATGCCCGAGGTCTGCCCCGTGTGCGGCAGCCCCGTGGTCCACGAGGACGGTGAGGTTGCCTACCGCTGCGTCTCCATCGACTGCCCCGCGCAGCTCAAGGAGCGCCTGCTCCACTGGGTGAGCCGCGGCTGCATGGACGTCGACGGCCTGGGCGACGAGATCGTCGACAAGATGATCGCCGCCGGGCTGATCCACGATGTCGCGGACTTCTACCAGCTCACGGTCGACGACATCGCAGGCCTGGACACGGGGCGCACCTATGCCAGCTCCAACAGCAAAAAGGGCGTCAAGAAGGGCGACACCATTCCGGTAGGCCTCAAGACGGCCGAGAAAATTATCGTCGAGCTCAACAAGTCCAAGAGCCAGCCGCTCGGTCGCGTACTGTTTGCCCTGGGCATCCGCCACGTGGGCAAGAGCGTGGGCGAGGTCATCGCCGAGCGATTCCTGTCGATCGACAAGCTTATCTTGGCGAGCGAAGAGGACATCGCCGAGTGCGAGGGCATCGGTCCCAAGATTGCGGCGAGCGTCAAGCAGTTCCTGGCCGTGCCCGAGAACCTTGCCGTGCTGGAGCGTCTGCGCCAAGCGGGCCTTTCGCTCGAGGTCGACCTGGGCGCCGCGCATGCGCAAGCCGCAGCCGATGCCGGCGTGGCAGGCGAGCTCGCCGACGCACAGCCACTCGCGGGTCTGACCTTCGTGCTCACCGGCACGCTCGTCAACCGCACGCGCGACGAGGCAGGCGCGGCGCTCAAGGTGCTTGGTGCCAAGGTCTCGGGCAGCGTGTCAAAGAAGACGAGCTACCTGGTTGCCGGCCCCAAAGCGGGCTCCAAGCTCACCAAAGCCGAGCAGCTGGGTGTGCCTGTGCTGGACGAGGACGCACTCGAGCAGATCCTGGCTACTGGCGAGGTGCCGGTGGCGTAATGGATATAGAGAATCGCAATTGCTCGCAGGCGGAAGGGCGCACGAGGCACGCCCAAGGGCAGGCAAAAGAGCACCTGATGGCGCGAATTCGCATTGCGGAACGTGAGCGCTCGGCAGATGCGTCTCGTGATGCTTTTGAGGCGTTGACCGAGTTAGAGACGAGGCTCGGTCTAGCCTAGCGATACGGGTACCGTGATCTGCGTCACGTAGGTCGCCGGGTCGTCGCTGATGATGTCGTCGATAAGGGCAATCTCACGCGAGGGGCCGGCGGGTGTCAGGCCGTGCTCGCGCATATAGCCGAGCAGCTGCTCGTAGCGCGGACCCGCTTGCCCGTGCGTGCCGCGAAAGCTAATGGTCAGGCAGCGCGCGGCGGGTCGCGTCTCGAGGTCGCCCACGTAATCATCGGTGTCATCGAGCAGCAAAAAGACCTCGTCGTAGCCATCAAAGTCGCCGGCGGCGAGGCGCTCGGCGCTAATCCCAACGCCCAAGTTGCCCAGAAAGACAAAGGTCTCGTGCTGGCCCTTCTGCAGCTGACGAATCTGCCACTCCAGCGCATAGGCGTCGGTAGGCTTGACGCGTTCGCGCAATACGGCGCAGCGAAGCTCGGGCGCATCGATTGCGCAAATGGTATCGAGCTCGGTGTTCAGGGCATTGTGAAGCAGGGCAAGCCGGTTGTCGATCTTGCGCGACACGCGCTCCAGCTCGCGGCGCTTGCGCTCGATGAGCTCCTGCTGCTGAGCCAGCTGCCGCTGCATAAGGTTCACGTCGCGCGTGGTCACAAACTCACGGATTAGCGCGAGCGGCAAGTCGAGAACACGCAGGTGGCTGATGGTGTTGAGAGTGGAGAGCTGCCGCGATCCGTAGTAGCGGTACCCACTCGCCGGATCGATGTGTGCCGGGTCCAGCAAGCCCATCTGCTCGTAATGGCGCAACGTGCCCACGCTTAGGTTAAACAAGCGCGCCACCTCGCCAATGCGGAGCAGACCCTCGGTATGTTCAGTTGGCGAGTCGGTCATGGCGCCGCTCCTTTCAATGGACGGGGAAGGGGCGCCGAGGTCGTACGACGCAAACGATCCTCTACGCTGCCAACTTGTCAAAAGCCCCACGCCGGTTGAGCACGGTAAACGCGACAACACAGATGACTGCCGACAAAATCGAGCCGCATGGCGAAGCGATGCCCATGGGAAACAGCGTGTCGGAATAGGCGTTCGACAGCAGCCACGCGCCCGGCACGCGAATGAGTGCCACGGCCAGCACGTTGTGCGCAAAGCCGATGTAGCTCTTGCCGTATGCAGCGAAAAAGCCACTAAAGCAAATGTGGATGCCGGCAAAAATCGCGTCGAAAATGTAACTGCGCATATAGCCGGTACCGGCCGCGACGACCGCGGAGTCCTTGGCAAAAAAGCCGATAAACGCCGGTGCCACCAGCCACATCAGCACCGTGATCAGGCAGCCATACACCACCGAGATCGTCATGGCGTCTTTGAGCACCTGACGCGCGCGATCGCCCTTGCCCGCGCCGGCGTTTTGCGCCGTGAGCGCGCTGACGGTGGCACCCATGGAACTCGGCACAATGAACAAAAAGCTGATCATCTTTTCGACCAGGCCCACGGCGGCGGCGTCGACGAGCCCTCGGTGGTTGGCGATGACGGTGATAAACATAAACGCCACCTGGATGCAGCCGTCCTGCACGGCCACAGGCACGCCGATCTTAAGAATGCTGCCGAGCACCTCGGGCTGGGGGCGCAGGTCGCTACGCTTAACGTGGATGTTCGTGCGGCGGCTCTTGAGCCACACGAGCGCGAGGGCAACGCTGGCCGTCTGCGCGGTTACCGTGCCGAGCGCCGCGCCCACGGGGCCGAGCCCCATGTGGCCGATAAACAGAAAATCGAGCGCGATGTTGATGATGCATGCCACGCCGATCACGTACATGGGCGAGCGCGAATCGCCCAGCCCGCGAAAGATGGCCGAAAGAATGTTGTATGCGGCGATAAACGGAATGCCGACAAAGCAGATACGCAGGTAGGCGGCGGTGCCTTCGACCGCCTCGGCCGGCGTGCCAATGAGCGCCACGATCTGCGGGCACAGTGCGAGCAGGACGGCGGCCAGCACCACCGAGACACCCATAAAGAGCGTAATGGTGTTGCCGATGGCGGTCTCAGCGCGGTCAAACCGGCGCGAGCCCACGGCGTGGCCGACGATGACCGTCGTTCCCATGGCCAGACCCACGAGCGTCACGGTAATGATATAGAGCGTCTGCGCGCCATTGCCCACGGCGGTGATGCCGGCAGCGCCGCTAAACTGCCCCATCATGTACAGGTCGGCCATGCCGTAGAGCATCTGCAAAAAGTACGAGAGCATATAGGGCAGGGCAAAGACCGCGATGGTCTTGAGGACATTGCCGCGTGTGAGGTCGTGTTCCATGAGCGGGGCTTTCTGGCTGGGTTCGTTTAGCTACCAGTGTAGTGAAAACCCTACAACGATTGTAGAGTCAAGGTTTGTGTTGGCGGCAGGGCGAAAAAAGTCACGCTCCGAGCACGATGCTTTGACCCCTCCGTGCCTCTCACCTCGCCTCAAACCATCACAACATTCGGCGTTTTTTGCCAAAATCGGGAAAAGCATCGAATGTTGTGATGGTTTTTCTGCCACTCGACCGGGTGGAATCGCTTTCTTGCGCACGAAGGTGTGCGGACCCGTGGGCAGGGGAATAAGGTTGGTTATCCGACTCCATTGGAGGGCTCATGGACCTGCCGATCGTCCTGTCCCATAAGACTGCCTGGCTGTACCACAACGTGGCGCGCCCGTCCGAGCCGCTCTCGCGAGCAAGCAGCCTATACGATGAGGACTCGCTTGCTAACGAGGCAGAGCCGACTGCGGACCTGCCCAAATTGGGGCTTGATACCAAGGGGCTGAGGGCTTCAACGGCAGTTGGGATCGTTACCGACTATCTGGTTTCGCTCGGTATTCCACGAGAAGAGCTCGATCATATCGACACGCTCGTCAACTTCGATTTTGAGCGCTCGACGCCGGCTGGATTTAGGTGCCACGTGTTTGGGGCGCCGGTACCTCCAGGCCATCTTATCGAGGTGGCAGAGGGCCTTCTGGTGGTTGATGAGGCCATGTGCTTTGTCCAAGCGGGTTCGTGGATGAGCGAGCCCGAGCAGCTGGAATATGGCTACGAAATCTGTGCCCGATACCATTTGAATCATCTGTCGACAGGCGATTATATCGAGATGGGGCAGAGGTATACCGTTGCCGACTTGATCGCCTATTGCAATGAGAACCGATCTCGTCAGGGGGCCATACGCGCGGCCGCCGTGCTCAAGCGCGTGCACGATGGCGCGCGGTCGCCCATGGAGACGGCCGCCGCAATCATGGTCGTAGCGAAACGTTCCCAGGGCGGGCTGGGATACGCCAAGATCGAGCTCAACCATCGGGTCGATGTTCCCAACGAGTTCAAGTATCTTGCTAAGGCCGGGTATTTCGAGATCGACGTATATGCGCCCGCGAGCGGTACGGGGATTGAATACAACGGCTCGGACCATCTTGATAAACAGCGCAGCGCGTCGGATGCGGAGCGTATGACCGTGCTGGGTGCGCTGGGCTTTAGGATGATCATCCTCACCGGGACTCAGTTTGCCCATCAGCTGCAATTGCACCGGGCGATGAACGCTATCGCGCTCGCTATGGGCCTTAAGTGCGACCGGAGCGAGGCATTCCAGAAACGTCAGAACGACCTGCGAGAATTCGTGATTCGGCACTGGGATGGCGGCCTTTAGGGGCGCTTTGGTCCTTCTACGGGGTGCCGTGGGCAGGCAAACCATCACAACATTCGACGTTTTTTGCCAAAAACGGGAAAAGCATCGAATGTTGTGATGGTCTGTGCTGAGGATGGGCTTGGAAAGTCCGTTTTGCTCGAAGCGACCTGTCCTGTCGTACGGGTGTCGGCATGATTCTCTCGTGGGGTATTATGTTTTCCGAAGAATAAAACGCCGCGTGAGGGGAAGGCTGCGTGGACGGGCGCGTGCAACATGACGGCTTTGGCCGCGATATCAACTACCTGCGCATTGCCGTTACCGACAAGTGCAACTTCCGCTGCATTTACTGCATGCCGGCCGATGGCGTGGCGCCCCGCGCGCACGACGAGCTGCTCAGCGCCGAGGAAATCGCCCGCTTTGTGCGCTTGGTGGCGGGGGAGGGCATTCGCCGCGTGCGCCTGACGGGCGGCGAGCCGCTGGTCAGCCGCCGCATCATTCCGCTCATTCGCGACATCCGCGCGATTCCGCAGATCGAGGACATCTCGCTTACCACCAACGGCGCCCTGCTGCCCAAGCTGGCATCGCAGCTCAAAGATGCCGGGCTTAACCGCATCAACATTTCGCTCGATACGCTCGACCCTACGCTGTTTGGAAAGATCACGCGTCTAGGTCGACTCGAGCAGACCATGGCTGGCATCGACGCGGCGCTGGCTTGGGGCTTTGAGCCCGTTAAGGTCAACTGCGTTGTCGTGCGTCGACTCAACCAGGATGTGGCAGCCCTCGCACGGCTCACGCTCGACCGCCCCATCCACCTGCGCTTTATCGAATACATGCCCATTGGCGACGAGCGCACCAGTTCGCATTGCGCTGTGGACCCGCATGCGCCCACACTCAATCCCGAGCTGTGGGACGCGAGCGATACCGTGCCGAGCGACGAGCTGCGGGCGCGCATCAA
>URCS01000054.1 GCA_900546455.1 uncultured Collinsella sp. | reverse complement strand
CTGACGGCCGTCCGGGGCGGTCGGCCAGCGACCACCGGTACGGCTCAATCGTATAACCATGCAACGGAAAAGAGCCGCCCTTTCGGACGACTCAAACTGTAATGGGGCTAAAAAGACTGGTGGAGTACACGAGGCGTCGGGCGTCGGCGCCGAGCCCGCCGTTTGTTTCCAGACTGTGTATCTGCGCGCTGGGGAAGCCGTCTCGCGCGCACGCCATGTTGTCAATGGGTTACAGTATGAACGGCGGCTATGTTTCCGCCAACGCACGAGAGAGTCGTCAACAAGGAGGATGCACGACGATGCAGCGTGCCAAACAGATATCGGAGTCTATTGAGCTGGGCATCATCTTGGCGCTCGCCGGTGGCTTTATGGACGTGTATTCGTATATTGGGCGCGACCATGTTTTCGCTAACGCACAGACGGGCAACATCCTGCTCGTGGGCGTGAGCATCTCGGAGGGCAACTGGGCACTTGCGGGGCGCTACTTCTTCCCTGTGGTGTCGTTTGCCGTGGGTATTATGCTTGCCGATCTGGTACACGAGCGGTTTGGCAGCGTGATCCACTGGCGCCAGGTAACGGTGTTCTTTGAAGCCGTCATCTTGCTGGGCGTGAGTTTTATTCCCGGTGGCGGTTACAACCTGCTCGCCAACTGCCTCACCTCGTTTGCCTGCGGTATGCAGGTCGAGAGCTTCCGCAAGATCCACGGTCACGGCATCGCTACGACCATGTGCATCGGCAACTTGCGCAACGCGCTGCAAAACGTGGACGATTACATCATCACCCACAGGCGCGGCTTTTTGGAAAACGGCCTGCTGTACTTTGGCGTGATCTTTACCTTTGTGTTTGGCGCCGTGTTGGGCAACTGGTGTATTGAGCGCATGGGCCTGCACGCCATCGTCGTGGCGAGCTTGCTGCTGTTTGTCGCGTTTGCCATCATGTTCATCGACCGCGAGCGCGACTTGCGCTTACGCTGGAAGGTTGCGGCCGAGGCTTGGAAAGAGGGCTGTCGAAAGTAACCGAATGCGGCAAAGGGGCTGTCCCTTTGCCGCAATATTTTTCATCATCTGTTGAAACGCTTTAACAAATTTGACGTTCTCGCGTGTTTTTCGTTTCAAAAGCGTTAGGATGGGACTCATAGCGTGGGGCGTAATGGGTGCCCCGCACACGATGGGAGGCTATCAATGGCTAATCGTTTCGTTCTCAACACCATCTCTTATCATGGTTCCGGCGCCATCAAGGAGATCCCCGGCGAGCTCCAGCGTCGCGGCTACAAGAAGATCTTCGTCTGCTCCGACCCCGACCTGGTCAAGTTTGGCGTTACCGCTAAGGTGACCGACGAGCTCGACGCCGCTGGCATCGCTTGGAGCCTCTACTCCGAGATTAAGCCCAACCCCACCATCCAGAACGTCAAGGACGGCGTCGAGGCCTTCAAGGCCGCCGAGGCTGACGCTATCGTGACCATCGGTGGCGGCTCCTCCATGGACACCGCCAAGGCTATCGGCATCATCATCAACAACCCCGAGTTTGCCGATGTCCGCAGCCTCGAGGGCGTTGCTCCCACTAAGAACCACGCCGTGTTTACCATCGCTGTGCCGACGACCGCCGGTACCGCTGCCGAGGTGACCATCAACTACGTCATCACCGACCCCGAGAAGGTCCGCAAGTTCGTGTGCGTCGACACCAACGACGCCCCCGAGGTCGCTGTCGTCGACCCCGACATGATGGCTTCCATGCCCGCCGGCCTGACCGCCTCCACCGGCATGGACGCTCTGACCCACGCCATCGAGGGCTACACTACCAAGGGCGCTTGGGAGCTCTCCGACATGTTCCACTTTGAGGCTATTAAGCTGATCAGCGAGAACCTGCGCGACTCCGTCGCCGAGGCCAAGTCCGGCCAGCCCGGCTCCGGCCGCGAGGGCATGGCTCTTGGCCAGTATGTCGCCGGCATGGGCTTCTCCAACGTTGGCCTGGGCATCGATCACGCCATGGCCCACGCCCTGTCCGCTCACTACGACACCCCGCACGGCGTCGCTTGCGCCATGCTGCTGCCGATCGCCATGGAGTTCAACAAGCCGGTTTGCGCCGAGCGTCTGGCCAAGGTTGCCGTCGCCATGGGCGTTGACACCACGGGCATGAGCACCGACGAGGCCGCCGACGCCGCCATCGCCGCCGTCAAGCAGCTCTCTGCCGACGTGAACATCCCGCACGTCTGCGAGGCCATGAAGGCCGACGAGATCGAGGTCTTGGCCAAGGACGCCATGGCCGACGCCTGCTTCCCGGGCAACCCGCGCGAGGCGACGCTCGACGACGTCATCGAGCTCTTCAAGAAGATCTGCCCGGCTGCCTAAACTGGTTCGGCGGGCCCCTGCCCGTTAGCCCCACAATCGTCCTCGGACATGTCGGAAGCCCCCGCTGCGCACTTCGTGCGGCGGGGGCTTCCTCCGTCCTGCGGAAAGATTGTGGGGCTAACGGGCAGGGGCCCGCTGGCTCGCTGTCGTGGCGGGCGCTGTTCGGAAGAGCTCGATGGGTCATCTCGCTGGGTAATTTTTTGTGCGTGGTGGTATCGTTGTTGGGGCTTTTACTGATTACGGGATGTTGACTTTGGAGTTGTGGATGGTGTCCCAAATGGATTCTACGCTTGGTTTTATTACTGACCAGCTTAAGACGCTGACTTCTATTGCTTCGCCTACGGGGTTTACTCGTGCGGCGACTGATTATCTGATGGAGACCCTGCGCGATATGGGGTTTGGGCCTGAGCGTTCTAATAAGGGTAACGTGCTCGTTGAGCTTGGTGGCGAGGGTGAGCCGCTCGTACTGGCGAGCCATGTCGATACCCTGGGCGCCATGGTGCGTTCCGTTAAGGACAATGGTCGCCTGCGCCCCACGACGCTTGGTGGGCACCAGTGGTCTACGGCCGATGGCGAGAACTGCACCGTTTACACACGCGACGGCAATGTCTACACGGGCGTGGTCCTCAATACCGAGCCTTCGGCGCATGTGGCCGATGAGCCGGTCAAGACCATCGAGAAGAACATGGAAATCCTGCTCGACGAGAACGTCGACGGCAAGGACGATGTGCTCGAGCTGGGTATTCAGACCGGCGACATCATCGCTATGGATCCTCGCACGACGGTGACGGAGAGCGGTTACATCAAGAGTCGCTTCCTTGACGACAAACTGTCCGCGTCGATTCTGCTTGGTTTGGCCCGCGCCGTCGCCGACGGCGAGGTGACCCTTTCGCGCAAGGTTTCGCTGCTCTTTACGGTGTACGAGGAGGTCGGCCACGGCGGTGCCTTTGTGCCGGCCGACACGCGCGAGATGATCAGCGTGGACATGGGCTGCGTGGGCGACGACCTGGGCTGCACCGAGCGCATGGTTTCGATTTGCGCCAAGGATTCGGGCGGTCCGTACAACTACGACCTGGTAACCACACTGTCCAACATCGCGCGCGAGCTGGAGCTCGATTACGCCATCGATGTGTACCCGCACTACGGCTCCGACGTCGAGGCCACGCTCTCGGCCGGCTACGACATTCGCCATGGTCTGATCGGCCCCGGCGTGTACGCGAGCCACAACTACGAGCGCAGCCACATCGACGGCGTGCGCAATACCTACGAGCTGGTTCGCGCCTACGTTCAGCGCTAGGGGAGCAGCTTGCGACTCGGCTGACCAATCGCTAAGGCCCGATTTCTCGGGCCTTTTTTCGCTTTGGGTCGTTTAGTATTATGATGTCTGTAATCTATTAACTAAACGTGTAAATTACTTAACGAGGTGATGCGGTGTATGGATACGTCTGAGTACTTGTCTATGGGTGATGCTGCCCGCCTGTTGGGCGTTACGAAAGCCCGCATATCTCAACTTGCCGCATCGGGAACGCTCGCGTTCGATATTGTGGGCGGACGGAAGATGGTTGAGTATGATTCTGCGCTCGCTTATCAAAAGGTCCGCAAACGTGGACGCCGTCCTGCGGCCGATGTGGGGCGCAAGTTTACGCTGATGTCCGCCGATTACGAGGTTGCGCGTGTTTCGTTTGATCCGACGCGCGAGTTTTCCTTCGAAATCGCCGAGGTACTCGATGCACAGAGGATGCCGTTTGGCACGTGCTCGAGCTCTTCTCCTACGGTGAATAAACGGGAGCTCAACGTGTGGTGGAGCCATCGGTCGGTGCCTGACGTCCGCCCCGGACTCGTCTCGCGCTATCGTGAACTGGGAATTTCCAGTGGTATCGAGGTTCCTGTTCAGTGCCTGGGTCTCTCGCTTTCGGATTGCTATTGGTTGCGGCCGGCAGAATGCGACGGGCTCGAATGGCGAAACCTCAATTACTTCGAGAATGATTTTGAGCGATCGGCGCCCGAAGAGCGCTCGGGTTGGCTGGAAGGTATCGGTCTTAAAAATCCCGACAACACATCCGAGGGCGAGCTCCCTAAATCGTGGATGATCCGAAACGGCATTCGCGTTTTGGCTAAAGGGTGCGGGATGGACGATCAGCGTCCCTTTAACGAGGTGGTTGCAACGGCTCTACATCGTCGCTTGCTGTCGGAGGGCGAGTTTGTTCCTTATACGGTTGAGCGGATGTTCGATGGCCCTGTGTGTCTGTGCGACGACTTTCTTGACGGCCGCGAGGAATACGTTCCGGCTGTTTACGTTAAGAACGCCCTTGGCGGCCAGCGAGGAAGCTCGACGTACGACCGGTACTGCCGCTACCTTAGCAAGCATGGTGCCGATGAGGCCGCTGTGAGAAGGTCTATGTCGCAGATGATTGTCTGCGATGCCTTTTTGGCCAACAGCGACCGCCATTGGCGAAACTTCGGCATCATCCGCAATGTCGACACCCTGGAGATAAGGCCTGCACCGCTGTTCGATAGCGGCAACTGTCTGTGGTATAACGTGCCAACTGTCGTGCTCGCAGCTGGGGAGTTTGGGTTTGCCGCTAAGCCGTTTGGGCCCAATCCTTCCGTCCAGCTGGCGCTTGCGGACTCACTCGATTGGTTCGACGCCTCGCGACTCGACGGATTTGTTGATGAAGCGATCGAGATTCTTTCGCAGAGCAAATGGGCCACGGCGGAGGGCCGGCTCGAGTCCATTCGCCGTGGCCTGGAGCGTCGCGCTATCGAGGTGAATGCCGCTGTTGAAGTGCTTCGACACGTGCGGCGATAATCCCGCGGCTATTTGATGGCTGCCGTAACGGTGCCGCCGCCCAGGACGATGTCCCCGCGGTAGACTACAACGGCTTGGCCGGGGGCGATGGCTCGCTGCGGCTCGTCAAAGGTCAGCAACATTTGCCCGTCTTCGCCGCGCGTAAGGGTCGCTGCCTGGTCTTTCTGACGGTAGCGGTACTTGGCGCCCACGCGAATGCCGCCGGACGTGAGCTCGGCCTCCATGTGGTCGGCAGGGGCGCTCCAAATCCAGTCGTTGGCCGTGAGTGCCGTGGCCGTCAGGTCCTCTGCCTCGCCCAGATGCACGGTGTTGTTGACGGCGTCGACGCCCGTTACGTACACGGGATGCGCCATCGCGACGCCCAAGCCCTTACGCTGGCCGATGGTATAGCGCAGCGCGCCATTGTGGCGCCCGACCACGCTGCCATCGCGCCACACAATGTCGCCCGGTGCAGCGGGATGTCCGCAGCGGCGCTCGATATAGCCCGCGTAGTCACCGTCTGGAATAAAGCAGATGTCCTCGCTTTCTGCCTTCTTGGCGTTAACAAAGCCCTGCTCGGTGGCTATGCGGCGCACGTCGTGCTCTTTGTCTAGGCCTGCCAGCGGAAAGATCGTGTGCGCCAGGCGCTCCTGCGTGAGCGAATGCAAAAAGTAACTCTGGTCCTTTTTGGGGTCCTCGCCGCGATGCAGCTGCCAGGTGCCGTCGGGCGCCTGGCTCGTTTTGGCGTAATGGCCCGTGGCGATGTAGTCGCAGCCCATGTCCAGCGCCGCATCGAGCAGCGCGCCAAACTTAATGTGGCGGTTGCAGATAATGCACGGATTGGGCGTCAGCCCCTCCTGGTAGGCGCTCACAAAGCGCTCGATTACGTTACGGTCGAAGGTTTGCTGCAAGTCGAGCACGTGATGGGGTATTCCCAGGCGCCCGGCGACGGCCTTCGCGTCAGCGATGTCGCGATCGACTTTGCTCATACCTGTTGCGGGGTCGGGCGCGGGGCAGGTGAGGCGCATGGTGGCACCGACACATTCGTAACCCTGACTTTTGAGCAGATACGCGGTCACGCTGGAATCGACGCCGCCGCTCATGGCGACGAGCACGCGCTTGTTGTGCATGGGGAGGTTCTCCTTGGTGGCATGTGGCCAAAAAAGAAAAGCGGCGCGGGAGGCTGGTTCCGCGCCGCAGACATTGTAGCAAGTTCGGGCGTCCTGTGGGACACCCTGTTGGGATGAGCTCGGGCTGCCAGAAGAGAGGGGAGACCGGCGTGCCTTGGACTCGTTCTAAGAACGAGAGCTCTAGTCCTGGAAGAGTGCCGTGGACAGGTAGCGCTCGCCGGTGTCAGCGAGCAGCGCCACGATGGTCTTGCCCTCGTTCTCGGGGCGCTTGGCCAGTTGCAGTGCGGCCCACACGGCGGCACCGGACGAAATGCCCACGAGCACGCCCTCCTTGTGGCCCACGGCGCGGCCGGTGGCAAAGGCGTCGTCGTTCTCGACGGGGATGATCTCGTCGTAGACCTGGGTGTCGAGGACGTCGGGCACAAAGCCGGCACCGATGCCCTGGATCTTGTGCGGGCCGGCCTGGCCCTTAGAGAGCACCGGTGAGGTGGCGGGCTCAACGGCGACGACCTGAATCTCGGGGTTCTGCTCCTTAAGGAACTCGCCCACGCCGGTCACGGTACCGCCGGTGCCAACGCCGGCGACGAAGATGTCGACCTTGCCGTCGGCGTCATCCCAGATCTCGGGGCCGGTCGTGGCCTTGTGGATGGCGGGGTTGGCGGGGTTCACAAACTGGCCGGCGATGATGCTGTTGGGAGTCTCCTTCTGCAGCTCCTCCGCCTTGGCGATAGCGCCCTTCATGCCCTTGGAGCCGTCGGTGAGCACGAGCTGCGCACCGTATGCCTGCATCAGCTTGCGGCGCTCGACGGACATGGTCTCGGGCATGGTGATGATCACCTTGTAGCCGCGGGCCGCCGCCACCGAGGCGATGCCGACGCCGGTGTTGCCGCTCGTGGGCTCGATGATGGTGTAGTCGCCGCCACGCACGAGCTTGCCGGCCTTCTCGGCCTCGTCAATCATGTTCTTGGCGACGCGGTCTTTAACGGACCCGGCGGGGTTGAAGTATTCCAGTTTGACGAGCACGCGGGCCTTGAGGTCCTCGTCGGCCTCAAAGTGGGTGAGCTCCAGAAGCGGGGTGTGGCCGATAAGCTGATCGATGGACGTGTAAACATTGCTCATGGTGAACCTCCAAAGTGTTCAAATGACTGGATACCGTGTGGCTTTACGGTGTGTGTAGCAGCTAAACCCACAAACCTTATAGGTTGTCCGTTTTGCTGTTGGGAAGCATACTAGACACTAAAGCCTAGTAATGCAATAGGAAATAGGAGTTTATTGCAAGTTGATTAACCATCTTGACCGGAACGGGTATTTTCAAAGCCAATTTTTCGGCTAGAATTTCAACGAACTAAAAGACCGAAAGGCAGCACTATATATGTTGGTTTCTACTAAGGGCAGATATGCCCTGCGCGTTATGGTCGATCTGGCCGAGCACCAAGCGGCCGGTCGCATCCCGCTTAAAGAGATTGCGGCACGTCAGGGTATTTCGGAGAAGTACCTCGAGAATATTCTGGCGACGCTCGTGCGCGCCAATATGCTCTCGGGCATGCGCGGCAAGGGCGGCGGCTATGTGCTCACACGCCCGCCCGAGCAGTACACGGTGGGCGAGATCTTGCGCCTGACCGAGGGCAGCCTGGCGCCGGTCGCCTGTCTGGATGGCGACTGCAAGGGTTGCTCGCGATCTGATGAGTGCCCCACGCTCGACGTGTGGAAGAATCTGGACAAGCTCATCAACGACTACCTCGACGGCGTGACGCTCGATGCGCTCGTCGCCCCCAACGAGGGCTACGACTACGTCATCTAACCCACGCCTGCCATGTGGGGACAGGGTGGAAATGGCAGATTCTCTCGCCCTTTGAGACTTGGCAAATAAGAAGGCCGCCCATTTCTTTGCGATGGGCGGCCTTCGTTTTGGGCTGTTGAGACGGGCGCGGCCGGAATGGCCGTTTTAGCCCTCGGCGATGCTGTCGAGGATGCTGCGCATGATGGATACCAGGATGCTGCCCATAAAGGCCGATCCAAAGCTGGCGATGGAGATGCCCGCGCCCAGCAGATTGACCGACAGGTAGCTGGCCAGCTCGAGCATAAAGCTGTTGACTACGAGCTGAAAAATACCCAGCGTAATGATCGTGAGTGGCAGCGAGATGACCGTCAGGAACGGCTTGACGAGCGAATCGACGATGTTCAGGAACAGTCCCACGAAGGCGAAACAGACCCAGGCCTCGGCAAAACCGAAGGGCTGAATGCCGGGGACGAGAAACGTTGCGATCGCGATGGCGATTGAAGTAAAGAGCCAGTTAAGCATAAAGCGCATGGTGTGAATCCTTTCTTGCGCATGGCGTTGTGAGGGAGCGTGAGGGGCGCATGCCTTTGCAACTTGGATGGGTGCGGGGCACGGCCCTGTTTGGGCGCCCATTGTCTCAGATATTCGTGGAGCTTGCGTGCGCATTCGGTTTCAAAACGGCGTTCGTCCTAGAAAACGTGCCGCTGGCAGAGAGTCTTGTCGCTTTAGTTTGGTGGTGTGCTAAACTGCTACGGGCAAAAGCCACAGGCGTTGCCCTATTGCATAGAACGGGCGAACGATGCCCGACGTCAGTATCAACTTCGATGCCTTTTGGCGGGTTTGGCGGTGATCGATGAATATCGAGAACATGTTTGACAAGCCTGATGTCAAGCAGCTGGTCCACGCATTTAGCCTTTTGGACGACGAGAAAGATATCCAAGCGTTTTTGACCGATATCTGCACGCCGCGCGAGATTTGCGATCTATCGCAGCGTCTGCAGGTCGCGCGTTACCTGGATGAGGGCGAGCCTTATGTTGAGGTTCAGGCCCGCACCGGCGCTTCGTCCACTACGGTGAGCCGCGTTTCAAAGGCGCTCAACGGCGAGTACGGCGGCTATCGCAAGATCCTCATCAAACTGGAGGATGGCGAGTAGGCCAGCGGCAACAAACGAATTGCGCAGAACCGTCCCTTCGGGGGCGGTTTTTTGATCCTTTGGGGACGGAGGAAAACGGATCACTGGGTTAGACTGACCTCCTCGGTGATCCATTTTCCTCCGTCTCTAAGGGGTCAAATCTGTTGGCGTGGGGCAAATCTGTCCGCGCGGGCGGGTAGGATGGAAACATTGAATATTGCGAACGGTTTGAGTGGAGGACCATGCCTGTTCGAATCTATACCACCAACGCCGGCGCGGATTTGAGCGATGCCGAGGCGGCGCTGCTTGCCGACCTTATTGCCCGCCACGGGCGTGCCGTGCTGCTGGCGCCAACGTTTGCCGAGCTCGACCTGTGCCGTCATGATGCGGCGGAAGCCGGTGTTTCGCTGGGTATTGACTACAAGACGCCTACATCGTGGCTTCGCTCGCTTTGGGAGCTTTTGGGCGACGGGCGCGGTTTCGTCGACAACCTGCAGCGCCAGATGCTGTTTTCGGACATGGTAGCGCGCCTCGACGACGCCGACCTGCAGCCGCTTTCGCGCAGCCAGGGCACGGTGCGTATGCTCGCGCGTATGGCTCGCGATGTGCTGCCGGGTGTGGCAGGGACAGGCACCGAGCGTTGCTGCGACAACGTTTGCAAGCCCAAGCCCAAAAGCGACGCCGAGGCTCGCGTGTTTGAACTTTTGTGCGCCTATGCGCGCGGTTTGGACCGTCGAGATATGGTCGAGCCCTGCGAGGCGGCTGACATTATGGCCGGCGCTTTGGCCGACAACCTGCCGGGGTGCGCCCGCGCCGTTTGCGTGCGCGGCGTCACGTCATTTACGTATAGCCTGCTCGAGCTGCTGTCCGCCGTGGCAAACAACGGGGGAGAGGTTGTCGTGCTGCTTGCTTGCGAGCAAGCGGCGATGCGCGAGGAGCTTGCCGCGGCATTTGATGTCCGCGGTGTGCTGTTTGAGATCGCGCCGCTGGGGGAGGGCGCCGCCGCGCCCCAGACTGCCTCCAAGTCCGCTGCTCAGCCTGCCTTTATTGAGGTCGCCGGCCCCCTTGCCCGTGCCCATGCTTATGCGGACGTCATCGATAAGTTGGTGAAAGCGCACAAGGAGTCCAAGGACGATAAAGCTGCTGCAACACCCGCCGACCCCGTACGCGTGCTCGTTGTTTCTGCCCGGGCACCCCAGCTGTTCGGCGAGCTTGCCGCTCGTTTGGCGGCGCGCCACGTTGCTGCCGAGACGGCCGAGTTCACGGCGTTTTCCCAATCCATTGCGGGCAGGCAGTTCACGGCGCTCGCCAACCTGATCGAGCGTATGAAGGCCGCCGACGAAGGGGCAGCTTCTAAGACTGAGTGGTGGCCCGCTCCGGAGCTTACCGACTGGATTTACAGCCCGCTTTCGGGTGCCGACGCCGCCAGCGCGCGCACGTTCGACAAGAATATGCGACTGTCGCGCAGCAAGACCACTGCGGGCGTCAAGAGCCTGCTGCAGAGCGTGCAGGGCCAGGTGAGGGGCGCGCGTAAAGCGGCGAGCGACGAGAACTGGTTTAAGAACGTGCCGTGCGTGATCTCGGACGTGTTCCAGGCGCTGTGGCGCGACAAACCCGTGACGGCGCTCAAGGCCATGCTTGCCGTTGCCGAGGCACTGCCCGATCGCGCACTTGGCGGTCTCGACGGTCAGGCCCGTCGCCAGGCGGAGGTGGCCCTGCTGCGCCACGTCATCGACATCCTTATGAATGGCGCCCGTGCGCTCGACGTGTCGCAGGCCGCGACCGTGCCCGTGCTCGATGACATTCGAACCAAGGTGGACAAGCGTAGCGCCGCCTACGATTACGAGACCTACGAGGTTGACCGTGCGCCACGCGCCCAGGTTCGCTTTGCTTCGCTTGCCGATGCGGCGGCTCTGCGCCCCGGCAGCTACGATGCCGTGCTGTTTGCCGACGTCGACCTGGACAGTTATCCGCTCTCACATGAGGAGGGCCCGCTGGCAACGCTGACGGCAGAGTTAGATCGCAGCGGTGTGACGCTTGAGCCTGCCGCCTTGTTGCGCGTGCGCTTTGGCCGCGCGATGCAGGCCGCGCGCGGTCCGGTTGCGCTTGCCCGCGTGACGCACGATCGCCAGGCGCGCGAGTGCTACCCGGCTGCCGTGTGGACCGAGTTGCGGGCGCATGCCGAGGCCGCTAACGATGCTAAGGCCGCTGACGCCGACAAGGCCGCTGACGACGCTAAGGCCGTTGGCGCCGACAAGGCGAAGTGCGTGGGTGAGGGCGATATCGTAAGGGACTTCGATCCCGCGGCAGGCGAAGGTCTTAGGCGCGAGCGCGTGACCTGCGAAGCTCCTCAGCATCTGAGCGATGAAGCCATTCCGTATCTGGTCCTGCGCCGTCGCGATGGCGAGGGCGAGGATGCGCCGCTGGTGCCGCGCCTGACGTCTGCCTCGCAGATCGAGGCCTATTCGACCTGCCCGCTGTGCTGGTTCGTCTCGTATCGCGTCAAACCCCAGTCGATCGACGCCGGCTTTGGCAACATGGAGAAGGGCAACTTTGTCCATGACGTGCTGGAGCACTTGCATGCCCGTCTGCCCCAGGAGGGCATGGAGCGCGTGACGCCCGAGAACCTGCCACGTGCTCAGGAGCTGCTGCACGAGGTCTTTGCCGAGACCCTGGCCGAGCACGCCGGCAAACGCGGTACCGAGGGCCCGCTGGTGCCGCTCTCTCCAGTGGAGGAGCGCCAAGTGGCCGAGATTTTGCCGCAGCTGGAGGGCGTGCTTGCCTATGAAGCCGAGGCGCTCGCGCCCTTCGCGCCGCGCTACCTGGAGTTTGCGTTCAACGAGCTCCAGGTCGAGTATGCCGGCTGGCCGCTTGGCGGGCGCATCGACCGCGTGGACGTGGACGCCGAGAATCGCGCCGTGGTAATCGACTACAAGCATCGCACGGGCGTTGAGGAGTTTAAGCTCGCCGACCCTACGGTGCGCGACGAGGAATCAGGCACGGCGCCCATCGACGATCCGCGGTGGCTGCCGCCCCATACCCAGACGCTTATCTATGCGCAGGCTATGCGCCGGGCGCTGGATCTGGACACCCGCGCGGCGCTCTATTTTTCGACCAAGGGCGGCAAACCGGCGCTGCGAGGCGCCGCGAGTGCCGAGCTGCTCGAGGAGGAGCGTGGTGACGGCCGCATCCCGGGGCTTAAGAAGGGCTTTCCCGGCGAGGGCGGCAGCATGGACTTCGACGCCCTGCTCGATCG
>URCS01000053.1 GCA_900546455.1 uncultured Collinsella sp. | reverse complement strand
AGTACGCTTCCCTCCTCTTTCACGTCACCTTGCTCGCTTAGGGGCGTTTTCGCTGACTTATGCTCAACCTGCGGGGTTTCCAAGGTAGTCCTTGGGGACGTTCTTAAATGACTAGTCAAACAAGAACGTCCCCAACGACTAGTCGTTTAAGAACGTCCCCAACAACTACCTTCCTCTGGTGTAAAAGGTGCGCCATGTTCGGCGCTGGATTGTTATCCGTTTGTAAAGGCTGGACAGAGTTTGCGGTAAGGGTCTATCAAATGACCGTAAGAAACCGCAGTTGGCGCGGGCACTGCCCGATCGAGGCCGTATCTTTCCAAACAGCAAAGCGGGCAGGGTGCCCGCGAATCGCATGTATGAAAGGAAGATCATGCTCGATCAGGCTTATTCTCGTCGTCAGTTCCTCGGCCTCGCTGGTGGTCTTGCCAGCATCGTGGGCCTCGGCCTCGTTGGTTGCGGCGGCTCAGGTGCCTCTGGCGCCGCCGACAAGGGTAGCGCCGCCGCTGCCGAGTCCGTCTCCGGCGAGGTGACCTACGACGGCGCCTCCTCGTTCCAGGCTCTCGTCGAGGCTGCTGCCGAGAAGTTCATGGACGCCAACCCCGACGTCTCCGTCTCCGGCTCGGGTAACGGTTCGGGCAAGGGCCTGACCGCCGTTGCCGCTGGCACCGTCACCATCGGTAACTCCGACGTCTTCGCCGAGACCAAGCTCGAGGCCGACCAGGTCAAGAACCTCGTCGACCACGAGGTCGCCGTCGTGGGCATGGGCCCCGTCGTCTCCAAGAACGTGAAGGTCGACGACCTGTCCCTCGAACAGCTCAAGGGCATCTTCTCCGGCCAGATCACCAACTGGAAGGAGGTCGGCGGCGACGACGCCAAGATCGTCGTCCTCAACCGCAAGGCCGGCTCCGGTACCCGCGCCACCTTCGAGGCGGCCGTCTTTGGCGACGAGGCCGTCGACTTTAAGGGCGACGCCGAGCTCGACAAGTCCGGCGATGTCCAGACTCAGATGGGCAGCACCGACAACGCCATCTCCTACCTCGACTTCTCGCACTTCGATGACTCCAAGTTCAACGCCGTCAAGGTCGAGGGTGTGGAGCCCAAGAGCAAGAATGTCACCGACGACTCCTTCAAGATCTGGGCTACCGAGCACATGTACTGCTCCAAGGACGCCGACGAGGCTACCAAGGCCTTCCTGGAGTTCATGCTTTCCGACGACGTTCAGGGCAAGCTCGTCGAGGAGCAGGGCTTTATCCCCGTCTCTGCCATGAAGGTCGTCAAGGATGCCAGCGGCAAGGTCTCCGCTAAATAAGTAATCGCCCCGGAAAGGTTTGCAATGGCAAAACAGCTGCCAAAGCGCGACCTTGAGAACGTGGGCCTGGGCGTCACGGGCGCGTGCGTAGCGCTCGTGACGCTTGTCGTTGCCGCGCTCATCTTTATGGTCGCCCAAAAGGGCCTCTCGGCTTTTTTCAAGGATGGCGTTTCGGTCGTCGAGTTCTTCACCGGCACCAAGTGGGACCTGGCCAACACAGCCGAAAACGGTCTGCCTTACACCGGCGCCCTGCCTCTGATCGTCACCTCGTTTGCGGTCATGGTGCTCTCCACGCTCATCGCGCTGCCCATCGCCATCGGCTCTGCCATCTTTGCGGTCGAGATTCAGCCTAAGTTTGGTTCCAAGGTCTTTCAGCCGCTTATTGAGCTTTTGACCGGCATTCCCTCGGTCGTCTTTGGCCTGATCGGCTTTCACGTTGTCGTCGGCCTTATGAAGAGCGTTTTCCACGTGAGCACGGGCCTGGGCATCTTGCCCGGCGCCATCGTGCTGGCCGTCATGATCCTGCCGACCATGACCACGCTTTCGGTCGATGGCCTGCGCGCCGTGCCCGACAGCTACCGACAGGGCTCGCTCGCGCTGGGTTACACCCGCTGGCAGACCATCTGGCACGTGGTGCTCAAGAGCGCCATGCCGTCGCTCATGACCGCGGTCATCCTTGGCATGACCCGCGCCTTTGGCGAGACGCTCGCCGTGCGCATGGTCATCGGCGGTATCGAGGCCATGCCGACGTCGCTGCTGTCGCCGGCGTCCACCATCACCACCACGCTCACCACGTCTATGGCGGTCTATGCCGAGGGCTCGGCCCAGGACGATGTTCTGTGGGCGCTCGGTCTGCTGCTGATGGGCATGAGCCTCATCTTCATCCTGATTATCCATCTCATTGGCCGCAAGGGGGCGAAGGCTCGTGGCTAGCACGCGCATCCATATCGACGAGGCGAGACTCGGGCGTGTCCAAAAGCAGGACCGCATCGCCACGGGCGTGCTGACGGCAATCGTCGCCATCGTCATGCTCATCGTCATCTCCATGGTGGCCTATATCCTGTTCGAGGGCATCTCGACGCTGTTCAAACCTGGCTTTCTCACGGAGCCGTCGCGTGCCAACGGAACCCAGGGCGGCGTGTTCTACCAGCTGTTCGACTCGTTCTATCTGCTGTTGATCACCCTGGTCATCTCGGTGCCCATCAGTCTGGGCGGAGCGGTCTTCCTGGTTGAGTACGCGCCGAACGGCCCTATCCGCGACATCGCCTCTACCGCCATCGAGACGCTGTCCTCGCTGCCTTCCATCGTCGTCGGCATGTTCGGCTTTCTGGTGTTCTCGGTGCAGCTGGGCTGGAAGTACTCCATCATCTCCGGCGCCGTCGCTCTCACCATGTTCAATATCCCCATCCTGGTGCGCGTGATTCAGCAGGCGCTCGAGGACGTGCCACAGGCCCAGCGCGATGCATGCCTGGCCATGGGCCTTACCCGCTGGGAGGCCACGCTGCACATCCTGATTCCCGAGGCCATGCCCGCCATCGTGACCGGCATCGTGCTTTCGGCCGGCCGCGTCTTTGGCGAGGCCGCGGCGCTGCTCTTTACCTCGGGCATGAGCTCGCCGGTGCGTCTGAACTTCTTGAGCTTTAACCTGTCGAGCCCCACCTGCGCCTGGAACGTGTTCCGCCCCGGTGAGTCGCTCGCCGTGCACATCTACAAGATCTATGGCGAGGGCAGCCCCGAGGCCCAGCAGATCGTTTGGGGCACCGCGGCGCTGCTGATGATTTGCGTGCTGCTGTTTAACGTAGTCGCCCGTATCGTGGGCAAACAACTGGCAAGGAAGATGACGGCCGAATGAGCGAGATAAATGCAACGCCCGCAACTGAGGCGGCATCGTCCGAGACCCAGGACTTTTTGTCGAGCGTGGGGGAGAGCGAGAAGCGCGTGCGCGTGAGCGGCAAGGCCGTGAGCGACGAGGTCGTGCTCTCCACCAAGGACGTCAACGTGTACTATGGCGACCACCATGCACTGCACAATACGTCGCTCGACTTTCACAAGGGCGAGATCACGGCGCTCATCGGGCCTTCGGGCTGCGGTAAGTCGACCTTCTTGCGTAGCCTCAACCTCATGAATCGCGAGATTCGCGGCTGCCGCGTGGAGGGCGAGATCAACTATCGCGGGCGCAACGTGAACACCAAGACCGAAAACACCTACGAGCTGCGCCGTTCCATTGGCATGGTGTTCCAGCAGCCCAACCCGTTCCGCAAGTCCATTCGCGACAACATCACGTTTGCGCCTAAGCGCCACGGCATCACCGACCGCGACGAGCTCGACCGCATGGTCGAGGAAAGCCTGCGCGGCGCGGCGCTTTGGGACGAGGTCAAAGACAAGCTCGACAAGAGCGCCTACGCGCTTTCGGGCGGCCAGCAGCAGCGTCTGTGCATCGCGCGCACGCTGGCGCTCAACCCCGACGTGATTCTGTTCGACGAGCCCTGCTCGGCGCTCGACCCCATCTCGACGCTGGCGATCGAGGACCTCATGTCATCGATCGTGGCCGACCGCGCCATCGTTATCGTGACGCACAACATGGAGCAGGCGTCGCGCGTGTCCAACCGCACGGCGTTCTTCTACATGGGCGATATGGTCGAGTACGACGAGACTGACGAGATTTTCCAACGGCCCAAGGATAAGCGGCTGAATGATTACCTCACCGGCATGTTCTCCTAGTCCGGGACATGCTTGAGGCCCGCGGCGGCCACGGTTGCCACGGGACTGATTGGAGAGGCGGGTCATCTCTTTTGGGAGATGGCCCGCCTTTTTGTGTCGTGTGCGGCCCGCCTTTTCGCTGCTATTATGGACAACGTTGAATTTCTACGAAGGAGCAGGGCATATGGCGATTCTTTTGGGATGCGATTCCGTCAGCCTAGAGTTTCCCACCAAGCATATTTTCGATAGCGTGACGCTCGGCGTGGGCGAGGGCGACCGCATTGGTATTGTCGGTAAAAACGGCGACGGCAAGTCGACGCTGCTGAGCGTGCTCGCTGGCACGCTGGAGCCCGATGACGGACGCGTGACGCACCGCCGCGGCACCACGATCGGTCTACTCGGCCAAAAGGATCAGCTTGTCGACACCGATACCGTGCATCATGCCGTTGTGGGCGACACGCCCGAGTATGAGTGGGCGTCGAGTCCGCGTACGCGCCAGATTCTGGCCGGTCTTATTAGCGATGTGCCCTGGGAGGGCATGGTGTGCGAGCTCTCGGGCGGTCAGCGCCGTCGCGTGGACCTCGCGCGCTTGCTGATCGGCGATTACGACGTGCTCATGCTCGACGAGCCCACCAACCACCTGGATATGCGCACCATCAACTGGCTCGCGCGTCACTTAAAGGCCCGCTGGCAGCGCGGCCAGGGTGCCATGCTCGTGGTCACGCACGACCGCTGGTTCTTGGACGAGGTCTGCACCAGCATGTGGGAGGTCCACGACGGCCAGGTCGATCCCTTCGAGGGCGGCTATTCGGCATACATCCTGCAGCGCGTGGAGCGCGACCGCATGGCCGCCGTTACCGAGGAGCGCCGTCGCAACATGGCACGCAAGGAGCTCGCGTGGCTGAGCCGCGGTGCCCAGGCTCGTTCCACCAAGCCCAAGTTTCGCGTGGATGCCGCTCGTGAGCTGATCGCCGACGTGCCGCCCGTGCGTGACGAGCTGGAGCTCAAGCGCTTGGCCGTGAGCCGCTTGGGCAAGCAGGTTATCGATGTGGTCGACGTGGATGCCGGCTATGCCGATACCGACGGCGCGCCCAAGCAGGTGCTCACCGATGTGACCTGGCTCATTGGTGCGGGCGACCGCTATGGCCTTTTGGGCGAGAACGGCGCCGGTAAGTCGACGCTGCTCGACGTGATCCAGGGCAAGATTGAACCCACGCGCGGCCGCGTGAAGATTGGCCAGACAGTGCGCTTTGGCGTGCTGTCGCAGCAGCTCGAGGAGCTCAAGCCCTACATGGGCGACACGATCCGCGAGGTGCTCGGCAACTATAAGAAGTACTACGTCATCGACGGCAAGGAGACTTCGCCCGAGAAGCTCTGCGAGCGTCTGGGCTTTACGACGCAGCAGCTCTGGAGCCGCATCGGCGATCTTTCGGGCGGCCAGCGCCGTCGCCTGTCGCTGTTGCTGACGATCCTGGACGAGCCCAACGTGCTCATCCTGGACGAGCCGGGCAACGACCTGGATACCGACATGCTCGCGATTGTCGAGGACCTGCTGGACGGCTGGCCCGGCACGCTGATCCTGGTGACGCACGACCGCTTTTTGATGGAGCGCGTGACCGACCAGCAGTGGGCGCTGCTCGACGGCCACCTGACGCATATGCCCGGTGGCGTGGACCAGTACCTGCGCCTGTGCAACGCTACCGCCGAGGGCGAGCCCGTGGGCGCGCCGAGCGCCAAGACCGGCACGTTTGACACCGGTGCCGCGGCAGCTGCGGCCGAAAAGCCCAAGTCGAGCGGTCAGCCCAACGGCCTGTCCAACGCCGAGCGCCAGAAGCTCCGCCGCGAGGTGAGCTCGCTCGAGCGCAAGATGGAAACGCAGCGCGCCCGCGTGGAGGAGGCCGAGGCCGCGATGGCCCAAGTCGATCCCACCAACTACACGGCGCTCGGCGAGCAGCAGGCAAAGATCGACGAGGCTCACGCTGCCATGGACGAGCTAGAGATGGCGTGGCTCGAGGCAAGCGAAAAGCTCGAGGGCGAGGAGTAGGCGAGAATGATCAAAGCCGCGTTTTTCGATATCGACGGTACGCTGCTGAGCTTTAAGACCCACCGGATTCCGGCGTCGGCGCAGCAGGTGCTCGACAGCTTTCGCGAGCAGGGGATTGCGTGCGTGATCGCCACGGGCCGTCCGACCTACCAGATGCCGGACTGGCTGTTCGACCTGGGCTGGGATGCGTACATTACGCTTTCGGGCCAGCACTGCTTTGATGCCGAGGGGGTTTACCGCAGCTGTCCGATCGATCCGGACGACGTTGCAGTGATTGTGGACCAGGTGGCGCAGGGGCGCTACGACTCGCTGTGCATGCAGGGCGAGAACTCGTTTGTGAACCGCCTGTCCGAGCGCGTGGTGACGGCTGGCAGCAACGCGGGAATCGTCTACCACGAGGAGCCGTTTGAGCACGCCTTTGACGCACCGGTCTACCAGTTTTGCGCCTTTGTGGACCCGGCCGACGAACATATCGTGACCGACGCCGTGTCGCATTCGCTCACCACGCGCTGGTGCGACCTGTTCTGCGACATTATTCCCGCTAACGGCGGCAAGGACCTGGGCGTGGCGGCGACGCTCGAGCGGCTTGGTATCGACGCGAGCGAGGCGATCGCCTTTGGCGACGGCGAAAACGACCTGTCGATGTTCTCGGCCGTGGGCACAAGTGTGGCCATGGGCAACGCACAGGACACGGTGAAAGCTGCGGCGACCTATGTGACGACTGCCGTGGACGACGACGGCATCTACAACGCCGCGAAGCACTTTGGACTCGTGTAGCTGCGACCCGGCACTTAGGGACGTTCCTTATCTGCCGGCAGCTGGGGACACTCCTTGCGGGGCGTCCCCATTTTGTTTTCATCCCGCACGTTTTGTGAAACACGGCTAACTTTTAGGCAAAGTAGTAAGACATGGGCAACTTTTGCGGTAAAGTTAGCCGTGGAAAGTATCCAAAGGCTAACTAGAAGCCATCGCGAAAGGCGGCCCATGGCCCTACGTGAATCCGGAGAAGACTATCTCGAATCGATCTACGTTCTGTCGCAGCGCCAAGGCACGGTGCGCTCAATCGACGTCGCCGAATACTTGGGCGTAACCAAAGCAAGCGTCTCTAAAGCCATGGCGGCCTTGGAGAGCACCGGCTACGTGGAGATGGGCAAACGCGACGTGCATCTGACGGAACGCGGTCTTGAGGTTGCCCGTCAAATGTGGGAGCGCCACTGCTTTTTCGTGGGGCTGCTGGAGGATGCGGGTGTTTCGGCTGAGGTCGCGTCGCAAGAGGGCTGCCACATGGAGCATTGCCTGAGCGAGGAGAGCTTTGAGAAGCTGAAATCGATGCTGGGGCGGGACGGCGACCGGGATCAGTAACCCCACCAACCAAGTCCAACTCAGACAAGGAACCCCGCCAGCAAGCGATGCCCAAGAACCACCAGCAACGTCACCGTAGGCCGGGACCGGGCTTGGTTTTGAAAACATTCCGCAGGCCAGAATCGCCCCCGTTCGTAGCTCCGAAGGAGCAGAACGGGGGCGTTTCATTGGTCGAGGACGTTTTCAAAACCAAGCCCGGTCCCGGCCGGAGGGACCACAGGCGCTACAGGTTCTTGACACCCATCGCGCGCATGGCGTTCAGGATGGCGATGATCGCCACGCCCACGTCGCCAAAGACAGCAAGCCACATATTGGCAATGCCGAGCGCTGCCAGCACAAGGATCAGCAGCTTAATCCCCAGCGCAAAGATGATGTTCTGCCAAACAATCGCCATGGTCTTGCGCGCCACGCGGATCGCGCGGGAAATGTTGGACGGCTTGTCATCCATGAGCACCACGTCGGCGGCCTCAATCGCGGCGTCGGAACCCATAGCGCCCATGGCAATGCCCACATCGGCGCGCGTAAGCACAGGTGCGTCGTTGATACCGTCGCCGACAAAGGCGAGCTTGCCCTTGCCCGATTCGGCTGCCAGCAATGCCTCGACGCGCTCGACCTTGTCGCCCGGCAGCAGCTGCGCGTGGAACTCGTCGAGACTGAGTTGCTTGGCCACAGACGCCGCAACCTCCTTGCGGTCGCCCGTGAGCATGACGGTGCGCTTGACGCCGGCGGCGTGCAGGTCGCGAATCGTTTGCTCGGCATCGGTCTTTATGGTGTCGGCAATTACGATGTGGCCGGCGTACGTATCATCGACCAGCACGTGGAGGATGGTGCCGACGATCTCGCAATTGGGCGCTTCGATACCGGCCACAGCAAGCATCTTGGCATTGCCGACGATGACGCGCTTGCCGTCGATAATCGCCGTCACGCCATGGCCCGCGTCATTGGTGGAGTCGCTTACGCGTTTGGGATCGAGCTCGCCCTGGAAGGCGGTGCGTACCGACTGCGCGATGGGATGGTCGGAGAATGACTCGGCAAGGGCCGCGACTTCGAGCAGCGACTGCTCGGTATAGCCTGCCTCGGGGTGTACCGCCACGACCGAAAACGTGCCGTTGGTGAGCGTGCCGGTCTTGTCAAAGACGACGGTGTCCACATCCGCGAGCGTCTCGAGGTAGTTAGAGCCCTTGATGAGGACGCCCAGCTTGGATGCGCCACCGATGCCGCCAAAAAAGCTGAGCGGCACGCTGATCACGAGCGCGCATGGGCAACTGACGACGAGGAAGGTCAGGCCGCGCAGGATCCAGTCGGACCAGGCGCCGGTGACCAAGCCACCGCCGAGCGCGAGTACCGCGGCCGCGCCGGTGACAGCGGGCGTGTAGACGCGGGCAAAGCGCGTGATAAAGTTCTCAGTGCGCGCCTTCTTTTCGCTGGCATTTTCCACGAGCTCCAGGACGCGTGCGACGGTGGACTCGCCAAAGGGCTTGGTGGTGCGCACGTGGATGAGCCCCGTCATGTTGATGCAGCCGCTGATGATATCGTCTCCGGTTTTGGCCGGGCGGGGGACCGACTCACCGGTAAGGGCGGCGGTGTCGAGCTGGGTTTCGCCCTCGACGATGACGCCGTCGATAGGCACGCGCTCGCCGGGCTTGACCACGATCACGGTGCCGACGGCGATGTCATCGGGGAAGACCTGCTCGAGTGTGCCGTCGGGCTGCTCGACGTTAGCGTAGTCGGGCGCGATGTCCATCATGGCACTGATCGACTTGCGGCTCTTGCCCACGGCGTACGCCTGAAACAGCTCGCCGACCTGGTAGAACAGCATGACGGCGGCGCCTTCGGCCATGTGCGGGTCGGTATCGGGGAAGAGCACCATGGCAAACGCGCCGATGGTCGCGACGGCCATGAGGAAGCTCTCGTCGAAGGCCTTGCCGCGGCGGATGTTATTGAATGCCTTTTGCAGTACGTCGTAGCCGGCAATCAAAAACGGCACGAGGAACAGCACAAAGCTGGCGTAGATGTCGCCCGGGGTGCCGAATGCGGCGGTAAGGGTGCCGAACTCATCGAGGGCGTACACCACGGCAAAAATGCCCAGCGCTACCAGGATGCGGTTGCGCTTATGCTCGAGTGATTCTTTTTTCTTGCGCTTCTTCTTTTTCTTTTTGGGGTCGGCGGTGGCCATGACTCGTATCCTCCCATTTGAATGTATGAACATTCGCTCATATAATTTCGCGAGCAAAGGCCGCAGCAAGCGCGGCCTTGCAGGTTGGCGTAAACCTGGGCTAGAGAATAATCTCGCAGTCCGGCTCGGCGTCGGCGGTGAACTCCACAACGCGGTCGAGGACCTCGTCGAACTCGGCGTCATCGGCCTCGAGCGTCAACTTCTGGGTCATAAAGTTGACGGACACGGATTTGACGCCCTCGAGCTTGGCCAGCTCGTCCTGAAGCTCGCGCGCACAGTTGGCGCAGTCGATCTCATCGAGCTTAAACTGCTTTTTCATGGTGGGTTCCTTTCCCTGTATTTGCGGCTTGGGTGCAGGCCGCGCTGGTACCGTGGTTGGCTGCTATTCGCAGATGTGGCTCATGCCCTGGTTGAGCATGGTGTAGACGTGGTCGTCGGCGAGCGAGTAGAGGATATTGCGCCCGTCGCGCCGGAATTTAACCAGGTGCGACTGCTTGAGTGTGCGCAGCTGGTGCGATACTGCCGACTGCGAGGTTTCGGTCGCTTCGGCGATGTCTGCCACGCAGAGCTCGCGGCCCATGAGGGCGTAAAGGATCTTGATACGCGTGGTGTCGCTGAAGACCTTGAACAGGTCGGCGAGGTCGTAGAGAAGCTCCTCGTCGGGAAGGTCCTCGGGCGAGCAGGTGGTGGGAATTGCGGGTTCGGTGGCCTCGATGTCGGGTTTCGTTTCATCAACGCGGATGCTCATTGCAATATCCTTTCATATGAACATGCGCTCATATAATTTACTTCCGATTATATGAGCGCATGTTCATATGTCAATACAATTTGCGATAATTTCGATGACTGCTTGCCGCCTCTGCGATTTTCTGCGGGTTGGGAGACATCGACGCAATGCTCGCCAACATATTTCGAGATGTTCGGCCAGCATGCTAAGAAAGCCACCTTGAGAAGCATTAGAACTGTTCATATTTGTACTTTATCGTGTTAAATACCGCGAGAATCAGTTCTTCCTCTACGGGAGTTCCTGCAGAATCAGTTTTATCTAAAGTTATATTGAGCATTGCTGCAGCCAATCTGGCACATCGGTGGCCGAATAAGTCGAAAAATGTAGGTGGACATCCGCAGAGATCGCCTTTAGAAGAGCGAATTCTCAATTAGATCAATAATCGTGTCGTCTTCCGTGCGGTTTTCATCGATTTTTGCGAACATGTCGCATTCCCAAGGTCCATTGATTTCCTCAGCAAGGGCCCCGACGTGTTGCATGTCGTCGGGTTCTGGCACATCGTTGATGCTCGGGTCATCAGCTTGCGGATATTGGCTTGCAATTTCGCGCTTGGCGGCCTCTTCTTCTTTGAGCGTCTCCAGGACGCGGCGACCGTATTCGAAGTAGCGCCGCAAGACAAATTGACGAAGAGTTTCTTGCAGGATGGCGAAGTTATCCGGGAGTCGACCGGGCCATATCTTCTCGCGAATGCGAATCGCTTCCATGACCCGCCTAAAAGCGGACTGCTTGAAAAATGAATGACGACTAACTGTGATAACGGCATATCCCATGTTTCGCAGCGTGTTTCGGCGTTCCTCGTCAATTGATTGCTGTTCGGGCTCGTCGTGGTAAAAGCCGTTGTATTCGATATCGGTCATCGAATTTTCGAGCAGCGCGTCGAGGTAGAAAACCGTCCGTCGCGTTAGGGCGGCGTATCTTTTGGGGACTGGGATCGGATAGTCCGTTTTGATAGCGCGTATGGCTAAGCCACCCATTGACTTGGGCATTGTCAGCATCATGACAAACGCCGTTTCGAGTGGGGAGCGACAGCCTTCGCGTACATAAGAAAGTGCCTTAAGTGCTTTATTAGATCCACGATACCCCGATGCCTCTGAAAAGAAGGCTCTGAGCTCTTCAACGCTGGTTAGGGCTGGGCGCTCGCGATATTGAGTTTCGTCGGACGTTCCAAGCGCGTAGGAGCCGCAGATTTCAAAGTAATACTCAACGAGCTCCGAAAGGTTGAAGTCGGCTGCTGCTTCTAACGCGCACAGCTTGATATCGACGATGTAGACGTTCGGCTCGAGTTCTAGGTAGCTTTCTGCATCAAACGTATAGCGCGTGCAGTGGCAGATGCAGCCCTTGCAGTGCCTTTTGGCATTATTGGAAAACGTCAGCACATGGATGCTTTCAGAATCGACATTCTTTCTGTTGAGCCATGCTCGCGCCGCTTCCAGGTCGGACGTGGTCGGCGCAGACACCTTGATCTTTTCCATAGGTATGGGATCGGTCGCGTAGCTTGCGAGCGAGTTGACTGTTTGGTATACAGCGCGTGCCGTGGTATGTGACAGAACGATTCCCATACGCGCATGATGGCATAGCGGACGCCATATACGCCCGAAACTTCGGGCAACGGTATTGGGGCGCGGCTTATCTTCTGCGAACGGTGGGTTTTTGAGCTGTCGTATTGAGGGGGGGGGGCAGCTTCGGCTGGGGAGGTTTCTGTCGGCTGCCCCATTTTGGTGAACTTTAGTTGCGGATTCGTAGCTTCTAAGCGTTTTTGCCGACCGCTCAGATGCCTCACCAACATAATTTGAGTTATTCGGCCTTATCCCATACGAATGGTGCGATCGCAACGTCCTATTCGAATTGATTCAGGTAGATTTATGGGGCTTGGTTGCGAAATTGGGGCGACTATAGCGCTCGATTGCGGTTCAAGGGGCCTCGACTAGTGGTTTAGCTGGCCGAACAACTCGAAAAAAGTAGGTGGGCCAACCTGCCGACTATGTGAAGCACGCGTATTTGCTCGTTTTGATGAAAACTAGGGTGCAGCCATAAGACTGCGCCCTAGTTTACTGCGTGCCGGTGCGTCCAGACGGATTGCACTGTGCCTGGCAGGCGCTCCCGCAGATGGATCGGTTATTTCGCGAATAGGTTCTTGAGGTTGAACTCGGCTTGGACGGTGCGGAGCATGAGGTCGGTGTCGTCCAGACCCAGATGCTGCTCGTTGGCATCGGCGGCGAGGGTGCCGCGGCGGCGCGCCCAGTTCTCGAGCGCGGCTGGGGCGGACTCGCGGGGGAGC
>URCS01000052.1 GCA_900546455.1 uncultured Collinsella sp. | reverse complement strand
AGCCGGTTCCGGCGCGCTGTAGGGCGTGGCGACAATTTGATACGCGCAATCGAGGCGCTCCGGAAAGGGCGCCTCGATTTGTAGAGCTGCGGAAGTTGTGACCGTTACGCTATACGGTCCACCGTTAGCCGATGATGCGAGGGCGCTCGGCGTTTTCGACTGGTTTATGCACGCAAAGTCTGGGAATATACAAGTCGCATGTCTTACTGTCTAACCAGTTGCGCCAAGGAGGCACCATGGACTACAAGATTACCGGCTACGAGCCCGCCCAGCTGTTCCATTTCTTTGAGGAGGTCAGCGCGATCCCCCGTGGGTCTGGCAACGAGAAGGGCATCAGCGATTTCCTGGTTGCGTTTGCCAAGGAGCGCGGTCT
This sequence comes from uncultured Collinsella sp., assembly GCA_900546455.1. Taxonomy (GTDB): domain Bacteria; phylum Actinomycetota; class Coriobacteriia; order Coriobacteriales; family Coriobacteriaceae; genus Collinsella. Next base: position 12,507 of record URCS01000052.1, on the reverse strand, counting down.
CGATGTGTACCAGGACGAGGTCTACAACGTCATCATTCGCAAGCCCGCATCTGCCGGTGCCGAGAATGCCCCGACCGTGATGCTGCAGGGCCACATCGATATGGTGTGCGACAAGTTGGGCTCCGTTGAGCACGACTTTACGACCGATGGTATCGACCTGGTCGTCAAGGACGGCGTCCTCACCGCTAACGGCACCACTCTGGGCGCCGACAACGGTATTGCCGTCGCGCTTATGCTTACCGTGCTCAACGACGATTCGATTACCCATCCGGCCCTCGAGTGCGTGTTCACCACCGACGAGGAGACTGGCCTGGTCGGCGCCGAGACGCTCGACAAGTCCCAGATTAGCGCCCGCACCATGATCAACCTTGACTCCGAGGAAGAGGGCGTTGCCACCGTCAGCTGTGCCGGCGGCGTCGTCGTTACCTACACCTGCCCGATCGCGCGCGAGCACAAGACCGGTAGCACCCTCACGCTCGACATCTCCGGCCTGCTGGGCGGCCACTCCGGCAGCGATATCAACCTGGAGCGCGGCAACGGCAACCTCATCATGGCCCGCATCATCGACCGCCTGATGGTTGCCGGCGAGCCCGCCATCGTTAGCTTTAACGGCGGCACCAAGGACAACGCCATCAACCGTGAGTGCAAGGCTGTTCTGGTCTACGCCGACCACGCTGCCGCCGAGGCCGCGGCCCAGATCGCAAAGGGCATCATCGCCGACGTCACTGCCGAGCTCGAGGTCTTCGACCCCGGCTTTACTTGCACCGTCGAGATTGCCGACGACGCCGAGGTTGAGGCCATGGACCAGAAGTCCGCGCTTGCCCTCATCCGCGCCCTGCGCCTTGCCCCTAACGGCGTGATTCGCCGCAACGTCGCCACCGACGGCTCCGTCGAGGTTTCCTCCAACATCGGCGTGGTCGCCACCTCCGATGACGAGGTCAAGATTATGCTGTCCCCGCGCTCTTCGATCACCTCGCTGCAGAACGAGTTCAAGGACCGTCTGCAGACGCTGGCCGATGTCCTGGGCTTCGACGCCAAGTTTGAGTTTGAGTATCCCGGCTGGAGCTATGCCGAGCATTCGCCGGTCCGCGAAGTCTTTGTCGAGAGCTATCGAGAGCTCTTTGGCTCCGAGCTGCGCATCGAGTCCATTCACGCCGGCCTTGAGTGCGGCCTGTTTGCCGAGGCTCTGCACGGCCTGGACGCCATCGCCGTGGGCCCGACGCTCTCCGATGTCCATACCCCGGACGAGAGCATGGAGCTCGCTTCTGCCGAGCGCTTCTACGAGCTGCTCATCGACGTCCTCAAGCGCCTCGCTGCGTAAAGGTTGCGCTAGCAGCAGTCCGAGCCACGTGCTAGCGGATTGCAAATGACATTATGAGAGGGGGCACCCGGTCTTTTGCGACGGGTGCCCCCTCTCTTTTGTTTGATAATTGCGAAATTACGGCCACCTAGTCCATTTCTGCCCTGATGAGGTCGAGGGCGCGCTGGCAGTTTTCGCGGACGGGGCCGAGCATATGCTCGCGCAGGTCCGCCATGCCGGGCAGGTCGGCGTATTCGTCCATGACCTCTTCCATGCAAATGGGTACCTCGTAGGCGAGGTCCATCATGGTCGCAAAGCAAAACTTCTCGGATAGCCCGGCATCGGTGAGCGTCGCCTCCAGCGTGGGGTCGCCCATACCGTGGTATCGGCGGATAGCGCCTGGACCGATGCACCCCACACGATTTTCGCCGCCAACGCTCATGGCAAGGCGCGCCCGGCGGCGCATGCGCTCATACGCCAAACCCGACGCGACATCGTACATTCGAGCCATCATGGCTGCGCCGTCGTTTCCAAGGAGCAGGGAATAGTTTTTCGCGTGCGCATCCGGTGCGCCGATGATGGCGTTAAAGAAAAGTATCTGCGTAAACAGATACAGGTTAAGTTGATGGTGGCTCGTATTTACGAGGAGCTCTTGAATGTCGCGTGTGGTCGGGCCGCCGTCTGCCGTGTACTTTTGGGCGGGCATCACCCCAAGTGCCTGACAGAGGTCTTCTTGATGTAGGCGCCTGATCGTTCCGTCTTTGACTTTCACGCGGTCATAGCGCTCAACAATGAGGGCAGGTTCGTCCTCAAACATACGATATTCGACGTTTGCCGTTGCGATGCCGGCGCGCTGGGCGCTTTTCATGCAGACAAACTCATTGAGAGCCTCGAGTTTAAATCCGATAACGCCATTTTTGAAAATATGCGTCGTGGGCGAGGAGCCCATGCATTCGCACCAGCGGCCGTTTATGAACGCGAGCGCGAACTTGCCCTGGTTGCCTCCAAGTGACCAACTTTCATCTAGACCCATCCACGATGCATCGCGGTCATCTCTGATCGACTTGAGACGAAGAGCAATTTCGTGGTTGTCTATAGGGCGGTATTCGCCAGCGCGATGCAGGACGGCGTCGGCATCTTCTTCGGCACAAAACTGCACTCCGCCCGGACAGTCGAGTCCGATATGGCTGAGCAACGCAACGGGATTGTTGGGCCTAACGTTGAATTCGGCGGCAATCGCTTTTCGTTGGTCCTCGCTGTCGGGTAGAAGGCCAAACAAGTACGGATTCATGACCTGTTGGCCGTATGTGCGATTTGATACGGGTATGTTGGTCGATAGGGCTGGCCCGTCATAGTCATGATCGTAGGTAAAGCTGATAAGACCGTTCTCATCTTGCGTGAGCGTTCCCGCAGGTACGCCGCAAATAATGGTCCGAAGTGATGTTCTGGCCATTGGCTATTTCCCTTCGGGCTTGGTTTGGTTAGATGCGTTTGCGGCAATCGAGACTCCGAGATTGGACATGGCGAAATCGGCGAAGGCCCTGTCGTAGAGCTCGGACGTAAGGGGGGTATCTGCAAGAGCCGGAATGGTTGTGCTGCGACGGTTGCGATGATGAAGACGTTGGGCGTGATGGCGTCTGGAGGTGCTGCAAGGTTGATCAGCATGCGGGGCGTCGACTGGGTGCTCATTTTTCGTTTTGCTTATATCTCCTTGTGCTGCGAGCGCCAGTCCAAGAGCGTCGAAAATCACCAGCAACTTGTCGAGTCGAATGCCGGTGGCGTCTCCTAGCTCGAGCGATGCAAGCAGGCGCTCCGAAACACCGGCCTTTTTGGCGAGGGTGGCACGGGTGAGACCCTGAGTCTCGCGTGCCTGGCGCACGTAGATGCCAGCTTGGCGTGGTGTGGTGATGGGAAGGGTATCCACGGCTATCTCCTAACGTGCAGGCTTTTGCATCCTAGTATGACATGCAAAAGTCTGCATGAAAAGGCCTCATGCAAAACTCTGCATGAGGCCTTATACGGACGTTTAGTTTTGAAGGGTGTTTTACAGCACTAAAATCCCTAGGTGCTCCAGCAAAATCTTGAGGCCGATGAGGATGAGCACAACGCCGCCCACGATGGTGGCGGGCTTTTCGTAGCGCGCGCCAAAGATGCGGCCAATCGCCACGCCGGCAACGGAGAAGATGAAGGTCGTGATGCCTATGAGCGACACGGCGGGAACGATGTCGACGGAAAGCGCGGCGAACGAGATGCCCACGGCCAGGGCGTCAATCGAGGTGGCGATGGCGAGGATCAGGTACTCGCCCAGGTCAATCTTTTCGGCATCCTTGCCGTCGCCTTCATCCTCGTCTTCGGTAAAGGCCTCCCACAACATTTTGCCACCGATAAAGGCGAGCAGGATAAAGGCGATCCAATGGTCGATGGGTCCGATGATGCCCATGAATTGACTGCCGAGCGCCCATCCGATTACGGGCATGCCGGCCTGAAAGCCGCCAAAGAACAAGCCGAGCACCACGGCAACTTTAAGGTTGATCTTCTTCATGCCAAGGCCCTTGCAGATGGAAACGGCAAAGGCGTCCATCGAAAGGCCAACGGCGAGCAATACGAGCTCTGCGAGTCCCATAGTCTGGCTCCCTCTCTGCGGGCGGGCCCGCGTGTACCTCTTGGGGGAGTAACAAAAAAGACCCGTGGCGTACGCGTTGCGCGCACAGCCACGAGTCTCGTTCATTAAGGCAAGCCAGGCCGCATCGGCCAGTGTGTTGACTTGCCGCGCCACCGGAGGCGAACCCGATCACGCGACTACTCCCTCATTTATGCGAATCCCGATGCTACCACATAAGCAGCTCATTTGGATTGGGGCTCTCAGCTGTGTTCGCTCATTCTGTAAGCATCGGATTTTGCGGGCGTCACAGGGGCAAACCGTGAGAAACTTATTGACGTTTATGGAGCGTATACGATGGGAGCGATGCCTTGGATAAGAACGAGCTGCAAAAGCGTATGGAACAGGCCATTCGCCTGACGGCACCTGGCCAGCCGATCCGCACCGCCCTCGACATGATCATTGCTGGTCACCTGGGCGCCCTTATCTGTGTCGGCGACACCGAAAACGTGCTCGCCGCCGGTAACGACGGCTTCCCGCTCAACATTTCGTTTACCTCGAACCGCCTGTTCGAGCTTTCCAAGATGGACGGCGCCATCGTTATCGATGGCGACCTCACCCAGATCCTGCGCGCCAACTTCCACCTCAATCCCGATCCCTCGCTCGCCACGAGTGAGACGGGCATGCGTCACCGTACTGCCGCTCGCATGTCGGTGCTCACCGATGCCATCGTGATCTCGGTTTCGGCTCGCCGTGCCGTCGTTAACGTGTACGTTCACGGCAAGAGCTACGAGATTCAGCCCGTCACCACCATCATGAGCTCGGTCAACCAGCTCGTCGCCACGCTTCAGACCACCCGTCAGTCGCTCGATCGCTCCTTGCTGCGCCTGACGGCCCTTGAGCTCGACGACTACGTTACGCTCGCCGACATCACCGGCATCTTCTCGAGTTTCGAGATCATGCAACAGGCAAAGACCGAGCTTAAGGATTGCATCGTCAAGCTGGGTAACCAGGGCAAGCTCGTGCAGATGCAGCTCGAGCAGCTCGCGGGCTCCAGCATGGATACCGAATACGACCTGATGATCCGCGACTACGCAAGCGATTCCTCCGAGGCAAACGCCGAGAAGATTCGCGCCGAGCTCGCTCGCATGACGCCTAAGGACCTGTCCGACCCGCAGCATGTGGCGGCGGTTCTGGGTTACGACGACCTGGACGAGGACTCCGTCATGACACCGCTGGGCCTGCGCACGCTTTCGCGCGTGTCCGTCGTGCGCGACGGCGTGGCCGAGAAGATCGTCGACGAGTATGGCTCGCTGCAGGAGCTCATGGACGACATCAGCGAGGATCCGGAGCGCTTGGGCGACTTTGGCGTCAACAACCCTGCCATTCTTGCGGACTCGCTGTACCGCATGAAGGGCACCAAACAGGGGAACGCATAATGGCGCCCGTATGCGCCGTGGTCGTTGCCGGCGGCAGCGGCCAGCGCTTTGGAAATCCCGGCGGCAAGCAGCTCGTTAACGTGGCGGGCCGTCCGCTCATGAGCTGGTCCATCCGCGCGTTCGATCGTAGCGATAAGGTCGGCCATATCGTCGTGGTTTGCCCTGCCGAGCGCCGTGCCGAGATGCGCCGCCTGGCCATTGACCCGTTTGACTATGACACGCCCATCAGCTTTGCCGATGCCGGCGATACCCGTCAGGATTCCACCCGTGCCGGCGTGCATGCGGTTCCGGCGGGTTTCGAATATGTCGCCATCCACGACGGCGCTCGTCCGCTCATTACGACCGAGGCCATCGACCACGCTATCGACGTGCTCGTGAGCGACCGTGCCCTCGACGGTGTCGTGTGCGGTCAGCCCGCGATCGACACGCTCAAGATCGTTGACGGCGATAATATCGTCGAGACGCCGCCGCGTGAACTCTACTGGGCAGCGCAGACGCCGCAGATCTTTAGCGTCGACGCCATGAAGCGCGCCCACGCTGCAGCCATTGCCGAGGGCTTTATCGGCACCGATGATTCGTCGCTGGTCGAGCGCATGGGTGGGCGCGTCCGCTGCGTCCAGAGCCCGCGCGATAACCTTAAGGTGACGGTGCCCGAGGACCTGCGTCCCGTAACCGCGATTCTGCTTGGCCGCATGGCCGAGGGAGAGGACCTTCCCCATGTTCAGTAACCTGCGCATTGGCCATGGCTACGACGTTCACCGTCTGGTGGAGGGGCGTCGATGTATCATCGGCGGTGTCGACATTCCCTACGAGCGCGGCCTGCTGGGCCACTCGGATGCCGATGTGCTCGCGCACGCCTTGGCCGACGCTATTCTGGGCGCCTGCCGCGGGGGAGACATCGGCAAGCTATTCCCCGATACCGACCCCGCCTATGAAGGTGCCGATTCGATGGTGCTGCTCGCTCGCGTGATGGACTATGCGCGCGAGCTGGGCTTCGAGTTTGTCGATGCCGATTGCACCGTTGCCTGTCAGCAACCCAAGATCACCCCGCACCGCGATGCCATGCGCGCCAACCTTGCCCATGCCCTGGGCGTTGACGTCGAAAACGTGGGCGTCGCCGCCACTACGACCGAAAAGCTCGGTTGGGAAGGCCAGGGCGAGGGAATCGGCGCCTGGGCCGTCTGCCTGCTACAGAAAACCGTTAAGGAGTAACGAATGCGTATCTACAACAGCGCTACCCATAAAAAGGAAGAGTTCCAGCCCATCGAGTCCGGAAAGGTCCGCATGTACGTGTGCGGCCCCACGGTCTACGACAACATCCACATCGGCAACGCCCGCACGTTCATCAGCTTTGACGTAATTCGTCGCTGGCTCATCGCGAGCGGCTACGAGGTCACGTTCGCCCAGAACCTCACCGATGTCGACGACAAGATCATCAAGCGCGCCAACGAGCAGGGCCGTACGGCCGCCGAGGTCGCGACGGAGTTCTCCGACAAGTTCATTGGCGTCATGCGCGCTGCCAACGTGCTCGATCCCGATGTACGCCCCCGCGCCACCAAGGAGATCGGCCCCATGATCGCCATGATCAAGACGCTTATCGAGCAGGGCTACGCTTACGCAGCCGATAACGGCGACGTGTACTTCGCCGTGCGCAGCGATCCCAACTATGGTCAGGTCTCGGGCCGCAACATTGACGACCTTATGGTTGGCGCGCGCATCGAGGAGAACGAGGACAAGAACGACCCACTCGACTTTGCCCTGTGGAAGGCCGCCAAGCCCGGCGAGCCCAGCTGGCCGAGCCCCTGGGGCGAGGGCCGTCCCGGTTGGCACACCGAGTGCGCCGCCATGGTGCATCGCTACCTGGGCACCCCGATCGACATTCATGGTGGCGGCTCCGACCTTGCCTTCCCGCATCACGAGAACGAGTGCGCCCAGGCCACCTGCGCTTGGCACCAGGGCTTCTCCAACACCTGGATGCACACGGGCATGCTGCTGGTTGACGGCGAGAAGATGTCCAAGTCGCTCGGCAACTTCTTTACGCTGGCCGAGGTCCTCGAGCAGCACTCCGCTGCCGCTCTGCGCCTTCTGATGCTGCAGACGAGCTATCGCTCGCCGCTCGACTTCTCCTGGGAGCGCCTGGATGGTGCCGAGAACTCGCTCACACGCATTGCCGGTACGGTCGAGAACCTGCGCTGGGCCGCGAACCACGCGACGGCCGATGCCGATGCGGCTGCCGCCGAGGCGTTTGCCGCCAAGGCCGCCGAGACCCGCGCCACCTTTAAGGAGTGCATGGACGACGACTTTAACACCGCTGGTGCCATGGGTGCCGTCTTTGGCTTTGTGACCGAGTGCAACCAGTACCTGGAGCAGGCGGGCGACGCAGCCGACAAGGCCGCTGCGCTTGCCGCCGCCGACACGCTGGCCGAGCTACTCGATACGTTTGGTGTTGAGCTTCCCGAGCCCAAGGTCGAGCTGCCGCTGGGTCTGCTGGGCGTCGCCGCCGGCCTGGTCGCCTACACGGGTGACGACGTGGACGAGGCCGCTGCCAAGATTCTCGAGGCCCGCGCCGAGGCCCGCGCCGCCAAGAACTGGGATTTGGCCGATGCCATCCGCGACCAGCTCAAGGACCTGGGCCTCACCATTGAGGATACCGCCGCCGGCACCCGTATCAAATCTCTCTAATCCCCGCGGGTTTCCCAAGCACCCGACCTTGCCGTTCAAACCGTCGCTCGCGTACTCAAGTACGCGTCGCTCCTCTTTCACGGCAATCTCGGGCACTTGGAAAACCCGTACCGACCGCTTGAGCTATTCGTCTTAAGCGGTCGCTTCTTTTGTCCTGTTTGAAAAGTATTTAAAGGAGGCCGCTTTATGGCCGACAATCGCAAGCGTGCGCCTCGTGGCGGCAAGCAGGCCGCTTCTGGCTCGCGTCCGATTCACCGCAACGACCGCGCTGCCGCTCCCAAGGGCCAGCGCGATCGTACCCAGGCTGCACGTCCGCAGCGCGAGCGTGGCCGCGACGCTGTCCAGGCTCCCAAGGGTGAGTTTATCGAAGGCCGCCGTGCTGCCGCCGAGGCGCTGCGTACCGGCTTTCCCGTCAAGTGCGTGCTCATCGCCGAGGGCGGCGAGCGCGATGCCGCCCTGTCTCGTCTGGTCGATGACCTCAACGCCGCGGGCGTCCGCATTAAGTATGTGCCGCGCGCGCAGCTCGATGCGCTGTCGAGCCATGGCGCTCACCAGGGCATTGCGCTCGAGGTGGGCAACTTCCCCTACGCCGATGTCGCCGATATCCTCGACCGCGCGGGCGACGGTCCGGCGCTCGTCATCGTGCTCGACCATGTGACCGACGACGGCAACTTTGGCGCCATCGTGCGCTCCGCCGAGGTTGTGGGCGCGGCCGGCGTCGTCATTGCCAACAAGCGTGCCGCTGGCGTGACCGTGGGCAGCTACAAAACTTCAGCCGGCGCCGTCATGCATCTGCCTATCGCGCAGGTGCCCAACATCGCCCGTGCGCTCGACGATCTTAAGGCCGCTGGCTTTTGGGTGGGCGGTGCCTCCGAGCACGCCGAAGGCAGTTGCTGGGATGCTCCCTTCGAGGGTCGCGTGGCGCTCGTCATGGGCTCCGAGGGCGACGGTATCTCGCGCCTGGTGCTCGAGAAATGCGACTTTTTGACCAAGCTTCCCCAGCGCGGCATGACTGAGAGCCTCAATGTTGCCCAGGCGACCACGGCGCTGTGCTTTGAGTGGCTGCGCCGCAACGCCGGCGAGCTCATGGGGGAGGAGTAGCGCATGTCCAAAAAGAACCGTGCCAAGTCCAAAGCCAAGCGCTTTGGCGAGGGCTCGGCCAAGCCGATTGTTTCGGCCGCGACCTATGGCGTGGGCGGCAATGCGTTTGCGCAGGCTATCGCCGACCCAGTCTCGACGGTGCACTCCAATAAGCCCGAGCTGTTGGTGGTCGACGGTTACAACGTGATCCACTGCACGCCGCGCTACGAAAAGCTCGTGTACGACCATTCCGACGATCCGTATTCCAGCGACGTTCACGATATGGCGCGCACCGCCCTCATCAACGACGTCGCCGCCTTTGCCCAGGGCCGCTACGAGGCCGTGATCGTGTTCGACGGCGCGGGCAATATCTCCAACGAGCGTCCCAACCTGCCTGCTCGCGGCGTGCGCATCGAGTTCTCGCCGACGGGCGTATCGGCCGACACCGTGGTGCAGAAGCTCTGCATCGAGGCACGTGAGGAAGGCCGCGCGTGCTCCGTGGTATCGAGCGACGGCACGATCCAGGCTGTCGTCATGGGCAAGGGCGTCACGCGCATCTCGAGCCGTATGCTGGTGGACGAGATCAAACAGATCGATAACGACGTTCACGAGGCAGAGGAAGCTCCGCAGATCAAGATGACCCTGGGCAGCCGCCTGAGCCCCGAGGCCCTGGCCAAGCTCAAGGCGTTGCGTGGGAGATAGGGGAGCTGACGGGCAATGCTGCCTCGCTAACTCCATTCAGCGATGTTGATCATTCTTTCGAGGCGCCACGTTAGCGCCTCTTTTAGATAAGGCAGTCTCGCTGCTAGGGCATCGTTTTTAGACAGAATCTCGATCGCCTCGTTGACAAAACCTTCGAGTTTGTCCCCGTCAAACCAGCCCATGTCCTCGACGAGCAACATTTGTTTGGCGGGGCTTGAATGAAATTGTGCGCTGGTAAAACTGTGCCCTCCCGCCTTAAGCTCCTCTAGAGATATGTTGCACCAGAGCGATGAACCCGAATCGAAGATGGGAGCTGGTCTGCAGGCCAGTGAGTTGACGTTTCGCACGAGGCCGAAGTTGCGCCAATGACGATCGTAGTTGGCGATGATGTCGTCGCACACGATCATGCGGTCAAGGGCATCCTTGACGCCTGTCACCCCGAGCTCCTCGCAGTTTGCTACATATCGCTCGTAGTCGGTTAGCCGTTCATCTGCGTTTGCGTGCTGGTTTACATAGAACGCAGGGACATACTCTTCTTCATCAGTTAAGAAGACATCGCATGTGCTCAGGGCGGAAGTGCCCGTGCCCTCGAGCGAGTAAGGCACATAATCGCAGGCGTTTAGGATGCGACGGTGGAGCGCGGTCGCCACCAGCTCGTTATAAGGTTCCTGGTCCAGGTGCGCTCCTGCCTTATGCAGAATTCGACGTTCGCCCTCGCACGTCCAGTACTTTTGAAGATTGCCGTCCGAGGTGTTATCGGGCTTTGCGGCAGCCGCTTTTCCCTCTGGGGCAAAGGGTGCAATGGACAGCGAGACGTCATCAAAGGCGTTATTGAAGAAGTTGATATCCTCCCAGGTGAGACCGGAACCTTGGGGCCTAATCCAATACTGGTCGGATAAGGAGAGGCCGAGATTTCGCTGGACGAGTTCATCGGGAACATCGACTGCGGCTTCTGCAAGCAGGGAGGCTAGCCCAATGCGTGCGAGCGGGATACCGCGGCCGCGCCACCAGATGCGGAAGGAGTCTAGCGATATGGGGCTATTAGGGCCAAATACTCCAATAGGGGCGTGGGCGTAATCGATGTCGGCACCGATGTGGGTAAAGTCTTTTCGCGATGTGCTGTAGACCAGCTGAGCGACTTCGTACGTGCGGTTCATGAGGGTGAACGCGATCTCGCTCTTACCGTGGCCGCGGCGGGGACGTCCCCCCGTTTTGGTCACAGAGCGGAGTCGCGTGTCGACGCTGTCTTTGTCGATGAGCCATACACCAGAAGCCTTGCGGGCCTCAAGTGCTCCGTTTTTTATGAGCTCCTGCACCCTGCGCGGAGTGATGCCGAGCAGCTCGGCGGCTTCTTTGGTAGTAAGCATCGCGAAACCCTTCGCCAGAACGAATAGTTTTATATATAGCAATTGTAATTAAAACTATTCGTTCTGGCGAATGGTTTTAAGATTGAGGGCGCACTGACAGAAATGAACGGGCCTGGTACGCGTTGTTGCTGGATTTTGCATATTTGTATAACGCCGTGCGGCCTGTTGCGCCCCGTCCGCAATTCCTTTATTCTTAACTCGCTTCGCGTGAAAGCGCCAAGTGTGCCAGTGTGGCGCAACGGTAGCGCAACTGATTTGTAATCAGTGGGTTGCAGGTTCGATTCCTGTCACTGGCTCCATGAGAGTTTCGGGCTCTGTTTCCTTGTGGGACAGGGCCCGTTTCTATTTATGTCGATAAGTCAGCGTGTTTGGCGCCAACCAAGCTTCAGGTTTGTCTCGATCCGTAACACGAGTGGGCTGAAGACCCTCCTTATAGTTACAGATCGAAACATTGCCAAGGGAAGGCCGATAACATCTCGATCCGTAACACGAAGAGGCTGAAAACCGTTCTTACTGTTACAGAATGAGACGTAAGCGGGGGTTTCTGCGAAACATCTCGATCTGTAACAGATAGGGGAGGAATAACCCTCTTACTGTTACAGGTCGAGACATAGGCCGGGGCGAGGTTGGTCATCGTCATCGAGCGTGGATTATCGGACACACGAGCGTGGAAAATCTTCCGCCTAGTGAATGAGCGTGGATAATCTGCCACTTTGGATTCGATGGCACGGCAAAGTGGGAGATTATCCACGCTCGATTTCAAACGGAAGAAAATCCACGCTCGATTTTGCCTGGGAAGAGCAATCTTCTGTCTGGGCAGCCCCGATCTCGACCTATATATAGGTGCAAATAAGCTGGTATCGAAGTTCGATACTGAAGGTGTACTCCACTACAGCAAAGTGTTACCTTGGGAAACGTCACCTCAGTATCCAAAACCACTGTCCTTCATATCCAAACTCAATAAAACCGCAGGTCACGGCTATATAGATACGCCCGGCACCGTGTATCTAGAGGTTTTCGTTGACAGCCCCCAAGGTGGCATCGTATTATCTTCTTCGTTCGCGGGGGCGGCGGTCCAAAAGACCAAAGGACCTGCGGATACTTGAACGATTGGGAGTTTGCCCGAGTGGTTAATGGGGACGGGCTGTAAACCCGTTGGCTCTGCCTACATAGGTTCGAATCCTATAGCTCCCACCCGTCAAGTGCCTGTATAGCTCAGTCGGTAGAGCACTTCGTTGGTAACGAAGAGGTCACCAGTTCAAGTCTGGTTGCAGGCTCCATCCGGCGGTGTAGCTCAGTTGGTTAGAGCACACGGTTCATACCCGTGGCGTCACTGGT
>URCS01000051.1 GCA_900546455.1 uncultured Collinsella sp. | reverse complement strand
TCCGCCCCGGCATCCTCGTTTGAGGCACTTGTCGGCGCGCGCGATGCCGCAGGTTCCAATCCGCTCGATAGCTTGGCCGCTCCGGCACTCTCGCCACAGGATGCCTTGGCTGCCGCCATCGCGGGCAACGCCTATGCCGCGCCGACGGAGATGCCGGCGGGTGCCGTGCATGCCGACGAGATCGAGCGCACCTACGGTCCGCTCACCTGTAAGGCGCTGCCGGCACTCATGGAGTGGCTGGCCCTGCGCTCCGACTTGGATTCCCTGGCCGGCGAGACGCATGCCATCACCATGATGACCATCCACTCCGCTAAGGGCCTGGAGTTCCCGGCGGTGTTCGTGGCCGGCATGGAGGAGGGCATCTTCCCGCACGTGCACGACTTTGGCGGCAGCGATGACCCGGGCAAGCTCGAGGAGGAGCGTCGCCTGGCCTACGTCGCCATCACGCGTGCCCGTAAGCGCCTGTTTTTGACCTATGCGGCCACGCGTCGCACCTACGGCTCGACCTCTGCCAACCCGCGCTCGCGTTTCCTCAACGAGATTCCGTTTGAGGATATCGAGTTTAGCGGTATCGGTTCTGCCGGTTTTGAGGGCACGGGCTGGGAGAAGCGCGGCGACCGTCACGGCACCTTTGGCTCGGGCATGGGCTCGGATATGTATGGCGGCAAGGTGTTCGGTTCGCATACGCGTTCGACCGGCGGTTCCGGTTCGCGCGGCGGATCGAGCTTTGACGACTTCTTTGGCGGCAGCAGTTACGGGACCGAGCGCCATCGTGGGGTTTCGCCCGATGCCGGCCGTGTTGCCTCGACCTTTGGCTCGGGCGCGCCGCGAGCCAAAAAGCCCTCGTCCAAGGTGTCCCCGACGGTGGAGCGCAAGGTCGATCGCGCCAGCGCATCGCAGGACTTTGCCGCGGGCGATACCGTGAGCCATAAGACCTTTGGCACGGGTACCGTGATCTCGGTCGCTGGAGACATGATCGAGGTTCAATTCGAAAAGACCGGCCAGACCAAAAAGCTCATGAAGGGCTTCGCTCCGATCGTTAAGCTGTCGTAGTTCCGGCGGACCTGGGCGGGCGTATGGGGCAACATCGCCTGCTCGGGCAGTCCTGCGCAAGACGGAGAGCACATTAAGTGCTCTCCTTTGCGTGCGGAACTCGCGATCGATGTTGCCCCATACGCCCGCCCAGGTCCTTAGGCAACGTTGCTTGCGTGCATCGCTCTGCTCGATCGCTTTGTGATCTGGAAAACCGGGTGGGCTGAATAATTAGACATGGCAAGGGGCTCCCCCGTTGAAGAACGGGGGAGCCCCTTGTTGCGTTTTGGGTTGTTGTTACGGTCTAGAGGTGGCTGATGATCAGTTCCATCTTGCCTTCGAGGTCAATGGAGCTGACGGTGCTCGGTGCCAGCAGGTGACTTCCCTTGTGGACGGGGTCGCCGCAGACGGTGCCTTCGCCGTCGATGATCGACAGGCACATGAAGGGCCAGCGCTGGTCGAGGGTCTTGCTGCCGTTAACGCGCACGCGATCGACGGTGTAGCAGGGGCAAGACTCGAGCTCGGTCACGCCATCCACCTCGGGTGCGGTCACCGTGCCGTCGGTCGGAGCCTGAGCATCAAAGTTTATGCAGTCGAGGCTCTGCTCAATGTGCAGGGGACGCAGTTTGCCGTCGGTGCCGGGGCGGTCGTAATCGTACAGGCGATACGTCACGTCGCACGACTGCTGCGTCTCCAAAATGAGCGTGCCGGTCTTGATGGCGTGCACGGTACCGGAATCAATCTGGAAAAAGTCGCCCTTGTGGATCGGCAGCACGTTGAGCATGTCGCCCCAGCGGCCGTCCTCGATCATCTGTGCGGCCTCGGTGCGGTCTTTAGCACGCTGGCCGACGATGATCGTGGCACCGGGTTCGCAGTCCAGTACATACCAGCACTCGGTTTTGCCCAGGCTGCCGTTCTCGTGCTTGGCGGCGTACTCGTCGTTGGGATGAATCTGGATCGAAAGGTCGTCCTTGGCGTCCAGAATCTTAATGAGCAGCGGGAACTCCTTGCCCTCGCAGTTGCCAAAGAGCTCGCGGTGCTCGGCCCACAGCCACGAAAGCGTGCGGCCTGCATACGGGCCCTCCGCAATCTGGCAGTCGCCGTTGGGGTGTGCCGAGATGGCCCAGCACTCACCGATGGGACCTTCGGGAATATCGTAACCAAATACGGTTTCGAGCTGGCGACCGCCCCAGATCTTCTCGTGGAAGATCGGCGTCAGCTTAATCAAATCGGACATGTTCATACCCCCATTGTGTTGCGCGGGCGCTGCACAAAACAGCTCAAAGCGAGCGCCCGGATGACTACAAAAACCTATGCCAACGTTACGTTGTGCAACTCAAAGCGGTCGCCAACGTTGCGCGAGACCGAATACTCAAAGGCGGCGCCGCTGTCCAAAAAGCCAATCTGGGTGAGCTCGAGCAGGGGAGAGCCAGGCTTGGTGTCCAAGCGCTCGGCTTCTTCCTCGGTTGCTGCCACGGCGCGAATGGTACGGTGGAAGCTCGAAATCTTCAGCCCACATTGCTCGCGGATGAAGTGGTAGACCGATCCGTACAGGTCCTTCTTTTTAAGGCCTGGAATCAGCTCGAGGGGCATGTAGGTGTACTCGATAACGATGGGCTTCTCATCGGCCTGACGCACGCGCACGATGTGATAGGCAAAGTCATCCTCGGCAATTCCCAGCTGGGTTGCGATGTCCGCTGGTGGATTAACAATCGAGAAATCGTAGACCACCGAGGTCACCTTCTCCCCGCGGTGCTCATACGAAAAGCCCTGGGCACGGTCGTTTTTGCCCTGGAAAAACGCCTGACCGGGAAGTCCCGCCGTGTCCTTAACGTAGGTACCCGATCCGCGTCGGCTGGTAATAAGACCTTCCTCGGTGATTTGCTCGATAGCTCGTTTGACGGTGATTTTGGAAACGCTATAGAGCTCGCAGAACTCAACGACGGTGGGAAGCTTGTCGCCCGGTTTAAGAGTGCCATCCTCGATGCTTCGACGAATATCTGCAGCTATCGCCTCGTATTTGGGAATCATTGAACCTCCTTTCCGACATATATCAATACGCAAGTAAGTATAACCCTTAACAAGGCACCCATATAACCTTTATCTAAGAAGCTCGAGAAAGAAAAAAGAAAAAGACGCTTTACTTTTAGAATTAGAGCGCTATAGTTTAAGCAACGAACGGAATCTTTCCGCAGAACAGGATCGACCGTTTGGGGACGGTTTTGTTTTGGCGGGTTGGATATCGGTATGACCGGTGCGCGCCCGCGCCGGATAACCTGCCAAAGCAAACCCGTCTCCAACCGGAAGCTCTAGAACACGAAAGCGAGGACTTTGATGGCACAGTATCAGCTGCCCAACGACTTCTTCTTTGGCGCTGCTATGTCCGGCCCGCAGACTGAGGGTCAGTGGAACCAGGGCGGCAAGCTCGAGAACCTGTGGGACACCTGGTCCATCCAGGATCTGGGCTCGTTCTACAACTGCGTTGGCTCTTACGCCGGCAATGACTTTATGGCCAAGTACCAGGAAGACCTTCGCATTTTGAAGGACTTGGGCCTGGATACCTATCGCACTTCCATCCAGTGGAGCCGTCTGCTCGATGCCGACGGCAACCTCAACGAGGAAGGCGCCGCGTGGTATCACGAGTTGTTCCGCGCCTCTCGCGAAGCCGGCCTGGAGCCGTTTGTCAACTTGTACCACTTTGACATGCCCACCTACCTTTTTAACCGTGGCGGCTGGGAGAGCCGTGAGGTTGTCGAGGCTTACGCACATTACGCCGACGTCGCCTTCCACGAGTTTGGCCAGGAGATCAAGTACTGGTTCACCTTTAACGAGCCCATCGTCGAGCCCGAGCAGCGCTATCAGGAGGGCGTGTGGTTCCCGCAGCTCCACGACTTTAGCCGCGCTCGCACCGTGCAGTATCACATCTCGCTGGCACATGCGCTGGCCGTGGCCAACTACCGTCGCGCCTATGACGAGGGCGCCGTTCGCAGCGATGCCAAGATCGGCATGATCAACTGCTTTACCCCGGTCTACACCAAGGAGAACCCCAGCGAGGCGGACCTCGAGGCCGTGCGTATGACCAGCGGCGTCAACAACCGCTGGTGGCTCGACCTCATTACCAAGGGCGAGCTTCCCGCCGACGTGCTCGACAGCCTGGCCGAGGGCGGCGTTAAGCTTCCGTTCCGTGCCGGCGACCAAGAGATTCTTAAGCAGGGTGTTGTCGACTGGCTCGGTTGCAACTACTACCACCCCACGCGCGTTCAGGCGCCGGCGAGCAAGATCGACCAGTACGGTCTGCCGCACTTTGCCGACGAGTACGTGTGGCCCGACGCCGTTATGAACGAGAGCCGCGGCTGGGAGATCTACCCGCAGGGCCTCTACGACTTTGGCATGGACTGCGCTAAGAACTACCCCGATCTTGAGTGGTTCGTTTCCGAGAACGGCATCGGCATCATGGACGAATACAAGAACCGAGACGCCGAAGGAACCATCCAGGATGACTACCGCGTCGACTTTGTACGCCAGCACCTGGAGTGGGTTGCCAAGGCAATTGCCGAGGGCGCCAAGTGCCGTGGATACCATTATTGGGCCGTCATCGATAACTGGTCTTGGGCGAATGCCTTTAAGAACCGTTACGGTTTTGTCGAGGTCGACCTTATGGACGGCTACAAGCGCCGCCTTAAGAAGTCGGCAGCTTGGCTCAAGCAGGTCGCCACGACTCACGTGGTTGATTAGCGAACGGTCGAACGCCCAGACCGCGCGCCGCTGCGCGCAACGCATGGCACATCTGGTGGCAGAGGGCGACAGACCACCGTGCGCATAGGAAAAGGCCGGATTTGAAAGTTAGGAGCAATCATGGCCAGTGACAACGGAAAGAGCTTCCTCGACAAGTTTTGCCGAGGTCTCTGCGAAGGTGGGAAACCAGGTTCACCTGCGTTCCCTGCGTGACGCCTTCGCGACCATCACGCCGCTCTATATCCTTGCGGGTATCGCGGTTCTTATTAACAACGTCGTGTTCCCTCTGTTCCCGCTCGATGCGGCGGGCCTTGCCAACCTTCAGACGTGGGGTTCGGCAATTACGCTGGGCACCCTCAACGTCTCTGCCATTATCTTGGCCGGATTGATTGGCTACAGCCTCGCTAAGAACAAGCGTTTCGATAACCCGCTCGCTTGCGTGGTCGTCGCTATCTCTGCTTTCGTCATCATGATGCCGCAGCAGATCACCGCCTCGCTTGCCGCCACGAGCCCGCTGCTCACCGACAAGATCACCTCCGCCGAGGTCACGGGCGCCCTTTCGACTGCCAACACCGGCACCAACGGTCTGTTCTCGGCTATTATCATCGCCCTGCTTTCCGTCTCGCTCTTCATCAAGATTTCTGGCGTCGAGAAGCTCAAGGTTAAGCTGGGCGAGGGCGTGCCTCCCGCGGTCTCCAACTCCTTCAACGTCATGATCCCGATGCTGCTCAACCTCGCGATCTTCGCTCTTGCCGCAGCCCTGCTCGCCGTGTGCGCCGGCACCGATCTGTGCACCATCATCTCCACGTGCATCTCCAACCCGCTCAAGAGCATCATGAACGCCGGTCCGTGGGCTGTTATCCTCATCTACACCCTTGCTAACCTGCTGTTCTGCGTCGGTATTCACCAGTCCACCATCTCTGGCGCTACCGTCGAGCCGATCCTGACCATGCTCATCGTCGACAACATGGCTACCTTTGCCGCCGGTGGCACCATCCAGCCCGATCACTACATGAACATGCAGATCGTTAACAGCTTCGCCCTCATCGGCGGCTCGGGCTGCACCCTCATGCTTCTGCTCGACACGCTCCTGTTCTCCAAGAACAAGGCTTCCGAGACCGTTTCCAAGATGGCTATCCTGCCTGGTCTGTTCAACATCAACGAGCCGGTTATCTACGGTTACCCCATCGTGTACAACCTGCCGCTCATGATCCCGTTCGTCCTTCTTCCCGATCTGTTCATCGGCATCACCTATGGCCTTACCTGCGCAGGCATCATCAGCCCCTGCATCGCCCAGGTGCCCTGGACCATGCCTCCCGTCATCAATGCCCTGCTCGCTACGGGCTTTGACTGGCGCGCCGGCGTGTGGCAGGCTCTCGAGATTGTCATTGGCATGGCCGTCTACCTGCCCTTTATGAAGATTTCCGAGAAGGCAATCGCCAAGCAGGAGGCTCTCGCCGAGTAGAACGCCTAACGTTCGTCCCTTTCACCTTTGCGGGCGCCGGTACGCGGTGCCGGTGCCCGCGGCTCTCTCCCTTGCTTAAAGATACAGGGGAGCGGGCACAATAGCCGCAAGGAATACAACCAGTTGTCGTCTGCGCGCCGCGCAGTTATAAGGAGGAAACCATGAAGAAGATCATGCTCTGCTGCAATGCCGGCATGTCCACGAGCCTGCTGGTCCAGAAGATGCAGGCCGAGGTTGCAAACCGTGGTCTGGATATTGAGGTCGAGGCTCGTCCCATGAACGAGGCCCACGATCACCTGGACGAGTGCGACATGTTGCTGCTTGGTCCGCAGATCGGCTACACCAAGGGCGATTTTGAGAAGGAGGCCGCCGGTCGTTTTCCGGTCGAGGTCATCAACATGGTCGACTACGGCCGCATGAACGCTGCCGGCATCATCGACCACTGCGTCAGCGTGATGGGCTAGGTGCTCCGCATGGAGGATATGAACGAACTGCAGATGACCTGCTTCGAGATCATCAGCTACGTCGGTACCGCCAAGAGCATGTACATCAATGCCGTGCAAAAGGCCAAGGAGGGCGATTTTGACGCCGCCGAGGAGCTTATCAAGCAGGGCGACGAGGCCTATAACGGTGGCCACGATGTTCACATGGGGCTTCTGAAGAAGGAGGCCAACGGCGAGCGTAACGGCGAGGCCCCGTTGATTCTGCTGCATGCCGAGGACCAGATGGCCGGTACCGAGACCATGCGCGTCATGGCGACGGAGCTCATCGAGATTCACAAGCAGCTGCAGGTACTTCAGGCCTAGTCGGCGTTATCGCCGCGATGGGCCGTGCGGTCCAACAGACAACACAGTCCCTTTGACGGGCGCCGGGAGTCTCCGCCTCCCGGCGCCTTTATATTTGGGGAAGGTCTTGCGCGACCTATTAAGCGGCCATTTGCGTTTCCCCAGATAAAACCTGCCAAAACAAACCTGTCCCTTTTTGGTAGGTTTTTGCCTTGGGAGCGGTACCATACAGGCAATGTTTAAACGAGAAAGGTGGGCTCCCATGGAACCTAAGCAGTACTACATCGGCATCGACGTCGGCGGCACTTCGGTTAAGGAGGGCCTGTTCGACGAGGACGGCAACCTGCTTGCCAAAGCCAGCGTGCCCACGCCTCCTATCGTTGACGCCGCGGGCTTTGCCGCGGTGACCGAGGCTATCGACCAGGTGGTCGCCAAGGCACAGATTCCGCGTGCCTTTGTGGCGGGCATTGGCCTGGCCGTTCCGTGCCCCATCCCGGCATCGGGCGATGCCAAGGTCAAGGCCAACATTGCCATTAACCTGCCCGAGCTGAGGGTCGCCATTCAGAAGCACTGCCCCGATGCGGTCGTTAAGTATGAGAACGATGCCAACGCCGCTGCCATGGGCGAGGCCTGGCTCGGTTCTGCCAAGGGCGTGCAGAACGTGGTGATGGTCACCATCGGTACCGGCGTGGGCGGCGGCGTTATCGTTAACGGCGACGTGGTATCGGGCGTTGTGGGTGCTGGCGGCGAGATCGGCCACATGTGCCTGAACCCGGCTGAGGAGCGCACCTGCGGCTGCGGCGGCCATGGCCACCTGGAGCAGTATTCCAGCGCCACCGGCGTGGTGAGCAACTACCTTGCCGAGTGCAAGAAAGCGGGCGTCGATCCCATCGAGCTCACCGGCCCCTCCGATTCCAAGGACGTGTTCCAAGCCTGCCGTGAAGGCGACAAGCTTGCGCTGGCCGCGGCCGATACTATGGCCGACTATCTCGGTCGTGCACTGGCGCTTATTGCCAACGTGGTCGATCCCGAGATGTTCCTCATCGGCGGCGGCGCCTCCGCCTCGGCCGATGTCTACCTCGACAAGGTTCGCGAGCACTTTAAGCAATACGCGCTCTCTGCCTCGCGCGAGACGCCCATTAAGGTCGCTTCGCTCGGAAACGACGCCGGTATCATCGGCGCCGCCTACGTAGCCCTGCGCGCCGCCGGCAAATAGCTGGTGCAAGGGGGACAGGTTACTTTGCACCAACATAGTGCAAAAGGGACAGCCTTGGCCCCCGTGCCTGCCCCAAAATATGCCGTGGCCCTTCCGTCTGCGAAGGCTCGGCATCGGCGTGCTACCATAGCTACGTCCAAGTACACATATCAAGTGGAGGATATCCATGGCAAACGTTCTTGTCTTTGGTCACCAGAACCCCGATAACGACGCCATCATGAGCGCCGTCGTCCTGTCCCAGCTGCTCAACCAGGTTGAGTATGCCGGCAACACCTACGAGGCCTGCGCCCTTGGTCAGCTTCCGGCAGAGTCCGCCAAGCTGCTCGCCGACGCCGGCATCGCCGAGCCTCGCGTGATTGAGTCCGTTGAGGCCGGTCAGCTCGTCGTCCTCACCGACCACAACGAGTCCGCCCAGTCCGTCGCCGGCCTTAAGGACGCCACGGTCTTTGGCGTTGTCGACCATCACCGCATCGGCGACTTCGAGACCGCCGGCCCGCTGCATTACATCTGCCTGCCCTGGGGCTCCAGCTGCACCATCGTCACCAAGCTCGCCGGCGTGCTCGGCGTTGAGCTTTCCGACGTCCAGGCTAGGCTGCTGCTCTCGGCCATGATGACCGACACGCTCATGCTCAAGAGCCCCACCACCACCGATGTCGACCGCGCCGTCGCCGCCAAGCTCGGCGAACAGGTGGGCGTCGACCCGGTTAAGTTTGGCATGGAGGTCTTCCTCACCCGTCCGTCCGGCTCCTTCACCGCAGCCGAGATGGTCGGCAACGACATCAAGATGTTCGAGCCCGCCGGCAAGAAGCTGCTCATCGGCCAGTACGAGACTGTCGACAAGACCCGCGCACTCGGCATGATCGACGAGATTCGCGAGGCCATGCGCGCCTACGCCGCCGAGAAGGGTGCCGACGGCATTGTCCTGTGCATCACCGACATCATGGAGGAGGGCTCGCAGGTCCTGCTCGAGGGCGAGACCGAGGCTGCTCAGAAGGGCCTGGGCATTGCCGACGAGCACGACGGCGTCTGGATGCCGGGCGTCCTCTCCCGTAAGAAGCAGGTCGCTGCCCCCATCATGGCCGCCTGCTAGGTTTAGTTGACCGAACGCCACGACCGGATCGCGGACGCCCCGCGCTCCGGTCGTTTTTTGTGCACGGCGCCGCGTCGTCTCTCGGACAGGTGTGCCCGTGCCGTTGAGCAAATAATGTTCAACCTGTGGTTCCGCTTTTCGGCCACGCCTGCGTGCTTGTCGTGCAGGGTAGGCTAGATGCAAGCGTAATACGTTAGAGCGCGGCGCCGCCACTTGGGCGGGCCGTGCTTTTTTAAGACGGGAACTTTCCCGTGAAAGGAGCCGCCCATGGCAGCAACTGAGCAGCTGTTCAACGTTCGTGAGCGCAAGCGCTTTGAACGTCACGACATTTGGGAGCGCATCGCCGAGAACGGCACGATTTCCGCCGCGGTCATGGTGATTGCCGCCATCGCCGCCGTCATTTGCGCCAATACCGATGCCTACGAGGCCATCCATCACTTTTTGGAGACCCCGCTGTATGTGGGTCTGGGCAACCTTACGGCTGGTCTCACCGTTGAGCTTTTCGTCAACGACTTCCTCATGGCGATTTTCTTTTTGTTGGTGGGCATTGAGCTTAAGTACGAGATGACGGTCGGCGAGCTCAAAAACCCGCGTCAGGCCATGCTTCCCATGCTGGCAGCCGTGGGCGGCGTCGTCGTTCCCGCCTGCATCTACCTGATCTTTAACCATGCCGGCGCGCACAACGGCTGGGCCATTCCCATGGCAACCGATATTGCCTTTGCGCTGGGCGTGCTGTCGCTTTTGGGCAATCGCGTGCCCAACGGCGTGCGCGTGTTCTTCTCGACGCTCGCCATCGCCGACGACCTCATCTCCATCGCCGCCATCGCCATTTTCTACGGTCAGAGCCCCAATCCGTTTTGGTTGGGCGCCGCCGCGCTTGTGACCTGCGCGCTCGTGTGGCTCAACAAGACGCAGCATTACCGCCTTGCCCCGTATTCGGTACTGGGTCTGCTGTTGTGGTTCTGCATGTTCAAGAGCGGCGTACATGCCACGCTTGCTGGCGTCATCTTGGCCTTTACCATCCCGGCCAAGTGCGGCGTCAAGCTCGATAGCCTCACCGATTGGTTGGGCGAGTGCCTGCCGCTGCTCGATGACCGTTACGATGACGAGGCACACATCCTGGGCCAGCATGACTTTACCGTCTCGACCACCAAGGTCGAGCGCGTCATGCACCGCGTGACCCCGCCGCTCATCCGCATGGAGCGTCTGATCTCCACGCCGGTCAACTTTGTGATCCTGCCGATCTTTGCGTTCGTAAACGCTCAGGTTCGCTTAGTGGGCGTGGACATGAGCACGCTGCTCACCGACCCGGTGACGCTCGGCGTGTACTTTGGCATGCTGCTGGGCAAGCCGATCGGCATCTTTGGTATGACGTTTGCCCTGGTTAAGCTTAAGATCTCCGAGCTGCCGCATAACGTTAACTGGCACATGATTGCCGGTGTGGGCATTCTGGGCGGTATCGGCTTTACCATGTCGATTCTCATCAGCGGCCTTGCCTTCCCGACGGCCCAGTTTGAGGTTCTTGCAGCCAAGGCCGCTATTCTCGCCGGCTCTGTCACCGCGGCCGTGCTT
The DNA here is from genome assembly GCA_900546455.1 of uncultured Collinsella sp. Taxonomy (GTDB): domain Bacteria; phylum Actinomycetota; class Coriobacteriia; order Coriobacteriales; family Coriobacteriaceae; genus Collinsella. Next base: position 3,010 of record URCS01000051.1, on the reverse strand, counting down.
GGCATGATCTACATGAGTGTGATCTGCAAGCACCCCGCGCCCAAGGGCGAATAAGAGCGTAAAAACCGGGGCCGGACGCGCCCCCGGATACCCTCGTGTGCAAAAAACGCCGTTTGTGAGTACTGTCACAAACGGCGTTTCATTTTATGCACGAAAAATAATGGACATAATCATGCAATCTGTACGTTAACGAGTAATCGCTTGACTCCAATTTGGCGACAGCTACCGCTCGGAAAGAAAATTCAGGCGCAAAAACGCCGATTTGGGGCCTGAATCGCTGCTACTAAAAAGGTAACAGTACTCATATTTGCTCTTTTTTGCACACGGGCCCGATGACTGGGTTATTCCACGGTGCCGTAGACGGCGCCCCAGCCGTGGGCGGCCAAGGCGGAGTTGAGCTGGTCGCAAAGTGACTGGCGGTCGTAATAGCCGGGCGGTAGCAGGTTGACGATTTCCATGAGGTCGGGCGCCAGGTCCAAGATCTCGGCCTGTACGATCAGATCTAGGCGGTCGATGGCGTGGCGATCGTAAAACAGTCCGTCGACCAGGCGCTGCAGGTCGCCGAATTCCTCGGCCTGGAACGATCCGTACTCCATAGTGCCTCCTTGGGCGCCCCACGCCGGCATGCGCGGCGATTCGTAATTTATTGCGATGTACTTAATCTATCACGGCTTCATAACGTTGCGGCGGTGGCGGTCTATACTTAGACGAACTGCAACGTCCCGCTTCGCGAAAGGTCGCACCCATGCAGACGATCTACCAGAAGATGGAAACCACCGAACTCGATGCCGCTATCGAGGCACTCAAAGCCGAGGTCGCCGAGGTCAAGGCCAAGGGCCTGGCGTTCGACATGGCCCGCGGCAAGCCGTCGCCCTCCCAGGTGGACATCTCTCGACCCATGCTCGATATCCTCAACGCCGACGCCGATTTGCACGACGGCAACGTCGACTGCTCCAACTACGGTTGCTTTGAGGGCATTCCCTCGGCACGCAAGCTAGCGGGGGAGTTCCTGGGCTGCCCCGCCGAGCAGACGCTCGTACTGGGTTCGTCGAGCCTGCTGATCGAGCATGACATCGCCGGCATGTTCTGGCGTTGCGGCTCGTGCGGCAGCGAGCCCTGGGAGGCTTACGAGGCCGCGCACGACGGCAAGAAGGTCAAGTTCCTGTGCCCCGTTCCCGGCTACGATCGCCACTTTGGCATCACCGCCGACTTGGGCATCGAGAACGTCCCCGTCGCGATGACTGACAACGGCCCCGACATGGACGAGATCGAGCGCCTCGTTGCCGTCGACGATTCCATCAAGGGTATCTGGTGCGTGCCCAAGTATTCCAACCCCACGGGTATCACCTTTAGCGAGGACACTGTGCGCCGCCTGGTCGAGATGCCCACGGCCGCGCCCGATTTCCGCATCTTCTGGGACAACGCCTACTGCGTGCACGACCTGTACGACGAAACCGACGAGCTCGCCAACATCTTTGACCTCGCTCGCGCGGCGGGCACCGAGGACCGTGTGGTGGCCTTTGCCTCGACGTCCAAGATCACCTTCCCGGGCGCCGGCATCGGCTTTATCGGCGCGAGCCCCGCGGTCATCGCCGAGTTCTCCAAGCGCCTGAAGGCCGGCCTCATCAGCGCCGACAAGCTCAACCAGCTGCGTCACGTGCGCTTCCTTCCCACCATCGAGGCGGTCAGGGAGCACATGAAAAAGCATGCCGAGTTCTTGCGCCCGCGCTTTGAGGCCGTCGAGCGCAAGCTCACCGAGGGCTTGGGCGACACGGGCTGCGCCACCTGGACGCACCCCCGCGGCGGCTACTTTGTGAGCTTTGATGGTCCCGAGGGCTCGGCCCAGAAGGTTGCTGCGCTTTGCGCCGACCTGGGCGTCAAGCTCACGCCGGCCGGTGCTACCTGGCCCTATGGCAAGGACCCGCGCGACACCAACATCCGCATCGCGCCGAGCTATCCCACGGTCGAGGACCTGGAGGCCGCGCTCGATGTGCTGGTGCTGGCCGTTAAGCTCGTCGCTGCCGAGCTTGCGCGTGCCGAGCGCGCCTAACGCGCGGCTTCCCGTACTATCCGCACTTTCGATACGTAAAGGAGCGTATACATGGATTTGGGTATTTCCACCAACCCCACGCCAGAGCTCTACACCATTAAGGTAACCGGCGAGATCGATATCTCTAACGCCGATAGCCTGCGTAATGCCATCGACCTGGCGCTCGAGCAGCCCACTGAGGCCGTTGAGCTCGATTTTGCCCAGGTGAGCTACATCGATTCGACGGGCATTGGCGTGCTTGTGGGCGCCGCGCACCACGCGGTCGACCACGGCAAGCGTTTTAGCTGCACCAATGTGCAGCCCCCGGTAATGCGCGTGGTTCAGCTGTTGGGTGTCGACCAGGAGATTTCGATCACCGCTGCATAATCTTTGCCCCCAAAAGGGCGTGCCGTTTGGCATATGTTTGTGATGCGCTCGGACGTTTTGGCGTCCGGGCGCTATACTTGACCGAATGAATAGACGAGTTCCGGCCGAATGGCGCGGTGCGGGCTCGACTCACATCGAGCCTTGGAGGTATGTGTGTTTGGTATTGGAGAGGGTGAGCTCGCGATCATCGTGGTCTTCGGCTTTTTGCTGTTTGGCCCGGATAAGCTCCCACAGATGGGCCGCACGATCGGCCGTGCCATCCGTCAGTTCCGCGAGACGCAGGAAAAGATGACGGCCGTTGTTCAGTCCGAGATAATCGATCCGGTGAGCGAGGCCGCGTCGGCCCCGGTCAAGCCCAAGAAGGCTGCCGTCGATGACGATTCCGATGCGGACAAGGATGCCGCCGAGACGGCAGCGCCCGCCAAGAAGGAGACCTTTGCCGAGCGTCGCGCCCGTCTTGCTGCCGAGAAGGCCGCAAGCGAGGGTGCTGCTGAGGGCGAAGGTGCTGCTGAGGAGGCCGAGGGCGCCGAGTCCACCGAGGCCGAGCCTGCCACTGCCACCGTCGAGTCCGAGCCTGATGCAGAGCCGGAGCCC
>URCS01000050.1 GCA_900546455.1 uncultured Collinsella sp. | reverse complement strand
GGCGCCTGCTCGCGCCAGGGATAGTCCTTGCGCTCGGGGAAGCGACACACGTGCGCCAGGCCCACGTAGGCGGCCAGGCTGCGCGCGGCGCGATCGGCAGCATCCTCGCCGCTCACGATGTAGACTGTGGGACGCGGACGACGCGCAAACTGGGCGGCCGCCATAAGCGTGCGGCCCGACTGAGACACGGCCAGCGTCACGTCCTCGCCGGCATCGAGTCCGGCCTCGACGGTCTGCAGCGCCTCGGCAGTGTAGAGTTGCGCGGCTATACGGTGAATGAGCATGCTGTTCCTCCGGCATCGCAACGCCAAAAGCCCGCCGGGGCAAGCTCGGCGGGTCGTTCGTCAAATTCGTTGTCTGTCATGGTAGCGCATGAAGAGGACTCCAGCTCAGGCGTACGCCCAGCCCCGCAACAAAAACGCCAGATAGAACCGGGCTCATCGGCTTCGCCAAAATCTCCCCGTCACTTCGAACGCCGCAACCACGGAAGGTGCCCCAAGAAACGGCTATTCCTCAAAAAAGCTCGCAACGTTCAAGCGGCTCGTCCACTCGCCTATGGTGTTGGCAAAGCCGACGCGTGTGTACACGCCCGCGAAACGACCGCGATACAGGTACAGGCCTTCCATATTAGAAGCGGGCGCAAAACCAAGATCATCCACAAGTCCTTTGGGTGCCTCTCCTCGATGCGGCCCACTGACAAGCGTTCCGCGCAAGCAGGGAGTCTGATACTGCTGAGCATACTCCTGTACAATCGCCCCAGCGGCCGCAGCGCGAGCAAGTACCTGGGACCATTCCCGTTCCGTGGCATCCAAGCCGGCAACAACGCCAACCGCGTTGTAGCCGCCGCACGGCTTGACAATCCATCGATCCTTTTCGGCAAATCTCGACAACTGGGCGCTTTCGTCCAAAATCTCGGTATAGGGCACATGCTCCCGTACAAACGATTGCTCCTCCGGGCTCAACAAGGACTGACCGGCCCGAGACCACAGAAATGCAAATACGGTCTTAGTCGCACACGGCCACGTTCTAAAACCACCAACGATGCACGCGAGCCCTTCTTGAGCCGCCTCGATTAAGGCCGAGCGTCCGTCGCACGGCTTATCCCACAGCTCGCCGGTCACCGCGCGCCGCCAAACGCAATCAATAGGACCGGCGGCATCGCACAGCCGCCTAGCACCGCTCTCGTCTTCGCCAATCCGCAGGTCGCGCACATCCGCAAAGCGCGCCACCACACCCCGTCGCCTCATAAGGTCGACAAAATGAGCCGCATCTTCCAAGTCGATGCTTTCCGAATAGTCGACGATTGCCACCGAAGCGGGATATATCTTTGATTGCGGTGCATAGAGCCCCTCGTCAACGCGGGCCCCGTCGTCCAATCGTGCACTATCCTCGGTGCGGCGAGGATGGGCCAGCTTCCACTCTGCATAGGTCTCAAACAATGCGTCTATCCAGCTACCGCACAAATCGTACTGCCGAAAGCCGGGGTGGTCGGATGCAAACTCCTCAAAGGAAGGCGTCATTCGCACTGCCTGACAGACCGCATCGGTCACTACCATTCCGGCACTGCCGTCGGTATTGAGCTCACAAAACGTATACGAACCGGCATCTTCGTCAAGAAAGATATCAACACGCGCAAGGGGAATTTGGCAATCATAGCCGGCATCCATAGCGCACAGGTCAGCAAAAGCCGGATCCATGCGAAACCACGCACGCACGGAGGCATCGGAACAAAACGCCCGCGTCACCTTGTCCATAATGCCGTACATGCGCTCGGCGGCCTCCTTAAGAAGCGCCGTCATATCCTTGTCGAATATCTTTGGCGTCAGAGCCCAGGGCGCAGGATCACCATGGTAGAGCGCATGGGTTTGAGACAAGTATTCGTCGCCTTTGCGACGACCAGGCAGGTCGCCTTCGCGCGTGCGCACGATGCGTTCAAAATAATCTTCGAGCTCTCGCGTCTTCGATATTGCCACGTTACCCTCCATTGCTTGATTTTTTGCTCATGCTACGCCAGCACGCCGCGACTTCGGCGCGCTTGAATAAGCTTCTAAATTAGCAACACATTTTTGCATGAGGCGGCAGAAGGCGACAAATACTCCCGCTCAAGCGCATGCCCAGCCCCGCAACAAAAACGCCAGACGGACGAGTCGCCTGGCGTTATCAGAGTGAGCTATACGCCGAGTCTAATCGTAGACGCCCATTTTAAGCAGTGTGAAGGTCGGAGCGCCGTCACCCTGCGCGACGCGGACCGTGCAAGTCTCGGTACGGCCCATGGATGCATCCGCTTGAATTGCGGCGATGAACTGGTCCTTTGGCAGGCCGTAGGTGCTCTCGGGGATGTCGGAAGGAAGTAACATGCCGCCAGCACTGTAGACCTCATAGGTGAGCTCGTAGATGTTGTCGCCAAGGTCAGTCGCGCCCGTAACGATGGCACACGATGGGTTGTAATTTCCCTGGCCGTATTCCTGCTTCAGATACAAGTACCCGTCATGCGCTTCGGCCGAATCAGGAATCGCCTGCCCCTCCGGCGTTCTGTCATAAGTCATATCGGCATCGGAAAGCGTCAGACCCGTCAAGCGGTTGAGTTCCCTATTGATCACATCAGTCGCCACACGCTGGCTATTACCGTTGTCATAGTCGCCTTTCTCGATTCGATACGGCGCGTTGTCAATAAAATGGCACCAGATAAACTTAACCAGCTTGTATTTCTCGTCATCAGAAAGGCCGTCAGTCGAATCGAAGCCGCCCGTCTGATACCAGTCCCGATCGAAGTGCTCCTCCGTAAAGTTCGACAGGAACAGATTCGCGGCGGCATAGGTTGCCTGGTCATTGAGGTCGACTTTTACGCTGCTGCCCGTCTGCCCGGGCTCTTCCGGCTCCTCTTGCTCTTCGGCAGGCTTCTCCTTGGCGCTTCCCTTGTCCTTATGCTCGGCCGAACCCTCGTCGGACCCAAGTACCGTAATCTGCGATGAGTTGCCCTGCCCAAGCGGACCCAGTACGCCGGTCAGCGCCAAAGCGGAACCGCCGGCAACGAGCACGCCCGCCACGCACATGCCGGCAATCACCGCGCGCTTATGCGCTTTCTTTTGTACGGCACCCTGCACGGGAGGCATCCCTGCCGCCGGCATCGACGCGGGCTCGGCGGGCGCAGCAGCCGGAGAGGCCGTGCCCATGCGCGCCCCGCAGTTCGTGCAAAAATCGGTTCCGTCGGGCATCTCGGAGCCACACTTGGTGCAAAACATATTCGGGCATCCCCTCACAACAAACGGTATCTGCCGCCATCATATTGAGCCTTCGCAGCCCAAATGTGTTGCGCAACATTGGTCGCCGTCTTCGAGTGCCAACTAAACGCGTCGAGCCCCTACCCCATCACACTCACACTGGGGCACAAATCCGCCAGCGGGCACTCGTCGCACTTGGGTTTGCGGGCGTCACGCAAACTGCACGGCGGTCATCAGCACTCGGTCCGCTCACCCAAAACGCGCATGCTCAAACGCCCTCGGCACAAAACAGCCTGATCGGACAGGATCGATTATCAGCTTTACCTGCGTTATTTTGCAATTATGGCAATTGCTACTTTATAGTTGTGGTAACTTCTAGTTAGTAATTATGGTTTTTTGCCTTAACAATGTGGCAAATCCCAAAGGCCTGCCACGAAACCCGGCGGATACCGACAAACTCGGCACGAGACTTTCAAACCAAAAGCATGCCTGCGAGCATGCGATGCAAGACGCGAAGGGCGTTAAAAATGATTGAGCGAACCATGGCCCAAAAGCTACGCGGCATGTCAGAATGGTTTCCCGTCGTCTCGCTTACGGGGCCACGCCAAAGCGGCAAGTCAACTCTCATCAAGGCCGTCTTTCCTGAATATGAATATCTCAACCTCGAGAACCCGGAAGTCCGTCGCGCCGCACTCGATGACCCCGTCGGCTTTATCAGCAGGCGCCCTGATCATCTGATCATCGACGAGGCCCAATATGCACCGGAGCTGTTCAGCATGATTCAGGTCGCTTCCGACGAGCGCGGAAGGACCGGCCAGTATGTATTGTCCGGCTCGCAAAACTTTTTGCTTATGCGCAACATCCAGCAATCGCTTGCTGGGCGCGTCGGCATGCTCAAACTCCTCCCTCTCTCCTACCAGGAGCTCAGCGAGACGCAAATCTCGCTTGACACCTACCTGATTCGCGGGGGATACCCGCGCATATATGATGCGGGCATCCCCACCGATATGTTCTTTCAAAATTACCTTATGACCTACGTGGAACGCGACGCGGGCGGCCTTCTCGACGTGCGTAACCTGAGCTCCTTTAGAAAAATGATCGGGCTGTGCGCGGCCTGCGTGGGAGGACTGCTCAACCTATCAAGACTCGCCGCCGATGTGGGAGTCGCCACGGCGACGATCAGCTCGTGGCTTTCGATCCTGCAATCAAGCTATTTGGTATTCCTGCTTCAGCCATATGCTGGAAACATGCGCAAGCGGCTTACCAAAGCGCCAAAACTGTACTTCTACGACACGGGACTACTTTGTCATCTGCTTGGCATTCACGACGAGCGCAGTCTCATGAGCCACCCCCTAAGCGGGGAAATATTCGAAAACCTCGTTGTCTCGGAACGCCAGAAGGCATATCTCAACAGAGGCATCGAGCCCACGCTTGTTTTTTATCGCGACGATAGCAAACGAGAGATCGACCTTATCGATCTAACAGAGCAGGCTCGCCCACAGGCGTTCGAAATCAAATCGGGCGCTACCTACCGAGACACATTCGCTCGACACCTACGCTCTGTTGGTTCTGAACTTGGCATTCCCGCAAAGGACCGAGCCGTCGTATATCACGGCTCCGAGCGCTACGATACCGAGGGCGCATCGGTTGTGCCGGCAGAAGAGTTCTTGCTTCGGGAGTCGTAGCGAGCGCCATGGTCACCGACCGCGTCCCGATTTGTGCCGCCCGGAGATACGCAAGAGCGGCGGCACCCTGCCCTTGCAACCTAGCCCACCCGTACGCTGGGGCAAAGGTCTGCCAGCGGGCACTCGTCGCACTTGGGCTTACGGGCATCGCAAATCTCGCGGCCGAAGGTGATCCACTGGTGATTGACCGACTCCCAATACTCGTGCGGCAAGATCTTGAGCAGATCCTGCTCGGTCTTGAGCGGCTCTTTGGCGTGCGTCTTGGGACTCAGCATCAGGCGGTGCGCGATGCGGTTGACGTGCGTATCGACCGCGATGCCCTCGACAATGCCAAACCCCACGTTGAGCACGATGTTCGCCGTCTTGCGCCCCACGCCCGGCAGCTTTACAAGCTCCTTCATGTCGGCCGGCACCTCGCCGCCGTAATCGGCAACGATCATCTGCGCGGCCTCCACGGCGTGCTTGGCCTTGCTCTTATAAAAGCCGAGTGACTTAATGGTATCGGTCACATCGGCCACGCTCGCCCCCGCCATGGCCTCGGGCGTTGGCCACTGGGCAAACAGCTTCGGCGTCACCTTGTTGACCTGCGCGTCGGTCGTCTGCGCCGAGAGCAGTACCGCAATGAGCAGCCTAAAGGGATTCTCGTGGTCCAAAAAGCACTCGACCGGGCCATAGCGACGGTTGAGGCGCTCGCACGCCTCAACGGCGCGCTCGCGTTTGGCGGCATTGGTCTCGCGTGGCATAACGACTCCTCGCTTCAGCGGCATAACAAACCTATGGGCACGATTGTCCCACGTATGGGGTCTTTAAGCCTCCAAAAATGCACCGGTCTGGCGGCTCCACAGGCTTGCGTATTCGCCGCCTGCCTCGACGAGCTGCGCATGCGTGCCGTCCTCGACAATCTCGCCGTCCGCCAGCACCACGATGCGGTCGAGCGCCGCCACGGTGGACAGGCGGTGCGCCACCACAATGGAAGTGCGGCCGCGCATCAGGTTCTCGAGCGCCTCCTGCACCAGCGCCTCGGACTCGCTGTCGAGGGCAGACGTCGCCTCGTCGAGCACCAGAATCGGCGCGTCGGTCAGGATAGCGCGGGCGATGGCCACGCGCTGGCGTTGTCCGCCCGAAAGCTTAACGCCGCGCTCGCCCACCATAGTGTCAAAGCCACGGGGCAGGCGGTCGATAAACTCCAGGGCATTGGCCAGGCGCGCTGCCTCGCGAATCTGCTCGTCGGTGGCGTCGGGGCGGCCGTAGGCGATATTCTCGCGAATGGAGCGGTGGAACAGCAGCGCCTCCTGCGGCACGTAGGCAACCTGGCGGCGCAGACTCTGCTGCGTGCAGCGCGAGACGTCCTGGCCGTCCACGAGCACGCGGCCGCCCTGCACGTCGTCCAGGCGCAGCAACAGCTTGGTGAGTGTCGTCTTGCCCGAGCCCGATTTGCCCACCAGGCCCACGCGCTGGCCCGCCGCCACATGGAGCGTCAGGTCGTCGAACACGTTCTCGCCCGCCGCGGCGTCACGGTATGCAAAGCTCAAGTGCTCAAAATCGATCGCGCCCTCGCGCACCTTAAGCTCGGGAGCGTTCTCGTCGTCTGCCACCAGACGCGGCTCGTCCAGCACGCGTGTCATCTCGGCCGCGTCGCCCAGCGCGCGGTTGATGCGCTGCATCATGGAGCTCACGTAGTTCAGACGCATGGTGAGGTTGTACGTATAGGTAAAGATCATGACGAGCGCGCCGGCCGAAATGCCAAACCACGCGTTGCCGCCCGCCACGAACACACTCACCACGGCCATGGTGATAACGATAAGGCCCGAGGTCGTAAAGTTGCGCTGCATCATGGCGTGCATCGAAACCGTCTCGGCGTCGCGCGTGGCGCGGTCGGCAGCATCGAACAGGTCGCGCTCAAAGTCCTCGCGCCCGCAGGTCTTGACGGCCAGGATGTTCGTGACCGCGTCGGACAGCACGCCCGACAGCTTGTTCTGTGCGGCGGACGTCGCGGCCGAAAGCGGCATGATGCGTTTGTACATAAGCCAGACAAACGCGATGTAGACGACCATGATGCCCACCAGGATCACGGTAAATGTGGGCACCACCGGGGCGAGCGCCGCTACCGTGCAGATGACCGAGGTGATAGTGGGGATGAGCGAATACACCGTCACGTCCGCAAGCCCCGTGTAGCCGCTCATAAAACGACTCGTCTGACTCACAAGCGATCCGCCAAATCGGCTGGTGTGGAATGTCATGGATTGATTGGAGAGCGTGTCAAAGCACAGGCGTGCCAGGTGGTAGTTGCCCGCAATCTCGAGCTTGTAGACAGTGTAGTCCTGCAGCTTGGAGAGGATCTGGCCTACCAGGTTAACGAGCACGAGCGCCAGAATGTAGGGGCCAAAGACCTCAAGCACCTGGTCGCCCGCCACGGGGCCGGCCTGGACGCGGTCGACGATAAGGGCCATCACGTAGGTGTTGGCAAACGTAAGCAAAAAGATGTAGCCCGCCGACGAGAACACCGAGAGAAAGACGATCAACGGCTGTGTGCGCGTGACGTCCCAAAAACGCTGCAGCGTGCGGCGCACGGTGGAGCGTTTGAGCGGACTGGTGCTTCTCTGAGACATGGGCTTCCTTTCGCATCTGATAGGACGAAACGCCATTGTTGCACACTAAAGTGCACTTCAGGCACGTACGATGCGAAAAGCGCCCGCGCCCCGCGCTTGCGCCGACGCCCCGCCGTCCGTTGCGGCTAGCCCTCGTCTTCCTGGCCCGCAAGTAAGCCTGCGGACTCCAAGCCCAAAATCTCGTCGGCCTCCTCGGCATCTTCCAGGGCGTCGATGTCCTTGAGCTTGCGCTCCATAACGTTGGTGCGTGTGGTGATAATGCCCTCGACCGTCTTGCCCGCGGTCTCGATCTGCTGCTGCGCACGACGCAGCGCCGCCTGATAGCGCGGCAGCTCAGCCTTGACGGCGGAAAGCACGCGCAGCACGTCATCGGTGCGTTTTTGCAGCCTAAACGTCTGGTAGCTCATCTGTAGGCTGTTGAGAATGGCTGCCATGGTGCTGGGACCGGCCACGTTGACGTGATAGTCGCGGCCCAGGGTCTCGATAAGCCCGGGGCGGCTGACAATCTCGGCGTACAAGCCCTCAAACGGTACGAACATGATGCCAAAGTTGGTGGTCGCGGGCACGCTCAGGTACTTCTCGCAAATGTCCTTGGCCTCGCGCTTGACCATCGTGTCGAGCGTCTTGCGCGCGGCTGCCACGGCATCGGCGTCGCCCGACTCCTGCGCGTCGAGCAGATGCTCGTACGCATCGCCCGGGAACTTGGAGTCGATCGGCAGCAGCACGGGATCGCCCTCGTCCACCGGCAGCTTGACGGCAAACTCCACGCGCTCCGACGCACCGGGCTTGGTGGCGACGTTTTCCAGATACTGATTGGGCGTGAGGATGTCTGCCAATATCGCGCCCAGCTGCACCTCGCCCAAAATGCCGCGCGCCTTTACATTGCCCAGCACGCGTTTAAGGTCGCCCACGCCGGTGGCGATGGACTGCATGTCGCCCAGGCCCTTGTACACGGCCTCGAGCTGGTCGCTCACCTGCTTAAACGATGCCGACAGACGGTCGTTGAGCGTGCGGGAGAGCTTCTCGTCCACCGTCGCGCGCATCTGGTCGAGCTGCACGTTGTTGTCCTTGCGGATGGCGCCCAGCTGGGCATCGACCGTCTCGCGCACCTTGTCCAGGCGATGCTCGATGCCCTCGCGGTTGGCGCCGAGCTGCTGGGCCGTCTCGCGGCGCAGGTCGTCCATACGGTCGCCCGCCTGCGAGAACTCGCGCGCAATGGTCAGGTAGCGTTGCTGCTCCACGGCAGCGTCGGTCGTCTGCTGCTGCGCGATGGCGTTTGCCGTGCGACGGGTTTCTGCCAGCGCGACGTTCAGGGTGTCGAGCGCGTTGTTGGCCTGCTCGAGCGCCGCGAGCGTCTCCGCGTCGCTGCCGCCACGCTCTCGCAACTCGGCACGAAGGCCTTTAAGCTGCAGGGCGCAAACCACAGCAACTCCCACCGCCACCAAGGCAATCACAACAAGCGCAATATCAATAGCAGACATAGATTCCGCCCAACAAACTCAATCGATCACCAATCAAAACCGCGATCAATCTTACCCCGCCACACGCATCGGGCGCCCGGCCCCTTCTTGGGAGCTTCTCTCTTCCGCATATTCCATAATGCGACGCGCCGTCTCCCTGCTCACCTTTGAGTCATCGCCGGCTAAGTATGCGTACACGTTTCCCTTATTCAGATTCAAATCGCGGCAGAGACCGTAGCGCGTTACGCCCGATTCCCCTAGCGCCCCCAATGTTCTTTTTCGCATCAGGGCGTTGATCCTTCTGTCCGCCACTGGCTTTTCCTTCACCGCTCTATACGCACGCCAAACGTTGGCATAACGGTTAGGGAGCTCACTTTTGGCGCATAGAGACGCCATGCCACCCGCTTGATCGTACAAGGACAAAACGCCTCGGTAATCCTCTTCCATCCACGAACCCTCGGATAAACCCAGAACGTATTCGGCTTTTCCTTGCGCCAAAGCGAGCAAAAACAGAGGCTCCGCCACGCGCGGCGCAACCGTCGTCGCCTGCTCAACCAGTTTTCTAAAACTCAGCGACTGCTGCCCGGACAGCTCTCGGCAATAGCCTTTCAAAAATCCCTCAAAGGTCAGATTCAACCGAGCACCTCCGTTCATTTGCTATTATTATTTATCTTCAATAATACTATTTAGTCGCACGACATGACCCGCAAGATGCAAGGATTCCACTCGTGGCGATAATCCTTGCATCCAAGAAGACCAATGGTGGCGAACGTCAGTCTTCCCAACCGACCTGGATGGTTGTTATGACGTCACCTAGGCGCTGGCCGAGGGCTGACAGATGTTGGAGCACCTCGTTGGGCGATGCGCCGTTGAGGATGCACGTGAGGGCATACGACGCCAGAAAGATGGCCGCAAGCCCCAACGGGATGAGCACGATCATCGCCAATGTGCGCAGGCGCTGGCCCAAACGGCGGCGGCGCGCGCGGCGTTTGTCGAACGCGAGCTCCTGCGCATATGAATCTTGCTGTACGGAATAGGCCTCTGGCGCCGATTCACACCCGGGCACAGCCGCAGGTACAGCAGCGGGCACGACATTTTGCGCAAAGGGCTGGGCTGCCGCCCCTTGCATTTGCATCTCCATGAGTCGTTGCTGCTGACGCAGCATGCGCTCAGCTTGTTGCTGCGGAGTCTCAAGAAACAGATCCATGCTGGCCTCCAAAATCGGAGCATTCGACGCTTACGACCAGCATCCCGCACCGCCATGACCGCGACAACGCAATCGCCGGCAATAGCCACAAAGTTTCTTTTGCTCAAAAGCCGTCGAAAAGCTCAACAACTCCCCTACCAGCACTTTCTCTGAGCTTTTTTCGCCAGCAATCTTTTGGCCTTCCACCCTTACGCCAACTGACCAAAATCTAACCAAAAGCTTGACGAAAATTGTGAAGACAGGGACCCCACACAAAAACGTGCCGTCCCAAAAGGGGCGGCACACAAACCAATCTATTAGCCAAAACTCGTTGGCAAGCTCGCGCCGTCAGACCCGCGGCGCACGCCTTTGCCTCGCGCGACCCTGCGAAGTCGTGAGCGAGAAGGAAAGGGATGCGCCGCCGGTCTGACGCCCGGAGCGGTAAAGCCAGCAGTTGCCCCGCGCTCCGCAGTCGGCGAAGACAGATTACATGCCCGCGAGACCTCGAGCTGCGGTGGCACACATAAACGCCAGGACTAGGATCACGAGTGAGCCCGCGATGTCGACCAGCACGCCCATTGCGCGACGCTCAAACAGCCAGCTCTCAAAGTGCGGAGCGACGTTGCGCCAGACACGCCACAACAAGATGCCCATGCCGATGACGCCAGGAATATTGAGCAGCAAAATCTCGGAGCACAAGAGGCCAATCAGGTTGCCGGCGGCAAAGCCCGCATCGCCCTCGCAGTATTTGCGATAAATCATGTACAACATGTATGCCACAAACGGCTGCAGGCACGCAGAGATAAACGTAACCACCATCGAGGGGTCCTGCGAAAAGACCTCGGTGAGTTTATCGACACTCGTGGCGTCCTTCGAAGCCAAGAACAAACCGATAACCACAAGGGGCACCACGCCCAAAATTACCTCGACCAGAGTAAACAACTTGGCAGTCAAATCCTCACTAGCCGAATTCAAATGAGGCGCCCACTCAGGATGAGCATGCGCGCCGACCTTCTTGTCTTTCTCGGCACGATCGGCCTTTTTACCCTCGGCAACCCGACGGCCAGGATCCTTGCGAGTTCCCGCCGCAGCAACCCGAGCCCGAGACTTCTTACCCATACAAAAACACCCCATCAGGTAGTAGATAAACTAAAAGTCGCTACCCAGTGTACCCCACCCATGAACGGTGCCGTCCCAACCAGCCCCCATACAAAAACGTGCCGCCCCTATCGGGGCGGCACACAAACTTCTTATCAGCTTTTCTGTATCGAGCACGCGACGACCCAAAGCGGGCCGGGAGGGCCGGACTACCTTCCCTCAACGCGACCCTGCGAAGCCGTGAGCGAGGAGGGAAGGTAGTCCGGCCCTCCCGGCCCAGCTCATGCTAGCGCCAAGCGCTAGTAGTTCACCACCTGCTCCTCAAAGTACGCCTTCGGGTGGTTGCACACCGGGCACACCTCAGGCGCCTCGGCACCCACATGCAGGTGCCCGCAGTTCAGGCACTTCCACACCTTTACGCCCTCACGCTCAAACACCTCGCCCGACTCGATGCGCTCGACGAGCTTGTTGTAGCGCTCCTCGTGGGCCTTCTCGACGGCGGCGACACCACGGAACTTTGCGGCAATCTCGGCAAAGCCCTCTTCCTCGGCGGTCTTGGCAAACTCGTCGTACATCGTGGTCCACTCGTAGTTCTCACCCGCGGCGGCATCGCGCAGATTGTCCAGGGTATCGGGGACGGCGCCATCGTGCAGATACTTAAACCACAGTTTGGCGTGCTCGGACTCGTTGCCAGCCGTCTCGGCAAAGATGTTCGAGATCTGAACGTAGCCGTCCTTCTTTGCCTTGGAGGCATAGTAGCGATACTTGGTGTGTGCCTGGGACTCACCGGCAAAAGCGGTCTCGAGGTTCTTCTTGGTTTGGGAATTCTCAAAATCCATAGGTGTACTTCCCTTCAACGCATGCCGCCCGTAGGCTTCGAGCGGCCTCGTCTTTAGGATGCCCTCATACCGGAAATCTAAACCTTACAATCCTGTTCTTCAGATTTGCACGGGCTAGATGCTCAGCCAGCGATCGTCCTCGGCTCGGCAAAAGCCCTCACGCTCCAGGTCGGCCAGAATACCCGCGACAAGCTCGCGCTCGACCGGCCCGCGCCCAGCCGCCGCTTCCATATCGTTAACGCCCGCCACGGCATCAGCAAGCGTAATCCCCGCCGGTTGGCCATCGCGCGCCGCCAGCAACATGCGCACGATATGCGCGCGCTTTTGGCGACGTGAGCCCTCAAACTTTGATTGACGGCTATAGCCCGCCGAGCGCCTGGACGGATTGGGCAACGTCTTTTTTAGATATGCGCCGTAATCCAGCAACGCGTAATACCACGCGCGCGGCGTATCGGCATCATCGAGCGGCACGGCAAAGGGAGCGATCTCGTCGGTCGCCGCACCGGGGGCCGCCGGACAGGCCGCCTGAATCAGCGGCACCAGCTCGCGATCGGGAACAGCCGGTACATCGGGAAAGAAGTGATGCAGAAAGACCGTGCGCACGTTGGTCTCCAGATACACGCCCGGAAGGTCAAACGCAAACGACCGGATACCTTGCGCCGTTGCCGGGCCAATACCAGGCAGAGCGACCAAGTCGCACGTCTCGTGCGGAAACTCCCCGCCCCAATCCTCTACGACCCGTTGAGCAGCCCCGTGAAGCGCCAGAGCGCGTCGGTTGTAGCCCATGCCCTGCCAAGCGTCCAAAACATCGGAAGGCGCGGCCTGGGCAAGCGCCTGCACGGTCGGAAAGCGATCGAGCCACGCCGGCATACGCGTCTCCACGCGCGGCACCTGTGTTTGCTGCAGCATGACCTCAGAAAGCCAAATGATGTACGGATCGCGCGTGCGGCGCCACGGAAGGTCGCGATAACGCAGGACCCCTTCCGAACGAATCATCGAACGAAAGGGGTCCTGAATCATATCTATACTCCTTATGCGGCGCTATTCCTCCCGGCAAGCGAACGCGCAGGTGGCGTACTCGGGAAACGCGTCGCGGTCGGCGAATTTGGAATCGACGGCCGGGAACTGGCGGTGAGCGACGATGTCGCCGAGCGAAACGGAATCGAGGTAGTCGCGCATCAACGCCTGGGCTCCGGCCCACAGGGGATGATAGCAGCACGTGCCCATGCGTGCACAGTCGCCATCGGGTGCGGTGCAATCATTCATAACCATAGGGCCCTGAACGGCCTCGACGACCTGACGAATGGTGACGTCATCCGGACTGACCTTGAGACGCATGCCACCGTGGACGCCACGCAGGCTCTCCACAATACCGGCCTGGACCAAACCGTGCTGAATCGAGCGGGCAAACGAATACGGAACATTGACCTCTTCGGCAGCGGTGCGAACAGAAAGCAAACGCTCCGGATCCTCGGCAAGCATCGCCAGCATACGAAGGGCGTAATCAGTCTTCCTCGATATGTCCATTTTTCCCCTTTCAAGGAATACGAACAGCTCGAACGAGCTCCGGGGCCGAGCTTGTGTCGAGACGCTAAATGACCGCAGGACATCCAAATGGTAAATCGGATATCCACTGAGTGCCGCGCTTGGAGCGAAATGCATCAGATGCGGCCTACAGTGCAATTTAGTATAACCTAACCCCCTGTCTCGTAGAACAGGTGTTGCGCAACAAAGCTGTTGTTCAGACAGATATACTCATTAGATTTTACTTGCGTTCCCGAAGGCGCGGGGGTTCTGGGCGAAGATGCACCAGGGCGATCGTTCTATCAAAACAAAGTGCATCAAAATCAGAACCACCCTTAAAAAGGGTGGTTTGCTCTTAGGGTATAACCCACGGGC
>URCS01000049.1 GCA_900546455.1 uncultured Collinsella sp. | reverse complement strand
GTCCAGGATGCTACGACTTCCGAGGCTGCTCCCGCCGATGTCGGGCCCGCCGACGTCCGTCCCGGTCGCAGCCGTCGCACTGCTGCTAAGCGCACGTCCAAGGCCAAGGCTGCCAAGAAGGGTGCATCCGAGGATTCCGCCGAGACGACCGTCGATGCATCGACTGATGCCGCCGAGCCCCAGGACGTTGAACAGCCTGCGTCCGAGAAGCCCAAGCGCGGTCGCAAGAAGTCCGCTAAGGCCAAGGCGTCCGAGCAGCAGGCCGAGGCCGAGCTGCGGGGCGATTCCAAGGCCGAGGCCAGCGATGATACTGCGGCTAACGCCGATGCCGCCGCAACCGGTGGCGCCGCGCCCGCCGAGGCCGAAGACGGCGCTCGCCCCAACCGTCGCCAGCACAAGCGCAACGACGAGCGCAGCGAGCGCAAGGACGACCGCAACAACGACCGTCGCAACCGCCAGCGCGATCGCAAACAGCGCAACAAGGAGCGCAACGCCGCCCCCACCGAGCCCACGCTTTCGCGTGAGGAACTTGCGGCCATGAAGGTCGCCGAACTGCGCGAGAAGGCCAAGGAGTTCGAGATCGAGACGACCGGCAAGAAGAAAGCCGAGCTCGTCGAGGAGATCTACGTCACCGCCGCGAAGGCCGAGGGCTTCCGCGACATCAAGGGCATCCTGCAGATTCGTCCGGACAGCTCCGGTATCATCCATGCCCACGGTTACATGAAGTCCAACGACGACGCCTTCGTGCCCGCCTACCTCATCCGCTCCGCGCGCCTGCGCACGGGCGACGTCATCGAGGGCTCGCTGCGTCCTTCGCGCGGCGGCGACAAGCGCGCCGGCCTCGCCAAAATCACGACCGTCAACGGTCTGGACCCCGAGCAGATTCGCAACCGTCCCAAGTTCGGCGACCTCACCCCGGTCTATCCCAATGAGCCGCTGCGCATGGAGCACGGCAAGGACTCCATTACCGGTCGCGCCATCGACATCGTGTCGCCGATCGGCAAGGGTCAGCGTGGCCTGATCGTGTCCCCGCCCAAGGCCGGCAAGACCACGATCCTCAAGAAGATCTGCCAGTCTATCTCGATTAACAACCCCGAGGTGCACCTCATCTGCCTGCTCGTCGACGAGCGCCCCGAAGAGGTCACCGATATGCAGCGTTCCATCAAGGGCGAGGTTGTGGCGTCGACCTTCGATATGCCCGCCGACAACCACACTCGCGTGGCAGAGCTTGTCATCGAGCGCGCCAAGCGCATTGTGGAGCTGGGCGGCGATGTTGTGGTGGTGCTCGACTCCATCACGCGTCTTGCCCGCGCCTACAACTTGGCGGCGCCCGCCTCAGGCCGCATCCTTTCGGGCGGCGTCGATTCGGCGGCACTGTATCCTCCCAAGCGCTTCCTGGGTGCAGCCCGTAATATCGAGAACGGTGGCTCGCTCACCATCCTGGCCTCTGCTCTCATCGACACCGGTTCCAAGATGGACGAGGTCATCTTTGAGGAGTTCAAGGGCACCGGCAACATGGAGCTTAAGCTCGACCGCGACCTGGCCGACCGTCGCATCTTCCCGGCTATCGACCCCGTTGCCTCCGGTACGCGTAATGAGGACCTGTTGGTCGACGAGCAGATGCGTCCGTTTGTCTTTGGTCTGCGACGCATTCTTGCCGGTATGAACAACACCGAGCGCGCAGCCGCATCGTTTATCAAGGGTCTTAAGGGCACCAACACCAACCAGGAGTTCCTGGTGCGTTCGGCCAAAAAGCACAGCGACTACGAGCAGACGTTCTAGGTTGTCATCCACACGCAGCGATAGCCATCAATGCAATAGAGGGTCGGGGCTTTGAGCCTTGGCCCTTTTCCATATCGCCGCTCCGCGCTTATTTTTAACCATAAGACCGACGAGCAGCAGGTTTCCCGTTTCAATCCGACATCGTCGCTTGCAATCGACGGGGCGGTTTCGCATAATAGCTTTTAAGCTTCGCGACGGAAAACGCAGATGAAACGAACCATATACCGTTGCTTTGGGGCATAGCCCCGCTTCATCTTCTCTCGCGCAGCCAACTGAATGATGCGATTTGGGTGCTGGAAGATGGGGAGAGCTCATGGCTTCTTCTGATGCAACACAACGAGCAGTCCTTGCCGGACTTTCGTGCGGGATCGGCCTTGCCGCTCCCGTGGTTATGTATGCCGCGACGCTGCCGTTTTCGTCTGTGAACGAGACGGTCGTGGCGGGTGCGGTTCCCTTCGCCGTGGGCGCGGTGGCGGGCGTGGGTATCTATGCCGCCTCGCTGGGTATCTCCGAGTATCGTGCGCAGCGTGAAGAGCGTCTGTTCCAGCCCGATGCCATGGGCGGTGCCGCCAATCTCAATCAGCATCAAAGCGAGTTCAAGACCGCCTCGATTCCAGCTCAGCAGCAGGATGCGACTCCTTACGCTGCGGCTTCTGCTTCTCAGGCTCAGGCGGAGCAGTCTACCTCGGCATTCCTTTCCGGCCTGACTGGTGCGTTCCAGCGCCGTTATGCCGATGATGGTGTCCCTACCATCGCTCGAGCTGCAGATGCTATGGACGAGGCCGAGGCTTGGTCCATGATCGACAGTATGCTCGACGACGATTCGCCGGTGGGCTGCGACCCTGCACACTCGCGCGACGTCTATCAAGTCGCCATCGACGAGCTCACCAACGGCGGGCAGACCGGCTCCTTCAATCGCGACGACATCGCCGCCGCGGCACGCGCCGTGTCTGGTTCCCAGGCCGCCCCTGCGGGCAGCACGGCGGCTTTCGTGGCACTCGTTGCCAACGCGGCATCCAATAACGCCTACAGCGCTACCTCGTCGGACGCGAACGCTTTTGCCGATAATTCGTACGTTGATGAAGCCATGACCGCGGACGAGGAGGCCGTTGCCGCCCGCCGTGCCGCCGAGAGCTCGCTTTGGGGCGCTCCTGCCCAGCAGCAGGCGGCTGAGGCTGCGCCGTACAATGCAAACCTCGCCAGCATGCCTATCATCTCCGGTGCCACGGACATCGATCTCGATGACCTCGATGAGCCTGCAGCCATCACCGCATCGATTGATGCCCAAGATCGCATCGACACCGGCGACCTTCCGGACGCCTCGCTCGAGGTTGATGTTCCCATGGCCGATTACTCGGGCCACGAGGACATGTGGGCCGCCGCCACCGCGATTCTGGATGAGATTGACGAGCCTGCTCCTGTTGCAGCCCCCGCTCCCGTCGCTGCCCCTCAGCCTGCTGCCCCCGCCTATGTCGGCCGTCACAGCGCTGTGTTCCCCGAGGATACTGCCCGTATCTCGCGCGAGAGCATCGAGCGGGCCGAGGCTATTGCCGCCGGCATTATGGAAAACCGTCGTCACGAGCGCGTCAATCAGATCCTCGAGGAAGAGATCGAGCGCCTGCAGTCCTCAACTGCCAAGCGTACGGGCCGTGCCTATCTGAGCGTTATCGAGGGCGGTACCGCCAGCTTCGCGCCGCTCCGCGCGGAGGCATAACTTCTGCATGGTTAAGATCAATCGAAAATGGGCGGTTGTAACCTGCCTGATGGCGCTCTTGATCTGGGGCAATTCGCTGGTTCCCGGCTCGGGGTCGGGCTCGCTGAGCCTAACGGTCATGGAAGCTATCCGCGGTTTCCTGCACGGCGTGGGACTTCCATATGAATGGGTGACCAACTTTGTTGTTCGCAAGTGCGCGCATTTTACCGAGTATATGGTGCTCGGCATCCTGGCAACGCATGCCTTTGATTTTGAGGGCCGGCGCACCTTTGACGTGCTGCTGCCCACGGCGGTGTTCCTGCTGCTGATTCCTTCGATCGACGAGACGATTCAGCTCTTTGTGCCGGGACGCGCTGGCATGATCACCGATGTGATGATCGACTGCTGTGGAGCGGCAACGGGCGTTGTGCTCCGATATCTCTTACGGTGGCTGATGTGCGCCAAAAAAGCCGCCTAGGACGTATTGTTTGGTCCTAGGCGGCCTTTTTTATTTGAGGGCTTATATGGGGCGTGGTGGCGTCGTTCCGTAGGTCGGATTTGCCGAGCGCGCCACGCCCTGTGGGTGCGTCTGCTACTGAAGCGCCTGTGCGCCCAGGGCCAGGCAGCCCATGATGCCCTGCTTGCCCTCGAGGCTGTTGTTGACAATATAGGAATCGATGTCGTTGACCTCGGGCGTGACGATATAGCCGTTGAGCATCTCGGCGCACTTTTTGCGTGCGAGCGGCACAATGGGGGTGTGGTCGGCCACGCCGCCGCCGATGATGATCTTTTGCGGTGCGTAGCACAGCGTGTAGGTCATGAGCGCCTGTGCCAGATAGCCCGCGAGCAGATCCATGGCCTCCGGGTCATCGGCCATGTCTCCGGCGCTCTTGCCATCCCAGCGCTTTTTGACGCCGGGACCGGCGATGAGGCCCTCCAGGCAGTTGTCATGGAAGGGGCAGGCACTGTGCTCGCCGATGGTGTCACGCGGGTCGCGTGTGACCAGGATGTGACCGGCCTCGGGGTGCATCATGCCGTGGACGAGCTGACCGCCCGAGAGCACGCCGGCGCCCACGCCGGTGCCGATGGTCAGGTAGACAACGTCAGTGAGGCCCTGGGCGCAACCAAAGGTGACCTCGCCGAGGCAGGCGACGTTGACGTCGGTGTCGTAGCCGCAGGGGACGTTGAGCTCGTTTTGGATGGTGCCCAGCAGGTCAAAGTAGCGCCATGCGGTCTTGGGCGTCTCCAGGATCTTGCCGTATTGGGGCGAGGCGGGGTTGACCGCGGTGGGGCCAAAGGCGCCGATGCCCAGGGCGGAGATGCCCTTGTCTGCAAACCATGCGTTGACGGCCTCGACGGTCTCCTGCGGGGTCGTGGTCGCGATCTGCTCGCGCTTTAGGACCGTACCGTCCGCATAGCCCGTGGCGCAGACCATCTTGGTGCCACCGGCCTCGAGCGCTCCGATAAGCTGCTGCTCTGCCATAGTATTCCTCTCTCTGGGACGAGTTGCTCCGTGACTAAAGTATAGAGCTCTAAACCATTTAAGAAAGCGCTATAGAAAGAAGCCTCGCAACGCGGCGGGCGGTGCGAGGCTTCTTTGGTTGCTTTAGTTGCGGGCCGTCCTTACCCGCGCGGCTTGATTTTATCACGTAGCGACTTGAGGTTCTCCAGCGCCGCGTTAAGCGTCTCGTCTCGCTTGGCAAAGTGGAAACGAATCAGATGGTTGACGGGCTCGCGGAAGAAGCTCGAGCCGGGCACGGCGCCCACGCCCACCTTTGAGGCCAGGTCCTCGCAGAACTCGAGGTCGCTGTCGTAGCCAAACTCTGAGATATCCATCATCACGTAGTAGGCGCCCTGCGGCACGTTATGCTCAAGACCGATGCTGTCGAGTCCCTGGCAGAACAGGTCGCGTTTGGCGGTATAGAGGTCGAGGACCTCATCGTAATAGCTGTCGTCGAATTTGAGGGCGGTGACGACGGCTTCCTGCAGGGGAGCGGCGGCGCCCACGGTGAGGAAGTCGTGGACCTTCTTGATGCGCTCGGTGATTTCGGCAGGGGCGATAGTGTAGCCCAGACGCCAGCCGGTGATGGAGTACGTCTTAGACAGCGAGCTGCAGCTGATGGTGCGCTCAAACATGCCGGGCAGCGTGGCCATATAGACGTGCTCGTGGGGCGCGTAGACGATGTGCTCGTATACCTCGTCGGTGATGCAGTAGGTGTCGTACTTTTTGCAGAGGTCGGCGATAAAGGTGAGCTCATCGCGTGTAAAGACCTTGCCGCAGGGGTTGGAAGGGTTGCACAGGACGATGGCCTTGGGGTCGTTGTCGCGGAAGGCCGCCTCGAGTGTCTCGCGGTCAAAGTCGAATGTGGGCGGGTTGAGCGGCACGTAGATGGGCTCGGCCCCCGAAAGGATCGTGTCGGCGCCGTAGTTCTCGTAGAACGGCGAGAAGATGACGACCTTGTCGCCGGGGTTTGTGACCGTCATCATGGCGGCCATCATTGCCTCGGTGGAGCCGCAGGTGATCACGATGTTCTCATTGGGGTTGATCGGCATGCCCATAAAGTGCTCCTGCTTGGCGGCAAGCGCCTCGCGCATGGCCTGGGAGCCCCAAGTGATGGAGTACTGATGGTAGAGCGGCTTGGGGTCGCTGGCGATGGTGCTCAGGCTATTGAGCAGCTGCGCCGGGGGATCAAAGTCGGGGAAGCCCTGCGAGAGGTTGACGGCGTCGTACTTATTGGAGAGGCGCGTCATGCGGCGGATGACCGAATCGGTAAACGTTGCCGTGCGATTGGAGAGTTCTTTCATGGTTGTCCTTTCGAACATCGGGGTGGGGCAAGTTTACTCCTATGAAACCGGTGGGAAATGCTCGAAATGGATCCGAAAAACTCTTTTCAAAATTCTTGATAATTGGGGCTTGCATCGCGTGACGTTCCTTGCAATAATAGTCGAGCGCGAAGCGCACAGGACACGGTGGGTGTAGCTCAGTTGGCTAGAGCGACGGGTTGTGGTCCCGTAGGTCGAGGGTTCGAGTCCCTTTACCCACCCCAGTTCTTGCTTCGTGTTGATATCGGGTCGTTAGCTCAGTTGGTAGAGCAGGGGACTCTTAATCCCAAGGTCCAGGGTTCGACCCCCTGACGGCCCACCAAAGCATGTTAAAGCGACTGGCTTCGGCTGGTCGCTTTTTTGTTGACCTCGCATGGGGTCGAACCCGAAAGGGCGCGGAGCCGCGAAGTCTGCACCGTGATTCCCTTAGGGAAAACACGGCAAAAGCCCCGTAAGCGTGTTCTCCTTAAGGGAATCATGCTTACGGGGCTCGATGCATGTTGAGAAATTGTGATCAAACTCAAAGTGAGAATCGACTTAGTCCGCTCGATAGTGCGATCCGAGGCTTTCGGTTCGCTTGCGCATGGCTTTGACCATTTCCTGTGCTAGTTGAATCTGCGATTGCAGGCGGGCGAGGGCTGCGATTTCGCTGTCCTGAGCTATCTGTGTGCTCAAGGTCGTTGCCTCCGTCTTCAAGCCCTCAAGCTCGTGTAGTGCCTTGGATAGGCCCCCTTCGGTGCGGTTGATCATGCAATAGGTGCTCATCGTGTGCTTAAGGCTGCGTGTCAAGCGTTCGGCGACTGTTGTGGCAATGCCGTACTGGGGGAGGGCGATATCCGCCTTCGGGGCCTCCTCAGGTGTATTCTGTGCTGCCTGGGCTGCCGATGCGCCCGCGATGCGCCCAAACACTATGCCGTTGGCGCTTGACAAGCCACCAATGCGGTCGGCGCCGTGCATGCCGCCTGTCGCCTCGCCGCAAGCGTAGAGGCCCTCAACGCCCGTATACGCGCTCTTGTCGATTTTGATACCGCCGTTGGCGGCGTGGGCATACATCGCCACGCGCATCTCCTCGGTCGGCGCGATGCCGTACTCGTCTTGCAGCCAGGTGGCAAAGGTCTGTACAAACTCGGGGACGTCCTCGCGGGGGAAATCGTAGTGGAGCGCCAGACCTTCGGTACCCGCTTGATCGATGGCAAGATCGATGGCGCGGGAGGCCAAGCGTGACGTGAAGGGGCCATATCCGGAGCGCTGTTCAAGCAGATCGTCCAGCTTGTCGTCGGCGATATCGACCGGCTGGTCGAACTTGACGTAGCGCCAGGTCTTCTCGTTAAAGACAAGGTTGCGTTTGGGCTCGATGAAGCCCGGCATCATCTGCATGAACTCTATATTAGTGAGCGTTGCGCCGTGTGCCAGCGCGATGGCCTGCGAGGAGCTGAGCACGTCGGCTGAAGTGAGGCTTCGCTCGAACAGGCCACCCGTGCCGCCCGCAGCGATGATGGTGGCCTTGGCTGCCATAGGTACGAGATGCTTGTTTGTGCGGTCGTAGAGCGTGGCGCCGACAATCTTTCCGGGCGTGTCCTCAATAAGGTCGATAAGCTCGTGGCGGGGAAGCAGGCGAATGCCGAGAGACTCGATCTGGGCCGCACACGCGTCCTCAAGGGGCTTGCGAGTGAGGCCGCGCCATTTGCGTGTCTTATGGTCAAAGCAGGGGATAAATTGCTTTTGCTGGGCGCTCTCGGCACTTTGCGGACGTTGGAGTTCAACACCCAGCTCCCGTTCGAGCCATGTAATTGCCCGGGGAATGCCGTGGACGAACGTCTGGACGAGCTCGGGGTCGGCAACGCCGCCGCCGACGGTCTGGATGGTATCGATGAGGTCCTGTTCGTCGTCTTCGTCGACGGGGCCAATAAGGCCGAGCCCCCAGGTTCCCAGGAAAAAGCTCGATCCGCTCATGGTCTTGCCGGCGCTTGCCACAGCGACGGTTGCACCCGTGCGTGCCGCTTCTATGGCGGCACAAAGGCCCGCAATGCCAGATCCAATTACCAGTACATCAGTCGATTCCATCGGATTCCTTTCTCGTCCGGCGCATTGTCGCACGGGTGATCGGCAATGGGGTCGCAAAGACTCGGCAAATCGGTAAAGGGCAAATATGGCAGGTGGGCGTCAAGAGTGTCCGATCGCTCTGCCCCCATCCCCTCAATAAGTTGCGGTGAAATAGGGACTGTTTTGGCATGTGAAGGCGTTATTCAGTCCGTATATCACCGCAACTGATATACCGGTGATGGACTACTTTATGGCAGCGTGAATAAAAAAGAGCCGCCACCTCGAAAGGTAGCGGCTCCAAAGCTCAACTATATGAGCATCGCGCGGGCGCGATTAGGCCTTGAGGGCCTCCTCGACGGCGACAGCGCAGGCGACGGTGGCACCGACCATGGGGTTGTTGCCCATGCCGATGAGACCCATCATGTCGACGTGCGCAGGCACGGAGGAAGAACCGGCGAACTGGGCGTCGGAGTGCATACGGCCCATGGTGTCGGTCATGCCGTAAGAGGCAGGGCCGGCGCCCATGTTGTCCGGGTGCAGGGTACGGCCAGTGCCGCCACCAGAAGCGACGGAGAAGTACTTCTTGCCAGCCTCGATGCGCTCCTTCTTGTAGGTGCCAGCGACGGGGTGCTGGAAGCGCGTGGGGTTGGTGGAGTTACCGGTGATCGAGATGTCGACGTTCTCGTGCCACATGATGGCAACGCCCTCGCGGACGTCGTCGGAGCCGTAGCAGTTAACGGCAGCGCGGGGACCATCGGAGTAGGGGATGGTCTCGACGACCTTGAGCTCGCCCGTGTAGTAGTCGAACTGGGTCTTCACATAGGTGAAGCCGTTGATGCGGGCGATGATCTGAGCAGCGTCCTTGCCCAGACCGTTAAGGATAACGCGCAGCGGCTTCTTACGAGCCTTGTTGGCGTTCAGAGCCAGGCCGATAGCGCCCTCAGCGGCGGCGAAGGACTCGTGGCCGGCCAGGAAGGCGAAGCACTCGGTGTCGTCGGAGAGCAGCATAGCGCCCAGGTTGCCGTGGCCCAGACCGACCTTGCGGTCCTCAGCGACGGAGCCGGGAACGGTGAAGGCCTGGATGCCCTCGCCGATGATGGCAGCAGCCTCAGAAGCGGACTTGGCGCCACGCTTGACAGCGAGAGCGCAGCCGAGGGTGTATGCCCACTCAGCGTTCTGGAAGGCGATGGACTGGGTGTTGTTGACGATCTCACGCGGGTTGAAGCCCTTGTCGGTGCAGATCTGCAGAGCTTCCTCGAGGGAGGCGATGCCGTTGTCGGCGAGGCACTTGTTGATCTTGTCAGCGCGGCGCTCGTAACCTTCGAACGTAACAGTCATAGTTATTTCCCTCCCTTTCTACTCGTGAACCGGGAACACGCTGGCGACGGAGTGAGTCTCCTCGTCGGTGCGCGGGTCGATGTACTTGGCAGCGTTCTCCCACTGACCATAGTGGCCCATAGCGCCAGCGATGGCCTCCTCGGGGGTCTTGCCGGCCTTGACGGCGTCGGTGAACTTACCGAGGTTCAGGAACTCGAACGCGATGATCTCGTTCTTGTCGTTGAGAGCCATGCGGGTGACGTAGCCCTGGGCGAGCTCGAGGTAACGAGCGCCCTTGGCCTTGGTGCCGAACATGGTGCCGACCTGGGAGCGAAGGCCCTTGCCGAGGTCGTCGAGGGAGGCGCCCACGGGCAGGCCGCCCTCGGAGAACGCGGTCTGGCTGCGGCCGTAAACGATCTGCAGGAAAATCTCGCGCATAGCAACGTTGATGGCGTCGCAGACGAGGTCGGTGTTGAGGGCCTCGAGGATGGTCTTACCGGGAAGGATCTCGGAAGCCATGGCGGCAGAGTGGGTCATGCCCGAGCAGCCGATGGTCTCAACGAGGGCCTCCTCGATGATGCCGTCCTTGACGTTCAGCGTGAGCTTGCAGGCGCCCTGCTGAGGTGCGCACCAACCCACACCGTGCGTAAGACCGGAGATGTCGGAAATCTCCTTAGCCTGGACCCACTTGCCCTCCTCGGGGATGGGTGCGGGGCCGTGGTATGCACCCTTGGCAACGGGGCACATGTTCTCCACTTCCTGTGAGTACTGCATGCCTCTCCTCTCTATCGTGTTGGCGTCCCGTTTGGGGGTCGTGGCTGGCGATTGCCGGGCGACCCTTCGAAAGGGACATGACATGCAGCCCCTATAATACCGCGAAATGCACGGAATATTCGGCGAACGGCTCAGTTTTCGCATCGAGAAGTCCTGAAGTTTTAATTGAAACGGTTTAACTCTATGTTCTGTGGTCGTGAACTTCCGTAGAGGGGGTCCGTCTTGGGCAAGCTATTGGTCAGCTCTTGTAAGCATTGCGGGGGTTGACCTGTTGCAACGATGCCGTTCGCCGCCTGATTACTGCCTTTGGCCGCGCGAGTGTATTGTTTTGCGTGAATGTTTTGATGGCACGCTTCAATCGTGCTGTATTGGATGGCAAGCAGATCCCGGCGAAGGGAGCGCCATGCAGCGCGTTTGGAGAACGGTTACCGGCTTTTACCATGTCTGTGCCCGCGGTACGGGCAAGCAGCTCATCTTTGAGGGCGATGAAGACCGGTGGGAGTTCTTGGAGCTGATGCGTGAGTGCTGCCGCAAGGCGGGCGTGACGGTTATCGCCTGGTGCCTTATGGGCAATCACGTGCGTCTGGTGCTTGCAGATTACGAGGACGCGATGAGCGCGGCGATGCACCGGCTGCTTTTGACGTACGCGCGGCGGTTCAATAAACGCACGGGGCGCACAGGGCATCTGTTCCAGAACCGTTTTGACCGGCGCTCGCTCGATACCGACTGGCAGGTGATGGAGGCTATTCGCTCCGTTCACGCCGATCCGCAGGAGGCGGGCATGAGCCTAATCGAGCGTTACCCATGGAGCAGCTTTGCGGAGCATCTGCGCGCTTACGACAGTGATGCGGCAGATGCCGCGAGGGGATTTTCTGATCCTTCTTGCGTGCTTGAGCTTTTTGGTTCTGCCGAGGGCTTTATTGCCTATTCGCTTTCGACGCCCGACGGCAGCAAGCCAGCGCTGTGCGATATGAAAGAGACAGAGTGGGAACGCAATGCCTTTGCCGGCAAGTTGGCGAAGAGTCTCGGGGTTCCGCTCAACGGGGTTAAAACTGCACCGCCGGCGCAGCGCGATACTGTTATTGTTGGATTGAACAATGCCGGCTTTACGGTGCGCCAGATTGAGCGGTATACCGGGATTGGCAAAAGTACCGTCTCTCGTATCGTGCGCGCTTATGCGCGGGTGAAGGCACAGGCTGAGCTCTCGGAATAGAAAATGGCCAAACCGCTCATGCCAAGCGATTCGGCCAACAAAATACTTAAGATTTGGGACAAATACTACTGATTATTTTGTCCCGTGAGCATGCCGTTGAGGGTGCGCCAGGCGAGCTCGGCGCATTTGACGCGGGCGGGCATGTGCGAGATGTCCTGGAGCTGGGCGGCTTCGTCCAAGTCTTCCAGGTCTTCCTCGGAGAGCTGCTCGCCGCGGATCATGGCGAGGAAGAGCTCCGCCAGGCGGCGAGCCTCCTCGACCGTCTCACCGGTGATGAGGTCGGCCATGATGTCGGCGCTTGCCTGGCTGATGGCGCAGCCGTGGCCGGTAAAGGAGGCCTCCTCGATCACGTTGTTCTCGACACGTAGCTGCAAGGTGAGCTCGTCGCCGCAGCTGGGGTTGATGCCGTCGTGCTCGTGCGTGGGAGCATCCATCTCGTACTTATAGTCGGGGTGCGAGTTGTGCTCCATAAATGTGGTGGAGGTGTACAGATTACCCATTGAACGTGCTCCAAACGTGATGCAGGCCGGCGATGAACTTGTCGATGTCGGCCTTGTCGTTGTAGAAGGCTACGCTGGCGCGGCAGCAGGCAAGGTTCTCGACGCCCAGCCAGGTGAGCAGCGGCTGCGCGCAGTGGTGGCCGGCGCGGATGCAGACGCCGTCCATGTCCATGATGCTCGCGACGTCGTGCGGGTGAATTCCCTTGACGTTAAAGCTCACAACGCCGTGGTGGTTGTCCCAGTAGATGGAACCGATGATTTGGACAAAGTCGAGCTGCATGAGTTCGCCCATCAGATAGTGGACGAGTGCCTGCTCGCGGGCCTGGATGTTCTCGTAACCCACCGTGTTAACCAGGTAATCAAGGGCGGCGCCCGTGGCGAAGATGCCGGCGGCGTCCTGCGTGCCGGCCTCGAACTTCTCGGGGACGGGCGCCCAGACGGCGTCCTGCTCGGTGACCGAATCGATCATCTCGCCGCCGGTAAGCATGGGCGGCATGGCGTTGAGCAGGTCCATCTTGCCCCACAGCACGCCGATGCCCATGGGGCCCATGGCCTTGTGTGCGCTAAAGGCGAAGAAGTCGGCTCCCAGGTCGGCCACGTTTACGGGCATGTGCGGCAGCGACTGCGCGCCGTCGACGACCAGATAGCCGCCGTACTTGTGCACGAGCTTGCCGAGATTCTTGACCGGGTTCTCAACGCCCAAAACGTTAGAGACCTGACCCACGGCCAAGATCTTGGTCTTGGGGCCCACCTTGGACAGAACCTCCTCGGTGGTGAGCTGGCCGGTCTTGGTGGGGTAGAGGTAGACGAGCTTGGCGCCGGTCTTGCGGCAGACCTGCTGCCACGGAATCAGGTTGGAGTGGTGCTCCATGATGGTGATGACGACCTCGTCGCCCGGTTTGAGCACTGTGGGCGCAAAGCTCTTGGCGACCAGGTTGAGCGACTCGCTCGTGTTGCGGGTGAAGACGACCTCGTTGGCCTGTGAGGCGCCGATGAGGTCGGCGATCTGCTGGCGGACCTTCGCGATGGCGTCGGTTGCCTCGACGGACAGCGAGTACAGGCCGCGCAGGGGGTTGGCGTTCATGCGCTGGTAGAAGTCGCGTTCGGCGTCAAGCACGCAGGCGGGGCGCTGCGCGGTGGCGGCGCTATCGAGGAAGGCGATCTCGGGGTGCTGCTGGAAAAGCGGGAATTGCGCCTTGTAGGGATTGGTCTCGATGTCGACGGTAGGCCAGCCGCGCGAGGCCTCGTCGCTGGCGTCGAGCTCCATAGGCTCCGGTGCGGTACAGGTGTCGCATTTAACGTGCTCGGTGTCGATCATGCGAGCTCCTCTTCAAAGTTGTCGATCAGGTTGTTGCCCAGGCGGACGATGCCGGCGCGGGTGCGCTCGTCGGTGGCGGAAAGCGCGGCGTCCTCCAGCTTGGCGCGGATGAACAGGTCCTCGGCGGCGTTTTGGTCAAGACCGCGGCAGGCGAGGTAGAACAGCTGCTCGTCGCGGACGTGACCGATGGTGGCGCCGTGGTTGCCGGCGACGTCGTCCTCGTCGCAGAGAATGACGGGAATGGTCTTGTTGTCGACGCCCTTGTTGGCCAAGAGCACCGTCTCGCGTTCGGTGCCGACGGCACCCTTGCAGCCGTGCACGAGGTCGATGGTGCCACGGTAGACCTTCTTGGACGTGCCGGTCAGCACGCCGTTGGCGTCGATCTCGCACTCGGTCTTGCGACCGCGGTGGCGCAGCTCGTAGTTAAAGTCGCGCACCTGCTCACGGGCGCCAAGGTAGTCAGTATCGATGGTGACCTTGGCGGTATCGCCCAGCAGGTCGCCGGCAAGGCCGGTGGCGCTGGCGCCGGCACCCAGGACGGTGTGTTGCACGTTGACGCGCGCGCCCTCGTCCAGGAACAGGCCGGTATCGTCGAGTGCGATCCAGCTATCGTCGAGCGTCTGCGTGCAGGCCACGTTGACGGTGGCGTACTCGTGGGCGCACACGCGCAGCACGGATCCCACGACGCCCTCGCCGGCAACGGGGGAGTCCAGGGCGATCTG
>URCS01000048.1 GCA_900546455.1 uncultured Collinsella sp. | reverse complement strand
ACAAATCCAAGTTAGACCATTTCAAATGGTTCGATGTCTGCCCGGATGCGACACTTGAAGTGTCCATCCTCGCAGTATCCGGTTCTCAAGGTGCACGCTTTGCGGCTCATCCGGTCCGACCGGGCCGCGCGGCAAGGAGATATATTGCCAGACCGCGAAGCTCTGTGGGACGTCAATTCCACTCTTCACAAGTCCTACACAACATATTGCTTTCTATAGCTAATAGAAAGACTGGTGCGGATCTTCCGCACGTATCAGATGATGACCCTTTGGTTCAGGAATATATAGAGATCGGTCACCTGTAAGTGTCTATCTACCCGCGCTTTTAGCAATGTAAACCGCGCTTCAGATAAAAAGAGGGAGCGCCGCGTACAACGCGACACTCCCCTAGCGATTCAAGAGAATCTATTAGGCCTCGAGAGCCTTCTTAGCGATGGTAGCCAGCTCGTTGAAGGACTCGATGTCCTCGTAAGCCATCTGAGCCAGGACCTTGCGGTCGAGCTCGATGCCGGCAACCTTCAGGCCGTGCATGAACTGAGAGTAAGAAATATTGTTCAGGCGAGCAGCAGCGTTGATACGAGTGATCCAGAGAGAACGAATCTCGCGCTTCTTGTTGCGGCGATCACGATACTGATACTGCAGGGAGTGCTGGACCTGCTCTTTAGCATGCTTGTAAGTACGCGAAGCGGCACCGTAGTAACCCTTCGCACGGTGCATAACGGTACGGCGCTTCTTCTTGGCGGCAACAGCGCGCTTAATACGTGCCATGTTCTATCAACTCCTAGATGGTAAAACGAAAACGGGAACGCGAACTTAGGCGAGACGCGACTTGATGACCTTGCGGTCGGCAGCGGCGATCTCGGTCTCCTGACGGAAGCCACGCTTACGCTTGGTGGACTTCTTGCTCAGGATGTGGCTCTTGAAAGCCTTGGCGCGCATAAGCTTGCCGGTACCAGTCTTGCGGAAACGCTTCTTGGTGCCGCTGTGGGACTTCATCTTAGGCATGAAATACTCCTTAATCGGTTACAGAACACTAGTTACTTGCTATCGCTTGCCGCTTTATCCTCATCGAAGGCGCCCTTAATCGGGGCGAGCAGCATAAGCATGTTACGGCCTTCCATCTTAGGCTTGGACTCAACCGTAGCGTAAGGCTTGAGATCCTCGGCGAGACGCTCGAGAACGTTAAGACCCTGCTCCGGGTGAGCCATCTCACGGCCGCGGAACATGATGGTGATCTTAACGCGTGCGCCCTTCTTGAGGAAACGCAGAACGTGGCCCTTCTTGGTCTCGTAGTCGCCAACGTCGATCTTGGGTCGGAACTTCATTTCCTTGACCTCGACCTTGGACTGGTTCTTACGAGCAGCCTTGGCCTTCATGGCCTGCTGGTACTTGAACTTACCGTAGTCCATGACCTTGCAGACCGGCGGCTCCGCGTTGGGAGCGATCTCGACCAGGTCGAGACCCTGATCGTCGGCGACGCGCTGGGCATCGCGGATGGCGAACAGGCCGAGCTGAGAGCCATCGACGCCAATCAAACGACACGAAGATGCAGTGATCTCGTCGTTGATGCGGGTGTCATCAGACTTAGCTATTTTCCCTACCTCCATTCATAAAAAAATAACCCGGCGCTTCTCAGCAACCAGGTCGTACACATAGACTTCCTCGATTTGAGGAAGGGAATCTAAGTTGTATGACCAGTCAGCTGCTCATTGGCGCCAAAAGGTGGGAACCCTCAGGTTCCTCTTTAGGGCATTGCGGGAACAACGCCTTGCGAATAATAACACGTACAGCACGTTATCACATTACGTACACGAAAAAGGGGCCTTGACCCCCCTTGAACACTCGCTTGTATGTATGGTGCCCGAGGCGAGACTCGAAGGGCCTTCGCTTCGCGAAGCTCCAGGCTTCGGGCGCGTGGCGCCCTCGCCACGCTCCGCTACAAACAGGCCACAAGCCTGTTTGCTTAACGCTTCGCGCGCTCACGCGAGTTCGGCACGAAAAAGGGGGCCGCAACCCCCTTGAACGCTCGCTTGCATGAATGGTGCCCGAGGCGAGACTCGAACTCGCATGTTGTTGCCAACGGTGGATTTTGAGTCCACTGCGTCTGCCAATTCCGCCACTCGGGCACACAATGCGTGAGTTAGTTTATCACAGCTTTCTACCGATTAGTCCGAAAATGGAACTTCGAGCATTTCGATGAGTTCGACCGTGCGGAGCATCTCGCGCCGACGGCATCCGCGACCGTCAACCGAAGCCTCACCCATCTGGTTATCGTAAGGGTCCTCGCGCATGCCGTCGAAAGAGGGCTCAAACTCTGCCTGGAATCGATTGTTGGCCACCATACGCCACGGGTCGAGATTGCCAAAGTAGTGACGGCGGCGCCACTCCTCCCCCATCCTGCGAGCAGAAGATCCAAATGACACGTCGGCGTTGAGCCAACCGGTCTGCGGCGTATAGAACTCTGCCCAGTCGTGCGACCCCACCGAATCGGGCGCAACATACAGGCCGCTCTGCCAACGGGCAGGCACGCCCGCGATACGGCACATGGTGATAAACGTGAGCGCCATAACGCCGCAATCGCCGCGGAGCGAATGCGCGCAGTCATCGGCAATAGATCCTAAAAGCAAGTACGGCGGCTGATAGCGATAGTCGATATGCTGCGTCAGGTAATCATAGATAGCACGGGCGCGATCGAGCGGATCCTCGAGTCCGTCAACAACACCGGCCGTCAGCTGCTGCAGGTACGGAGTAAACGCAATGTGCGGACGATCCTCGGAAGTGTCCTCGGGCAGCGGCGTGTCCATGCACGGATGCGACGGAAGCGCACCACCATAGACATCGCAATAGGCGGCATCAATGCGATAGCGATAGGTCACTGAGAACGAACGCTCAGTCGAAGATGCCCATGAGGCAGTACGAGCCGAAGCTTCTTCGGGAGCAACGGCACCTTCCGGCGTCATGTCGAGGATCTCAACTTGAGACTGCTGACGGCAGGCGGCGGCAACGGGAAGCCACGCGCGAACGGTCTCCCCCTCCAAAGCCCCGGGGACAGACACGGATGCCTTAAGCGTAATGACACGAGTCAGCCCGTTTTGCGACTCCATCTCCTTGAGCATTTGGTTACGCAGCGCAATTCCGTCCGTAGGATCGGGCCGCAAGCCCGGAACCTCCTTGGGATACACGCGAAGCGAATCGAGGAAGTTGTCGAGAACGAACAGTTCGCCATCGATAAAGCGCCAGTCAATACGCTTACGATTAATCAGGTCATCAAACTGCTCTTCGGTAAACTCTGGCCACTCCTCGCGAATCATCGCAATAGCCTGGTCGCGCGACACCGAAAAATGAAGCGGCGTCTCGAGTATGCGATACCGCTCGGCACGAACACAAGCAGCCAGCGAAGGCTCGGGGTTCTGCTCCAAAAGGCGATCGCAGGCAGCAACAGCCTGCGTCAAATACCCGGCATCCTTAAGACGAAGAATCTCGGGCGGCAGTCCAACATCGAGATGACGAAAGTCATCACAACAAACATCAACAGAGCAACCAACTGGACCCTCGTCAATAACCTTCCCATCCGAAGGCAGTACGTTAATAACAGCCATACCAAAACTCCAAGTCACTAGAACGCTTGAAGCCCATTGTAGCGAGATAAAAAGAAAGCCCCAACAAGGGAGCCATCAACACCGCTGAACGGTAGTCAAATAAATAATTCAGACTCGTAACCCTGCGGCGTTAAACGAAGGAAGCCCCGTCCCCCGGAGCTGTTTTCTTGGCGCGACTTCTGGCAAAGCCAGGTGAGCGCAAAGGAAACAGTGTAGGGGGACGGGGCTTCCGGCGGGAAGTTTAGCGACGCTTACGCCTTGTTGACGGAGCCAAACTCCTCCATGAGCTCCTTGGTGCGGGCAACGATGTTGTCGCGACCAGGCTTGAGGAGCTTGCGGGGGTCAAAGCCCTTGCCCTGCTGATCCTTGCCAGCCTCGATGTACTCGCGGACGCCCTTGGCGAAGACGAGCTGCAGGTCGGTGTTGACGTTGATCTTGGAGATGCCCAGGGAGATGGCCTTCTTGATCTGATCCTCGGGGATGCCGGTGCCACCGTGCAGGACGAGGGGCAGGTCGCCGGTCTGGGCCTTGATCTCGCCCAGGCGCTCGAAGGAAAGGCCAGCCCAGTCGGCGGGGTACACGCCGTGGATGTTGCCGATGCCGCAGGCGAGGAAGTCGACGCCCAGGTCAGCGATCTGCTTGCACTCAGCAGGATCAGCGAGCTCGCCGCTGGAGGTCACGCCGTCCTCGGTGCCGCCGATGCCGCCGACCTCGGCCTCGATGGACATGCCCTTGGAGTGGGCAAGCTCAACGAGCTCCTTGGTGCGGTCGAGGTTAAGCTGGAAGGTCTCCTCGTGAGAGCCGTCATACATGATGGACGTGAAGCCGGCCTCGATGCACTTAAAGCAGTCCTCGTAAGAACCGTGATCGAGGTGAAGGGCGACGGGAACGGTAACGCCCGTGGCCTCGACGGCAGCCTTGACCATGTCGGCGCAGACCTTGAAACCGCCCATCCACTTAGCGGCACCAGCGGTGCACTGAAGGATCAGCGGAGACTTGGCCTCCTCGGCGGCCTGGAGAATAGCCAGGGTCCACTCGAGGTTGTTGGTGTTGAAGGCACCAAGACCGTACTTGCCGGCCTCGGCCTTCTTGAGCATGTCTGCTGCGTTGACGAGCATAAAAGAAACCTCCTGTAAGGTTGCTCCGATAACGCCTGAGATTTTACCACGGCGCACCCGAGCATAAACGTTCGTTTGTTCACGAATATCGTCCAAACAGACTTTTTTGACCGTTTGCCCTACGGAATCGACCCGTTGGGGAAAAATAGCTTGACGTTTGGACGCTTCTCGTGCTTCAAAAGCCGACTATTAAGCTAAATCTGCATGAAAGGGTTCTGCATGAGCTCGCGTGCCATGGTGGTCGAATCGCCATGGCCGGTTAGGCAAACGGTATCGGGCGGGAGAAGCCGGGCGAGCTTGGAGAGCGAGCGCAGAATCGCCGCCTCGTCTCCTCCAGAAAGATCGGTGCGGCCGTGCCCACCCGGAAACAGGGTGTCGCCCACAAAGGCAATGTTCCCCTGCTCGGTGGCAGCAAACAAGACGATCCCGCCCGGCGTATGCCCTGGCGTCTCGATCACCTGCAGGTAGATATCGCCCACCTCGATAGCATCGCCCTCGGCGAGCAGGCGTGTCGGCTCCCCGGGGTCAGGCGCCTCAATGCCCCACATAGCTCGCTGTTCCTCGATGTTCGCATGCGGCACCGCCACATCCTTAGCACACAGCTCATACTGGCAGCCCTCGCCAACGGTGGTTCGCATGCCTGCAACACCACCAACATGATCGGCATGGCCATGAGTGCATACGGCGCCAAACACGCGTACGCCGGGATGCTCGGCTCGAATATGCCCCACCAGGCGTTCGCCTTCCCATGCGGGATCGATAATCACGCACTCATTGTCCGAAATAACAGCATAGCTATTGGTCTGAATGGGACCGTTTACGAGCATCTCGATCTCGACCGATCCCTTGGGAGTTAAATCCAAGGACACAGCACTCATGTCCCTCTCCTCTCTATAGAACTCGAGGCATCAAACGATGCCTCGAGTGTAGCGAATATCGATAATGTGACACGTTCGTCGCGACTAAACGCGGCGCTTAAGCTGGGCTCCACCCTCACCGGGCATCAGGCGGCGCGCGTCGTAGACCGAGTCAACGCTGCTGATGGAGGCCAGCAGCGGATCCAGACCACTCGCGTCCGAGATCTCGACCATAAAGCGCAGGGTTGCAATACCCTCGCGGTTGGTCGACGTGGCGGCAGAAAGGATATTGCCGCCCGCATCGCCAATGGCAATGGTGACATCCTTGAGAAGGCCCATGCGGTCCAGGCACTCGACCACGATCTCGACCTGGAAGAGGGTGTCGGCAGCGCCGTCCCACTCCACTTCGATCATGCGCTCGGGATGCTCCATAAGACCCTTGACGTTGGGACAGTTGGCGCGATGCACCGAAACGCCACGACCGCGCGTGATAAAGCCGACGATGTCGTCGCCCGTCACGGGGTTGCAGCAATGAGCCAGACGGACCAGTAGGCCGCTGTTGCTCTCGCCCTTGACGATAATGCCGTTACTGGCGCTCTTGCCGCGCTTTTGCGGCTTGCGGTTGGAGCCGCGAGCAGGCTGCTTCACGACCTCGGCGATAGCCTCGGCCTTGGTGAGCTGTTCCACGGGCTTGGGGTCCAAGATTTGCTCGACCTTATTGCCCACAGCGCGCGGGGCAACCTTGCCGGCGCCGACGGCGGCAAACAGGTCCTCGAGCTGCTTGAAGTTAAACTGCTCCGCCACGGCGTTGAGCGCACGCGTCGAACGCGGCGTAGAAATGCCATAGCCACGCTTACGCAGGTCCTTGGCCAGCATATCGCGACCAGCAGCAGCGTCATCGTCTTTGGTCGCGGCGGCAAAATAGCGGCGGATCTTTGACTTGGCGGAAGGTGTCTTAACGATCTTGAGCCAATCACGCGACGGCTTGGAACTCTTGTTAGTCAGAATCTCGACACGGTCACCCGTCTTAATCTCGTGCGTGAGCGGGGCCACCGCACCGTTGATTTTAGCGCCGACGCAGTGGTTTCCCACCTCGGTGTGAACGGCGTAGGCAAAGTCGAGCGGAGTGGAGCCGGCACGAAGCGCCATGACCTCGCCCTTGGGCGTAAAGACGAAGATCTCCTGATCGAAGAGGTCGACCTTCAGCGAATGCAGGTATTCCTTAGCGTCGGTAATCTCATCAGACGCAGCCCAATCGAGCGAATGTTTGAGCCAGTTAATCTGGTCGTCCAAACGTTGAGCGTCATTGGTCTTAGACGCAGACGATCCGCCCGACTTCTTATATAGCCAGTGGGCGGCAATGCCGTACTCGGCCTGCTCATGCATCTCGTAGGTTCGAATCTGAATCTCGAGCGGACGGGCCGTGGGGCCGATAACCGTCGTATGGAGCGACTGGTAGTTATTGACCTTGGGCATGGCGATATAGTCTTTAAAGCGACCGGGCATGGGGTGCCACAGCGTATGCACCGCGCCGAGCGTGGAGTAGCAATCGCGCACCGAATGCGTGATGACGCGCAGTGCCACCAGGTCGTAGATCTCGGAGAATTCCTTGCCCTTGCGCTTCATCTTTTGGTAGATGGACCAATAGTGCTTGGAGCGGCCGTTGATCTGGAAGTCCTCCAGACCAATGCGGTTGAGTTCATCGGTAAGCGTCTTGATGGTCTCGGCAAGATAGCGCTCACGGGCCTCGCGCGACTCCGCCACCATGCGCGCGATGCGCTGGTAGGCATCGGGCTCCAGGTAGAAGAAGGACAGGTCCTCGAGCTCCCACTTAATAGAGCTCATGCCCAGGCGGTCGGCCAAGGGCGCGTACACGTCCATGGTCTCGCGAGCCTTAAACAGGCGACGATCCTCGCGCAGGGCTGCCAGCGTTCGCATGTTGTGCAGACGGTCGGCAAGTTTAACGATGATGACGCGAATGTCCTTGGACATGGCGAGGAACATCTTGCGCAGCGTGAGCGCCTGCTTCTCGTCCATGCTATCGACTTCGATGTTGGTGAGCTTGGTCACGCCATCGACGAGCTCGGCCACCGTATCGCCAAACAGGCCGGAAACATCGGCGAGCGAGGTCTCGGTATCCTCGACGGTATCGTGCAGCAGCGCGGCACACACCACATCGCAGTCCATCTTGAGATCGGCCAAAATGATGGCAACCTCGACGGGATGGTTGATGTACATCTCGCCCGAGCGGCGCTTTTGGTTGCAGTGCTTCTCGGCGGCAAAGCAGTAGGCCTGCTCAACCTTAGAAAAGTCGTCCTCATTCATATATTTGAGGCACAGGCGCTCCAGCTTGTCGTAGCTGTCCGCCATAATCTCGGGCGGCAGCTCATCGGCATGCTTATAGTGCTCCATCTCCGAGAACGGCTGGAGGGTGGAATCATGGGCGGTACGGGCTGCGGCATCCATCGAGGTCCCCTTCCCCTAGGCCCGCGGTACGATCGGGCGGTTAACTTTGGCTAGCATATCAGAAGCGCACGAATCGAGCGCCCAACTCCGGAAAGCCGAGAACTCCATGCGCGAGCGCAAGCCCTCCAAATAGCGAATTGACCTGCTCAATTGCACACGACCGGGGTTTTCGGCCATCGCGATGCGACGGGTGTCGTCAAACCCCGAAACGCGACAGAAACCAAGCTCTTCGAAGATTCCCAGGCCACTTTCCACCGAGCGCTCGTCGACCGGCGTGCGAGCATCGATGGCAAGGCACATCTGCGCGATGTCGATATCGCTCGCGCTAAAGGAATCGTCCCCGGTCTTGCCGCGGTTAGAGCGCCACATGGTCTGCAGCGCGCGATAGAGTGTGACGAGCTCGTCGCGCTCGGGCGCGTAGCAGTTAAGCAGGCGCTCGTTGATGCGGGCGTCACGCGACGAATAGAGCAGATGGATCACAGCGGGCTGGCCATCGCGACCGGCGCGGCCGCTCATCTGGTTAAACTCAATGCCGCCAAACGGCATGTGATAGAGCACGACATGGCGAATATCGGGAAGGTTGACGCCCTCGCCAAAGGCGGATGTCGAGACGATGCAGCTGAGGCTGCCGTCTCGGAATGCTTCCTCCACGCGACGGCGATCGGAACGCGCAAGCCCCGCGTTATAGAACGCGATATGGGTTGCGCAATCGGGCACACGCTTGCGCAACGTCTTGGCGAGCGCCACGGACTGGTCGCGCGAATTGACGTAAATGACGGTCTTCTCCCCCGTCGCCACGATCGACACCAAACGGTTCTCGCGGCTCGCAAGGTCGCGGTCGTCCTCGAGCAGCAGGTTCTCGCGCACCGTCTCGTCGACCACCGTGCGAGTGATCGGCAACATGCGGGCAAGCTCGGCTACGACCGGAGCCGTCGCGGTGGCCGTCGCAGCCATAACGACCGGGTCGCCCAGGGCTTTGAGGATATCGGGCATGTCAAGATAGGCGCTACGGTCGCCGCCCTTGGCAAGGCCGGCGTGGTGCGCCTCATCGATAACGACAAAGCCGATGCGGCCCGAACGCGCGAAACGGTCACGGTGGATAGACAGGAACTCGGGCGTCGTGAGCACGATACCGGTACGGCCCGAAGCTAGACCGGCGAACACGTCATCGCGTGCGGCCTCCACGGTCTCGCCGGTCAGCACGCCAACGCCAATGCCAAGCGCTGCCATCGTCGACGAGAGGTGATAGGCCTGGTCGGCAACGAGCGCGCGCAGCGGATAGACAAAGATGCTCGCACGCCCGCGAAGGACCGCCTCGCGCGCGGCATGCACATGGAAGATGAGCGACTTGCCGCGCCCCGTCCCCATAACGGCCAGAACACTTTGGTGATCGGCCAGGGCATCGAGCGCCTCGACCTGCGCGCGGTGCGGCTGGTTCGAGCCGATAAAGCTATGGATAAGCGAGCGCGTGAGCTCGGTATAGGAAAGCTGGGCGAGCGTCTCGCGTTTACGCGACTCCAGGCGCAGGCCAGAATCCGCCGGTTGCACGCCACGGCGAAGTTCACATGCCGGATCGTCGACGCTGGGCAGCGTGGTATCGCGGACCAGAACATCCTTGATCATGAGCTTGGGCTTCACACGCCCCTGCCAATGCTCGGCAACGGCCTCGAACACCAAGTCGACAGCGCTATCGCAGTTGATGAGCTTATCGATTTGCGGCACGCGGAACATAATGGCCGGCACACTCGCGGCGCCATCGGTCGCCACAAAGCGCATGTGCTCGCCGGTTTTGCCCACCACGGCGCGGTCGCACATCGTCACGCCCTCGGCAGCCAGCAGCGGCACCTTGTTGCCCTGGCCAAACGGCTCAAGACGGGAGATCTGCTCGATGGTCTCGATATTCAGCTCGGAAAGGTCGACGGTGGCGGCGACCTCGTCGGTGTCTTCAAAGTCCTCGGCGGGAAGCTCGGACAGCACGGCGGAAAGGCGGCGGCGGAACTCGTCGAGCTTGGATGCCTCGATGGTCACACCCACCGCACCGGCATGTCCGCCGCGACGAATCAGCAGGTCGGAACAGCGCTCGACGGCGTCAAACAGGTTAACTTTGCCCACCGAGCGACCAGAACCGCGCGCGATACCGTCCTCGATCGAGAACAGCAGCGCCGGCACGTGATAGCGGTTGGTCAGACGGCTTGCCACGATGCCCTTGACGCCCTCGTGCCAGCCTTCGCCGCCCACAACGATCGCGCGTCCGCCGTCATAGGTCTTCTCGACCTTTGCCATGGCATCGCGCGTGAGCTCCGCCTCGATCTCACGGCGCTGGCGGTTGATTTCCTCGAGCTCAGCCGCCAGCGCACTTGCTTCGATGGGATCGCGGGCAAGCAGCAGGTCGAGCGCCAGCTTGGGATCGGCCATGCGACCGGCAGCGTTTAAGCGGGGAATGAGCGAGAACGATAGGCCATCCGCCGTAATGCTCGAAAGGTCCGCCTTGGCGAGCGCGGCAAGCGCGATATAGCCGGGGCGAGCGGTTACGCGCATCTGCTGGATGCCCTCGGCAACCAGCGCACGGTTCTCGGGCGTGAGCGGCATCATGTCGGACACGGTGCCCAGCGCCGCGACCTCGATTAGCGAACGCCAATACGACGGCTTGCCCAGGCGCTCACCCAGGACTTGCACCAGCTTGAGCGCCACACCAGCACCGGCAAGTTCACGCGAGGGCCCCTCATCCTCGAGCTTGGGGTCGGTCAGGGGCACACCCTGCGGCACCTGGTCGGAGGGCTCGTGATGGTCCGTGACCACCAGATCGATTCCCAGGCTCTCCAAATAGGAAACCTCTTCCTTGGCGGCAATGCCGTTATCGACGGTCACGATCAACTGGGGGCGAGCGAGCTCGTTAACGCGGTCGAGCGCCGCGCGCGAGAGACCGTAGCCCTCGTCAAAGCGATGCGGAATAAACGGCGTGACATCGGCGCCAAACGTGCGCAGTGCCTCGGTTAACAGGCAGGTCGACGTAATACCGTCAACGTCAAAATCGCCAAAGACAGCGATGTGCTCGTGGTTGCAAATAGCACGCTCGACGCGGTCGGCAACGACCGACATGCCCGGGATAATGAGTGGGTCAGCCCAGTCGCGATCGAGCGAAGGCGTCAAAAACAGCTGGCCTTCTTCGATGGATGTAATGCCGTGCGCAACCATAATGCGCGCCACCAGCCCGGGTATTCCCAGGCCAGCCGAAAGCTCCTTTTCGAGTTCGGGGTTTTGCTGAGCGACCGCCCAGCGATGCGTCGTCTTAAGCGATGACATAGGCGCCCACCCCCGATAGGGGCAGGTCGCCGCGATACC
This sequence comes from uncultured Collinsella sp., assembly GCA_900546455.1. Classification (GTDB taxonomy): domain Bacteria; phylum Actinomycetota; class Coriobacteriia; order Coriobacteriales; family Coriobacteriaceae; genus Collinsella. Next base: position 3,029 of record URCS01000048.1, on the reverse strand, counting down.
TCTCACGGTTCATAGCGATGAGTCCTCTGTGTATGCCCGCTTCGGCAGGCAGATCTGTTGAACGGATTTATTATACCGTGCGGCACGGACGCAAAACGCCGCAGTACGCCCCGGTTTCGGTAAACGAAGGCGGTAATATCCTCGAAACAAACGAGCGTTTCTGCCGCACGAACGTATGCAAGCGTCTAGCATATCCATTCATATGCATTCATGGGCAAAGGGAGTCGCAGGATATATGAAGCAATGGGTTGGACTGGGAAAGTTCCTCGCGGGGCATATGCAGATCATCGTTCCGATTTGCGTGGCGCTCGGCGTGCTCTTTCCTCAACAGATCGGCGTTCTCAAGCCCATCGTTCCCGCCTTGTTTGCCTTTATGACGTTCCAAGGTGCGCTCAGCAACACCTTTCACCAGGTAGCCGAGGTGTTCCACCGTCCGCTGCACCTGATTCTGGCGCTGCTGGTCTCGGCAGTGCTTATTCCTATCGCGGCGTATGCCATAGGGTCACTCTTCTTTGGCTCCAACCCCAACCTTGTCTGCGGCATCGTGCTCGAGTACAGCGTGCCCGTAGCCGTCACCGCTTTTATGTGGATCAGTATGTTCGGCGGCAACGGCCCGCTCGCGCTCACCATTATCCTGACGTCCTCGGTCATCTCACCCGTGACGATTCCGCTCACGCTCAAGCTCCTGCTGGGCGCCACCGTCTCGATCGATGTGCCGAGCATGATGCGGAACATGGCCTTCATGATCGCCATCCCCGCCGTGCTCGGTATCGTCATCAACGAACTCACGCGCGGCTGGGGTCACGAGAAGCTCTCCCCCGCGCTCTCGCCCGCCTGCAAGTTCATGATGATGGTTGTCATTGCGTCCAACTCCACCGCCATGAGCGAGTACGTGCTGCACATGAACGCGGTGCGCCTGGAAGTCGCCCTCTTTATTTTGATCTTCGCCATCAGCGGCTTTGTCGTCGGTTTTCTGGTCGCCCGTGCGCTGCATCTGCCGTATAGCGAGACGACTACCATGTGCTTTACCTGCGGCATGCGCAACATCTCTTCGGGTGCTGTCATCGCCACGCAGTATTTTCCCGGCGAAGTGGTATTCCCCGTCATGTGCGGCACGCTGTTTCAGCAGGTGTTGGCCTCAATTATCGGGCATCTCTTTGAGCGCCTGACCGGCGAGGAGCGCGCCGCCCAGCGCAAGCGGGTCGAGGCTGGCCGCGACGCCATGGCGCGCTAGGCTGTCCGCATTACGCGGGTGTTAGTCTTGCTATACGAGCGTTTCCAGATGCGCACGCAGACGCTCAGCATCGATATCGAGCGTCGTCTCGGCATTGACTTGGGCCAAACGATAGCCGACAAAGTAGGGCGAAACCACCCAACGCGGCAGCGCCTTGGCAATGGTCCGACCGCCCAGGTGATAGAAGAACAAGTTGTACGACTCTGCGCGACCACCGTGGTGCCCGTTTAGGATATAGCGCAGAGCTACCTGGATCGCATCGGCAAAGAGATCCGCCTCGGCTTGGTCTCGCGCGTCATCGCTGGCGGCGATTCCCTGCGGGGCTGAGACGTTGACCTCAAAGAATCCCATGATCGGCTCGGTTGAGATGTTGACCGAGATTCTCCCCTGCCGCCAGACATCGATGCCTTCAAAGTTGGCTGAGGTCAGCGCCGCATAGCCGTCCTCCTGCTCCAAACCCACAATCTGCATGTGCGGATGGACCAGACTGCCGCCCGAAAGTGGGCCCTTGTTCTTGTACATGAGAACGCTGCGATACTGCTGTGAATCGATCATCTGCTGCCAGCAACCCAGGGCAAACCGCATCACATGGTGGAGTTCATCCGGCGCATAGGTCACCAGGTCGGCGTCGTGGTCGGACGACTCAATCAATACGGTCTGGCGAGTGGCCCGCAAGGTCTTAAACTTATTCTCGAGCCAGATGCAGCCACCGTCGCGCCGGATGATATTGGCGAGTTCCTCGGTATCGCAAAAGGGGCACGCGGTGCCGGGACGACGGTTGTCGTCGGGCTTACCGTTCGCCTGCTGAACGTCAAATACCAGCGCCACGGGTTATACCTCCAGCGGCACGATCTTGGTGCCATGGAGTTCGGAGACGCCCAGTGCCGCCGCCACGGTATCGCGATTGGCCGTGGAAATGCCGCCACCGGGAAGAATGGTCAGGCGGTCGCCCGCATACTCGACAAGACGCGACAGGTGCTCCAGGTTGTCCTCGATCGGCGTTCCGGCGGCACCACCATGCGTCAGGATGCGCGTGATGCCGCAGTCGGCGAGTGTGTCAATGGCGTCCAGCTGAGCCTCGGGCGAGAGCTGGTCAAACGCCATGTGGAAAGTGATGTCGATAGGATCGCGCTTGCACTCCTCGGTCGCGCAGCCCGTAGCCATCACGAGGGCGCCGAGGGTGAGCTCGTTGAGCGCCCAGCCGCCGGCACAGGGCTTGCAGCAGCCAAAGACCAGGCCGTCAACGCCGGCGCTCACGGCAAGACCCAAGTCCATCTCCATCATGCGCAGCTCGTCCTGGTTGTAGTGAAAGTCACCGCCACGCGGGCGAATCATGCACATCACTCGCGCGTCATGCTCGTGAGCATAGCTGACCGTAGTGCTGATAACGCCGGCCGAGGGCGTGGTACCACCGACGGCAAGGTTGTCGCACAACTCGATGCGCTTAGCACCGGCATCGATAGCCGCCGGCACACGCTCAAAGTTCTCGGCACAAAACTCGTACAGCATAGATAGACCCCCAAAGACAGCAGATGTTTTCCGACGGGCATTGTCACACACCCCCATGAAGTTGCGGTGGAATAGGGACTCTTTTGGCCTCTGGGGCTCCCATTTAGTCCCTATTCCACCGCAACTTAAAGGGGTAGTCGTTGGCATCTGCCACAACGTCGACGTTTTGACAACGACAGACACTATGACCCAATCCGAGGGCACTGAAAAGATAGGAGCCCCCGCTCGTGACCGCGGGTCGGGGCTGCGACAATGATGTTGAAGTGCCATAGGCGCAGCCGCGCCG
>URCS01000047.1 GCA_900546455.1 uncultured Collinsella sp. | reverse complement strand
GTGTGACTGGAGTTCAGACGTGTGCTCTTCCGATCTGCGTCACGCGGCGCCAGCTGCCGTGCGCGAGTCCTATGCGACGGCGAACGTCGGGTTCGGCAACATGGGTTCCGGCGGTAGTGTCATTGCGTCTGGGGGTCGTGAACAAGGCTGCCATGGTTGCTCCCGTTCTCATAGGGCCTATACGACTAGATTCAGCGTATCTGCTGGATGTTGCCGGCGGTAGTGCCGTTTGGAGGGCAAAATGGCCAAAATGGGGGAGAAATAGGCCGCACGCCGGCGCAGGGACCGGCGCTAAAAGAAAAGCGCGGGGCCGCATGGCGACTCCGCGCTTTATTGTTCAGCTTTTGCAGCCTTGCCCTTACGCTACGAAGAAGTAGACGAGGAAGGCAAGGGCCGCGATCCACCCGTCCCGTGCGAAAAAGTGTTTACGAGCGTTTGCGACTCGCCAGGGCACCTGTGACGATAGCGGCCGTTCCTACAAGGGCGGTCGCTATGATGGCTGCGCTCGAGGCGTCGCCGGTTGCCGCGAGTTTGCCGGCGGTCTTGGCTCCCGTGGCTGCAACTGCAACGGCCTTGATCGTCTTCGCGCCCTCGGACTTGGAACCCGGCTTGGTCTCGCCGGGCTTTTCCTCGGGTTTGGTCTCCTCGGGAGGCGCGATGAGCGTGTGCTTGGCGACTGCTTCGTTGTAGGGGGAGTCGATCACGGCGTCGTCCGTGCCGATGGTTTGACCCGCCTCGTAGACGATGCCGTCGCTGAGTTCTTCCTTGTTGCGATAGTCAATGACCTTGCCGCCTTCAGGCGTCTGGATGGTGGCTCCTTCGATTTCGATGGTGCCGATCGCCTTGCCGTCCGCGCTCATGGCAAGGGCGAAGATTGCCGCCGTGTCTCCCTCGGCCGTGACCCTGCTGCGGACGATCGAGATGGTCGCGGGCGTGATGCCCTCGCTGGTCTGCGCGAAGATGCCGATGTTCAGGCCCTCGGACTCAGGGATGATTTCGTCGTTTTGGTCTCCACTGTAGTGGTCGGGGCCGTCGCCGCCGGTCTCGGCATAGCGGGCTATGGCCTTGACAACGGAGTCGCTGATGTAGACATGGCCACCCGCTTCGCCGGAGTAGAAATTACTGGTGGAGATTGCAACCGAGAACCTGCCTTCTGCGAGCGCATCCACAGTCGAGCCGTTCTTGATGACGATGTCGTCCTCATCGGTGAAGAGTGCGCTGGCTTCCCCGCCATCTGAGCTTGCGCGGACCGTCACGGTCGCGCCATCGAGCGTGATGCCCTTGTAGACATAGATGCCATACCCAACGCCACTTGCGTTGAGGGAAGCGTTCGTGACCGTGAGGCTGTTTTTACCGTCGATGGCGGCGTCTTCCTCGGAGCTTGCCTTGACCTGGCTGCCACCCGAGATCTCGATGTTGCCGTCGGCCCAAATCGCATTGTCTTTGATAGAGCTTGCCTCTACCTTGCCGCCGCCCTTTATGATGAGGTTCTCGTTAGCATCGATACCCTGATCCTCGGTGGCCTTGGCGGTGACGGTTCCGCTGTTGTCGATCGTGATGTTGCCGTCGGCCCTGATGCCATCCGAATCGCCCGTGGCGTTAACGTTTCCCGAGCCCTTGATGGTGACATCGCCCCCGGCATCGATGGCATCGTGCTCGGTGCTCGTGGCGTTGACAGTGCCAGCGCCATCGATGTTGATGTTGCCGACGGAAGTGATGGCGTCACGAGAAGATGTCACGTTGAGCGTGCTGGACGCGTCGCCCTGAATATTAAGCTCGGCGTTCTCGTTCGCGCCATCCTTAACCTTGATGCCGCGGCCGTTGTCGTTAGTGACGGTGTTGTTGCCCTCGTAGCTCACGTTGAGCTTGCCCGCTGCCTCGATCGCGCCGCCGTTATAGCCGTTGAGCTTCATGTCGTCGGCGCCGTCCCAGCTCCAGGTGCCGGCGGCGTCGCCCGCCGCGGTGCCGGCGTTGTATTGGGTGCCGCCGACGTCCACCCACTCGGCCGCGAGCGAGACGCTCGGCATGAGCAGCGAACTTACCGTGAGCGCGCATACGGCGCCTACAACGATGCGGCGTGTCACGCGGCGCCAGCTGCCGTGTGCGAACAGCGTGCGACGGCGCACGTCGGGCTCGACAAAATGGGCTCCAGAGGTTTTGTCATTGCGCTTGGGGGTCGTGAACAAGGCGGCCATGGTTACTCCCATCCTCATAGGGCCTATGCGATTACGCCCAGCATATCTGCAGGATGTAGCCGGCGGTAGTGCCGTTTGGAGGGCAAAATGTCCAAAACTTGGGAAGCAATACATCGCGCATCCGTGCGTTGCCTGGGCTTAAAAGAAAAGCGCGGAGCCGCTCGATGCGACTCCGCGCTTTGGTGTTCTGCTTTGGCAGCTTTGCCGTTACGCTACGAAGAAGTAGACGAGGAAGGCAAGGGCTGCGATCCACATGAGCGGCTTGATCTTGGAGGCCTCGCCCTTAAAGAGCGCGACGATCACGTAGGCGATAAAGCCCAGACCGATGCCGGCAGAGATGGAGTAGGTGAAGGGCACGCCGGCGACAATCATGAACGCCGGGAAACCCTGCGACACGTCGGACCAGTCGATCTCGGAGGCCTCGCTCATCATGAGGTAACCGACGTAGACCAGAGCACCGCAGGTGGCGGCGCTGGAAACGATGGTGACGATGGGGGAGAAGAACGCGGCGAGAATGAACAGCACGCCGGTGGTGACGGAGGTGAGGCCCGTGCGGCCACCGTCGGCAGCGCCAGAGGTGGACTCGACGAAGGTGGTGATGGAGGAGACGCCCATGAAACCGCCCACAGCGGCGGCGGCGGAGTCGACGATCAGGATCTCCTTGATATTCTCGACGTTGCCGTCGTCGGTGAGGAACTCGCCCTGCTTGGCCACGGCCATCGCGGTGCCCATGGTGTCGAAGAAGTCACTCATGAGCAGCGAGAACGAGATGACGAGGAGCGTGGGGTCGGTAAGGACCTTGACGATGGCGGGCACGCCGCCGGCGTCGGCGATGGGGCCACCGATGCTCGAGAAGTCGAGCGGGGCGATGATACCGGTCGGAGCCTGGGTCACACCTAGGGGGATACCGGCGATGACGGCGACGACGATGCCGATGAGCAGCGAGCCGGGGACGTTGCGGCAGGCGAGGGCGACCGTCACCAGGATGGAGATGATGCCGACGATGAAGGTGGGGGAGGTGATGTCGCCCAGACCGACGAGTGTACCGGCGCCAGCGGTGATAATGCCGGCATCGCACAGGCCAATCATGGCGATGAACAGGCCCAGGCCCACCGAGATAGCGTGGCGCAGAACCACGGGGATGGCGTCCATGATGGCCTCGCGCAGGCCACAAAGCACGAGCAGCAAGATGACGATACCTTCGAGGAAGATGACGCTCATGGCCACGTGCCAGTCACCGCCGCAGACGGTGGTGGTGATTCCGGCGATCATCGCGTTGACGCCTAAGCCCGACGCGCAGGCGAGCGGGCGGTTGGCGAAGATGCCCATGCAGATGGTCATGATGCCGGCGCCCAGGCAGGTGGCGCAGGCGAGCGCTCCCGCATCGATGCCAGCGCCCGAGAGCACAGCGGGGTTGACGGCGATGATGTAGGCCATCGCCAGGAATGTTGTCAGTCCAGCGCGAAGTTCGGTCCCGATTGTGGACTTGCGCTCACTGACGTGAAATAGTTCGTCCATGCATACCCTTTCCTTGTTCGGCCCCGAGTTTAGGCCGATTGACACGAACTCACCCACTATAGCCCCTTTACGACGCTGTCGTTCCTCGCATGTTGATGTTCGGCGCTTTGTAGCAGACGGACGGTATTTTTCGCATGAGAATGTGTGGGTACCGTATACTTAAGCGGTTACAACGACCCCTATGGAGGAACGTATGATTAAAGAGCTTTGCCACGACGAGGCTATCCTGTCCCAGTGTTGCGAGGTTGCGACTGTCGAGGACGAGTCGGTCGCTCAGGATCTGATTGATACCATCAAGTCGCTCGATGATGCCGGCTGCTTGGCTGCCAACCAGATCGGCGTCACCAAGAAGGTCTGCGTCTATCTGGACGATGCCGGCGAGCCCCACGTGCTCTACAACCCCCGTCTGGTGTTTGGCCTGGGCGCCAGTAAGATGGAGGAGAGCTGCCTGACGCACGAGGAGGTCACCAAGTCCACGCGCTATATCAAGTGCAAGGTTGCCTTTGACCAGATCGTCGACGGCAAGATGAAGGAGTGCCGCCGCGACTACGCGGGCTTTGAGGCACAAATGATCCAGCATATGATCGACCACTGTCTTGGAAAGTTGGTCTAAGGGGACCAAAGCACCGCACCTTGCCGCTCAATCGTCGCTCGCGTACCTTAAGTACGCTTCGCTCCTCTTTCGTGGCAATCTGCGGCACTTTGACCCCTTAGACGACCTGCGGGGTTAACTTGGTTGAGTTTATCCTGATTGAATAGTCCGGGCGTGACATTGTTGTCATGTCCGGGCTTTTGTGTTTAGCGCCTTTTTGTTTGGTGACAATAACCTTAGCAAGAACGTAAAGCTAGGAGGCGCTATGTGCACGAGCATTCGATTTACCGATAATTCTGGCCACATGTATCTAGGCCGCAACCTCGACTGGAGCTTTGACTACGGTCAACAGGTTCGCGTGATGCCGCGCGGGTTTCATATTCCGTATTCGTTTATCGACGATGCGTCGGCGGCACACGCGGTAATCGGCATGTGCATCGATTACAAGAACTATCCCATGTTTTTCGACTGTGGTAACGATGCGGGTCTGGCTGTGGCGGGGCTCAACTTTCCCGGCTATGCCGAGTATGCCGAGGGCCCGGTTGATGGAAAGACCAATATCGCGGCCTATGAGTTTCCCCTGTGGGTGGCGGCGACTTTCTCGACGGTCGATGAGGTCGAGGCCGCGCTGCGCGACACGGTGATTGTCGCCAAATCTGCCGGAGAGGGGCTGGGCGTGTCACTGCTCCATTGGATTATCGGCGACAGCCAGCGTAGCATCGTGGTCGAAATGATGGCTGACGGCCTGCATGTATACGACGATCCGGTCGACACCCTTGCCAACCAGCCGACCTTCCCGTGGCACATGGAAAACCTGCGCACCTATATCACAGCCACAAGCGATTTTCCGCAGACGGCGACATGGCGTGGCGCCGAGCTCAAGCCCTATGGCGCGGGTGCCGGCATGCGCGGTATTCCGGGTGATTGCTATTCGCCGAGCCGTTTTGTAAAGGCGGCGTACCTCAATGCCAATTACCCGCAAAAGGAGAGCGAGACCGAAAACGTCGTCCGCATGTTCCGTTCACTCGAGGGCGTGGTGATGATTGAGGGGGCGTCCAGGATGGGCGATGGCAAGTTCGAGAAGACTATCTATACCGGATGCTTTAGCGCGCGCACGGGCAATTATTACTACGCGATGTATGGGGATCCGTCGATTCGCTACGTGAGCCTGATGGATGCCGAGGGCGCGAGCCCCGATAGGCTCGTGGTTCCCGAGCCGCGTCGTTCGTAGGTGAGAAGTCCGTCGCGATACAAAGCGGCCCTGCATCTCTCGTGAGGTGCAGGGCCGCTGTCGTCGATTCGCGGCGTCGCTAGAAGTTGGCGTCGTTGAGTTGTTCGTTCTCGAGGCCGTCGAGCTGTTGCTGTTCGGGCGTATCGGCGACACTCTCGAGCAACTCGGTGGGATCGACGTTCATGTCCTTACCGGCTTCGTTGCCGTTGACCAAGTCGTCCGAGAAGATGTCGACTTCCATTTCCTCGGCCTCTTCGATCTGAACCTCGAGCGGCACCTGGGTGCGCACGAGCTTAACGGCCGGGCGCATGCGGGCAAACAGCGGTACGTACTCAATGATGATGGCCGAGTTCTCGAGACCGTACCAGCGTGCCGGGCTTCCGCAGGCGCGGCGGACGGCGTACTTGATGGCCATCACGCGGTGGTCATTGCGGTTGATGTCCGTTTCGGGGGCAAGCATCTTGCGCAGCATGCAAAAGCGGAAGTCACCTACGTTGCCGCGCGTCTCGTAGATGGAGTAGGTGTGATGTTGCGGCGGCAGCTCGCCCGATGCCATCAAGTCGCCGACGATCTGGCGCAGGTAGGCGTTGACGCGCTGGTTGACCTTAAAGCCCAGGTCCAGGCGCACGCGGAACAAAAAGTCCGTGCCAAAGGTCTCGACGGAATACTCGTGCGTATAGGGTTCGTCGGTAACGTGCACGTTGATGAACCAATATGCCTTGGCGCGCTTGGGGTGCTTGTCCAGGATGGAATAGAGCACGTCGCGGTCGAGTGTGAGCGGATCGGGGCTGTTGGTGAGGAACACCAGATTGTCGGCGAGCACGGGGTAGGTCTCGTCGTTGCGCAGGCGGTTGAGCTGATCGATGTACTTGGAGACGGGCAGCAGGATCGTCTGCGTGCGCTCGATGGCGGTGCCGCGGCGCCACACATACATAAGGCCAAACAGCAGCGCGGCCAGGAAGATCATGACGTAGCCGCCGTCAAAGAACATGGTGAGGCACGAGGCGAAGAAGCACAGCTCAATGGCACCAAAGAGCAGGGCGAAGACGCAGGCACCCAGCCTGTGCTTGAGGATGCCGGCGATGTAGCTCGTCAAAAGCGTCGTGGTCATGAGCATGGTCACGGTAATGGCGAGGCCGTAGGCGCTCTCCATGCGCTCGGAGTTTTGGAACAGCAGCACGATGAAGATGCAGCCGACCCACATGATGTTGTTGACGAGCGGAATATAGAGCTGCCCCTTGGTGTCGCTGGGGTAGTGGATGCGCAGATGCGGCATAAGGTTGAGACGCGTTGCCTCGGATACCAGCGAGAACGAGCCGGTGATGAGCGCCTGCGAGGCAATGATGGCCGCCACGGCCGAAAGCACGATGGCAAAGGGGCGCAGGGGCTCGGGAAGCATCATATAGAACGGGTTGACGATATCCATCGCGAGCATCTGGGGATTGGAATTGTTGGCGAGCAGCCAAGCGCCCTGACCCAGGTAGTTGAGGATAAGGGCCGCCTTAACAAACGGCCAGGATGCATAGATGTTTGCCTTGCCAACGTGGCCCATGTCCGAGTAGAGGGCCTCGGCGCCGGTCGTCGACAGAAAGACAAAGCCGAGCACCATAATGCCCGAGTGGTTGATGGGCGAGAACAGGAACATGATGCCGCGGATGGGGTTGAGCGCACGCAAGATGGACAGGTTGCCGAGCATGTTGAACAGGCCGGCGCCTGCCAGGAACAGGAACCACAGCGTCATGAGCGGGCCGAACAGCTTGCCGATCGACGAGGTACCGGCGCGCTGCATGGCAAACAGGCCGCAGATAATGATGATGGTGATGATGATTACGTTGGTCTGGCCGTCACCCAAAAGCGCGTGGCCCCACTCGATAGTGCGCAAGCCCTCGATGGCCGTGGTAACCGTGACGGCGGGGGTGAGGATGCCGTCGGCGAGCAGCGCCGCGCCGCCGATCATGGCGGGAAGGATCAGCCACGGCGCCACTTTGCGCACCAAGCTAAACAGGGCGAAGATGCCGCCCTCGTTGTGGTTATCGGCCTTCATGGCGATAACCACGTACTTGACCGTGGTCACGAGCGTCATGGTCCAGATGACAAGCGAAAGCGCTCCCAAGATCATGTCTTCGCTGACGGTACCGATGCCGCCGTTGTTGGCGACGATTGATTTCATGGTGTACATGGGGCTCGTGCCGATGTCGCCATAGACGACGCCGAGCGTTACGAGCAGCATGCCAGCGGAGAGGGGGATGGCTCCGTGCCCGCCTTGACCACGCTGGTCTTGGGGGCTTGCCTCCAGTTTGTTGTGTGCCACGTGGACTCCCTTTGACATCCGGTTATCTGTCTAGGACAGATAATCTTTATGCCGTCTTTATACATACAAGAGCAGTTTGGCACATCGGGTTATTTTAGACAATAATCCTCAGCTGGGGATTATTTATCTACGCAGGTAGCATTTCAAAGCAGGGGCTTTTTAAGCACGTACTGTCTGGGCGATGCCAGCCTTGGCGTTTGCGCGTTTGCCGGCGAGTTCGCAAAAAATCGCGCCGCCGATGATAAGCGCGGCGCCCAGCAGGCGGACCGGTGTTATGGCTTCACCCAAAAGGGCGGCCGAGAACACGACCGCCGAAAGCGGCTCGAGGTAGCCGACGACGGCGACGGTCTGGACGGGCAGCTTGGCGACGGCGCTAAAGTAGAGCAGGCAACCAATGCCGGTGTTGACGACGCCGAGCATAGCGACGGCGTGCCAATCAATACTGGCGGCGACGCCGGCGGACAGGAACGAGGGAGCGCCCTGCGTGATGAGCGTGAGGACCAGTGCGGTCACAAAGGCGGCGCTCACCTGGAGCGTGGAGTTCTCGAGGCCTTCGATGTGTGGCGCACCCTTGCTAGCGATGACCATCAGCGCATAGCAAAATGCCGAGGCGATGCCGCAGGCGATACCCGCAATGGGCATATTGCCGCCTAGACCTTGCGCTGCAATGAGAAAAGCACCGCAAGCAACGGCGATAAAGCCGGCGATTTTGCCTCCGGTCAGCTTTTCGCCAAAGATGAGCGGGGAGAGCGCCATGACAATGATGGGGCCGCAGTAGTACAGCAGCGAGGATACGCCGACGCCGATCGTCTGGTAGGCGCGGAACAGAAAAATCCAGCTGGCGCCCAGCGCGGCTCCCGAGAGGAGGAGGGCTGCGGCTTCGCGGGGGCGAGATGGCGCCTGCAACTTATGGCGTTGGGTGATGGCGAGGATGGTGACAAGCGAGAGTGCGCCCAAAAACGTGCGTAGTAGCACGATATCGGAGCTCGGCAGTGCGATGGCAGCGGCGATGATGCCGTTGGAGCCAAACAATAGCAATGCTGCTAAGTACGTAAACAGACCGTTGTTCATGCGCTGACATCCCCTCTATATCCGAGCAACTTCACTATGGGTGAACTGGCTTTAGAAGAAAAGCGAATATAATGCATGGCTGACATGACAAAAGCTCATGCAAGGATGGAGGACTGCCGTGGAAACGAATATTCAAAAGATGCAGGTGCTGCTCGAGACAGTGCGCGCCGGAAGCTTTACGCGCGCCGCCGAGCGCCTGAGCTATTCGCAATCGGGCGTGAGCCGTATGGTGGCCGATCTTGAGGCCGATTGGGGCTTTAAGGTGCTCGACCGCAGTCGCGAGGGCGTGGCTCTTTCTGCTGACGGGCGACAGGTCATGCCGGCTGTCGAGGCGCTCTGCGAGGAATTCGTTCGCTTGCAGCGACGCGTGGATGAGATGCGTGGGCTCATGCGCGGCAAAATCTGCATCGGTACGTTTTCGAGCGTGGCGACCCACGTGCTGCCGCCGGTGATTGCTCGTTTTCGTGCCGATTATCCAGACATTGATTACGAGCTGCTGATGGGCGACTATTCAGAGATTGAACAATGGGTGGCAGAGGGCCGCTGCGATCTGGGCTTTATCCCGCATGAGCCCCGAGAAAATGGCATGACGTCGCGGTCTTTGGTGCGCGACGAGTTGATGGCGGTAGTGCCGGCAGACTCTTTGCTTGCCACTGAAGAGGTCGTCTCTCTTGCCGATTTGGCCAACGAGCAGTTTATTCTGCTGGAACGCGGCACCGATGATGAGATTACGCCGCTGTTTCGTCGGGCGGGGCTGACGGTGCGCTCCAAGCTGTCGACCTGGGATGACTATGCGATTATGGCTATGGTGGAGGATGGCCTGGGCGTGAGCGTTCTTCCTGCGCTCATCTTGCGCCGCTGTCAGTTCGATGTTGCCGTGCGTCCGCTCGAGGGGCATCCCCATCGGCAGATCAATGCGATATATCGCACGGCCGACGTTTCGCTTGCCGCCGCTCGATTCCTTGAATACCTCTAAACCTCTAAACGCGTGCACGTCATTGTCCGCTTTGGGCAAATCTCGAAGTTCGGTACGTTTTCTTATGAAATTGAACTTTCGAATGAGGTACGGTGCTATACTGCTTGCTAAATTGAACCTTGGTTCAATTCGTGTTCTATAAATTGAACTTTGCCAGCAAGGAGGTTCCTGTGGCCCAAGAGACGTTTAGTAATCGCCTGCGACAGGCTATGTCCGATCGCGACGTTCGCCAGTCGGACGTAATCCGCGCATCGGAGATGCTCGGCAAAAAACTCGGCAAGAGTCAGATGAGCCAATATGTGAGCGGCAAGACGATTCCGCGGCGCGACGTGGCAGAGCTGCTCGCCCGCATCTTGGAGGTCGATGTTACCTGGCTGCTCGCCGGTGACGCCGATCAGGGCGAGGCATCATCGTCCCGCAACGTTTCCAAGCCCGAACCCCATCCCTCAGCTCAAATTCCAAGGAGCACCACCATGCGTACTTTTTCCAAATCCACCAAACTCGAGAACGTTCTGTATGACGTGCGCGGCCCCGTCGTCGACGAGGCTGCCCGTATGGAGGACGAAGGCGAGCGCATCCTCAAGCTCAATATCGGCAACCCGGCGCCCTTCGGTTTCCGCACGCCCGACGAGGTTATCAAGGACATGCGCCAGCAGCTGCCCGACTGCGAAGGCTATTCCAACTCGCGCGGCCTGTTCTCCGCGCGCAAGGCGATTATGCAGTATTCGCAGATCAAGGGTCTGCCCAACGTTCAGATGGAGCATATCTACACAGGCAACGGCGTGTCCGAGCTCATTCAGCTTTCGATGAACGCGCTGCTCGACAATGGCGACGAGATTCTGATCCCCAGCCCCGACTATCCGCTCTGGACGGCGTGCGCAACACTTGCCGGTGGTCATCCCGTGCACTATCTGTGCGATGAGCAGGCGGATTGGTATCCCGACCTGGAGGATATGGAGTCCAAGATCACGAGCGCGACCAAAGCCCTCGTCATCATCAACCCCAACAACCCCACGGGTTCCGTCTATCCGCGCGAGGTGCTCGAGGGCATCGTCGAGGTTGCACGCAGGCATCAGCTGATGATTTTTGCCGATGAGATCTACGACCGCCTGTGCATGGACGGCTACGAGCACGTCTCGATTGCCTCGCTCGCCCCCGACCTGCCCTGCGTTACCTTTAGTGGCCTTTCCAAGTCGCACATGATTGCGGGCTATCGTATAGGCTGGATGGTGCTTTCGGGCAACCAGCGCTGCATGAGCGACTTCATCATGGGCATCAACATGCTCTCTAACATGCGCCTGTGCTCCAACGTGCCGGCTCAGTCGATCGTTCAGACGGCACTCGGTGGCCATCAGTCCGTTAACGACTACATCCGTCCCGGCGGCCGTGTCTACGAGCAGCGCAACTTTGTGTATGAGGCGCTCAACAAGATTGACGGCATCTCGGTGGTTAAGCCGCGTGCAGCGTTCTACATCTTCCCCAAGATGGATGTGAAGAAGTTCAACATCACCGATGACGAGCAGTTCGCCCTTGACCTGCTGCACGAGAAGAAGATTCTGATCACGCGCGGCGGCGGCTTTAACTGGGCCGAGCCCGATCACTTCCGCATCGTGTACCTGCCGCGCATGGAAGTACTCAAAGAGTCCCTCGAAGACCTCGCCGACTTCTTTGACCATTACCGCCAATCGTAGGGGATTAGGTGCCTGCCGCCGCAAGAATCGAGGCGTCGCAGGATAGACATACGACAGCGAGCGAGCCGCATTTGCGCCAAGGTGACGTGAAATGAGAGGGCGCTGACCTTCTGGTCGCGCCCTCGAAATTGAACGTCAGATTGGCGTGAATGCGGCTCGCGCAGCGTCAAGTGGTCCGCCGTTCGGTAGAACGGCGGAACTAAATAACAATCCCGTTGCAGTGGTCGATTTCGTGCTGGATGATCTCGGCGGTGTAGCCCGAGAAGTTTTTGATGCGGTGAACGAAGTTCTCGTCCAAATACTCAACCTTAATGCGGCGATAGCGGGTGCAGGGACGCTCGCCGATCAGCGAGAGGCATCCTTCGCCCGTCTGATAGGCATTGACCTGTTCAAGAATTTGAGGGTTGTACATCAGGAGCGCCCTGTTGCCGTCCTTTACGCAGATGATGCGTTTGCGCACACCGATCATGTTGGCGGCGAGCCCCACGCACTCGTGCTCATGCTCGTGGAGTGTATCCAGGAGGTCCTGCCCGGTCGCGGCATCGTCGGGCTCCGCGTCTTCGGAAGGCAGGCGCAAAAAGAACTCGGATTTCATGATGGGCTTAATCATGGCGGGCTCCTCATGTCTTATGCTTTCGTGGACTTTTAATAATAGCGCGGAAGGAAAGCTGCGCGTCCGCGTTACAATCTTTTGACGTTGGACCATGTTGCCAGATTCGTCGTGTACGGCGTCTGGCGTAAGTCTAGGGCTCATTTTTCGCCCTGGACTGTTCCTCTGGGGCGATGCGACTGTCGTTCCAAGAGGAAGGAAATGCATGGGGAGCAAATCTCAGCAACAAGTTCAAGCAACGCCATCGGCCACTGCGGCGCTTCTCGTCGTTATGTATATTGCAGCCTTTGTTGCCGCGTTTAACGAGAACATCATTAACGTGGCGTTGCACGACATTATGGCAGCCTTTTCGGTGAGTGCCACCACGGCGCAGTGGCTCGTTTCGGGCTACATGATCGTGACGTCGATCTTTACGGCCATCATGGCCTTCCTGTCCGGCCGTTTCTCGACGCGCAAGCTGTTGTTTTTCGCATGCGGATGTATGGTCGCCGGCGAAGTCCTGTGTCTGATCGCTCCGTCGTTTAGCGTTTTGCTACCAAGTCGTATTTTGCAGGCTGCGGGATCGGGCATCTTGTTCCCGCTCATGATGAACGTGGTGCTGTCTTGCGCCCCGCGCGAGAAGCTCGGTCTGTATCTTAGCCTGGGCGGTGCCTGCATTACGCTAGGGCCGGCGTTTGGACCCGTAATCAGCGGTCTTATGTGCACGTTGTTCGGCTGGAGGGCGGTGTTCGTAGTGCCGCTGGTGGGCGGCATTGTGGTCGCTGCGGCGGGCGTTAAGCTTGTTCAGAATGTCGGAGAGCGCTCGAGCACCACGCTTGATATTCTGTCGGTTGTTTTGCTCGCCGCCGGCATTACGGCATTCGTGTATTCCGTAGGCGAGTTCTCGACCAATCCGATTGCCGGCATCGTGGCGCTTTTCGCCGCCATTGTGCTGCTCGGCCTGTTTGCGGCCCGTCAGCTCAAGCTCGAGCATCCGGTGCTTAACGTGCGTCCCATGGCGAGCGTTCGTTTTTGGCCCGCGTGCCTGCTTGTGGTGGTGTCGATGATGACGACGTTCTCGATGAGCGTTTTGTTGCCGCTCTATTTTGAGGGCGCATACGGCATGACCGCACTTATTGCGGGCTTGCTCATTTTGCCGGCGATTGCCTGCAACGCCGTGACCTCGATTGTGGGCGGACGCGTGATGGACGCCCGTGGCGCATGGCCGCTGCTGCCGGTCGGCTTTGCCCTGATTGCCGTGGGGCAGACTGCCATCTCGATGACGGCGGCAAGTATGAACATCGGCGTCGTCGTGGCGCTGACCGTTGTGGTGTATGCCGGAGTCGGTTTGGTGCTGAGCCCCTCGCAAACGGCCGGCTTGGAGACGCTGCCTGCCGCTGAGCATCCCCACGGAACGGCATTGCTTAACACGTGGAACATGATTGCCGCATCGTTTGGCCCATCGCTGTTTATCGGTCTGCTCTCGAGTTCTGCGGCGACTGCCGGCGCGGCTGGCGCTGCGACCGACGTTGCCCAGGCGATTGGATTTGCAACTGCCGTGCGTGTGGCGGCTGTGATTGCCGTGGTCGGGTTCGCGACGTCGCTGATGTACGCTCGTCGCGAGTCGCACATGTCGCATTAATGTGTGCACATAGATTCTGCAGCTAGATTGGATGGCGACACCATAAACTAATGGACGTTTTGCCGAGAGGCATGAATGTTTAAAGCGCAAAGAGTGCGCGACGGGCCCCGCGAATGGGGCGATGATGCCCGAGAGGGCCAAGAAGGAGTCTCATGTCCGAGAACGAAGAGATCATGAACGAGACCGAGAACGAGACCATGGCTGCCGAGGTCGAGGCAGTCGAGACCGTGGAGACCGAAGCTGCCGAGGTTGAGGCTGCTGACGAGGTTTCCGCCGAGGAGGAGGCCGAGGTTGTCGAGGCCGCCGTTGATTACGATGACGAAGAGCTGATGGACAAGATGCAGAAGGCCGCCCGCCTGCTGCGTAGCCGTCGCTTTGCTATTTCCAAGGAGGAGGAGGCCAAGGCCGAGCGCATGGCGAACATCGAGCGCGCCATCAAGCTTCTTGACCTCAAGCCCAAGATGGAGCAGAAGGAGATGTCCGACCTGCTGGGCATGCGCCTTCGTGAGCTCGATGGCCTGATGGCCGAGGCCGAGGCTGCCGATCTGGTCGGCCGCATCGACGATGCCGAGGGCGATATGCGCAAGATCGTTGTCTTCGCTGCCGAGGATGCCGCTGAGGGCCTGGTCGAGCTTGCCAACAAGAAGGAGAAACTCCTGCCTGAGCTTTCTTACGAGGAGGCCACCGAGCTGATGGCCGCTCTCGAT